>JAYUSJ010000021.1:0-28315 GCA_043755735.1 Verrucomicrobiaceae bacterium | reverse complement strand
CAGGCCCTCGGGCGAATCGCGTCGGGCGAATCCACTGCGTTCATGCAAGTCGTCCGCCTCAAAGCGCTCCCCGGCATCTCGCGAATCCGGCTGGGGATAGATCACCGGATGCTCTTCCGCCTCACGCCGCAAACCGTAGAGGTGGTGGACATCGTGTCCCGGCAGGACTTGGAGCGGCGGATCAAAACCCTGGTCGCCGCCGGTGCATAGGAGGTTCCTCTGTGGCGTTTACCCTTGCGGCGGGGGCGTGGGGCTTCTACTCGCGCGGGACATTTATGGAGCCACTTCCGAAGACCGCGGCCCGTCGTTTTCCGGGTTCTTCGTATTGAGTTGAGCACGTCCATCGCCTCCCGCTATGGATGCGCGCATGTTTCGACTCCTTGGATTCATTGCACTCACCACCACACTCCTCGCCGAGAACCCGTTCGGCGGGCCGCTCACTTCCTCGCAGCGGACTCCCGCGCTCCTGCAAATCGCGCAGGCCGACACCGCACGGCGCTCCGCATCCGTCGTCCGGCTCCGGGCCGATGGCGCTGCCGCAACCGGTGCGGATGTAAAGACGGCGCTCGCGAAACTCGAAGCTCCGGCAACGGCCGGGATGCGCAATCTTCTCCGCATGGCAAAGCCTGCGGACCCGACGATCGAGAATCTCCGCCGCGATTTCCGCGAATGGAAGACTGCGAGCGATGAAGCGCGGACGATCGTTCAAATCGACCATCACAAGGACAAGAAGAAGTTCGACGAGATGGACCGCGCCTACCAAAAGGCGGAGAAGGCGTTTGAGAAAGTCATGCGAGGGCTCAAGCTCGGCACCAATTCCGCAGCGGCGCAGGTCATGGAGTCCGTGACACTGGTCGCGCAAATCCAGCGCGACCTTGCCTGGGCCGATGGCAAGGAGTCCGACATTGCCGCCCTGCCCATCGGCGCACTCGCGAAGGCCGAAAAGCCCGCATTTGGAATGGAAGAGTTCATTGTCGAGATGGAGCCCTTCATTGCGCTGCGCGAATACAACCGCCTCGTCACCGCCGCCCACGCGCAGATGAAGACCGCAAAGCCCGAGGCAGTGCAATATGCCGAACTGCTCAACGCCCGCCGCTTTGTCATCGGGATGCGTCCGCTGCTCCTCGGCGAAAAACTCAGCGCCGCCTGCGCTCAACATTCCGAGGAAATGGTGAAGCTCAAATACTTCGCCCACGAATCCCCCGTGCTGGAAAACAAGACTCCTTGGGACCGTGTCAAAAACGCGGGCTTCGCCGGAAGCGGCGGCGGCGAGTGCATCTACGCAGGCGGCTCATCGGCCCGCGATGCCCACACCGGCTGGTGGTACAGCGACGGGCATCGCCTCATCCTTTACTCCGACGCGAAGGCGCAAGGCATCGCGAAGTTTTCGAATACCTGGACGTTCATGACCGGGAGCTTCACGAAGTTTCCGCTCTGACGAAATTGGGTCAATCCTTAGCACTCAGCGCGATGGATTTCACGCGCACCCACTCCCCTTCCATGCCTTCCGACACAGGATCGAGTCGCAGCCCCGTCATTGCTCCCGAGTATGATTTCGTGTCTGCGAGGCGCACCACATATTTGCGGAAAATACCGTCGCCCTGGATCGGGAAATTGACGGAGTCCCCAGTCTGCGGACCGCTTTGGGGATGGCGTGTCCAGAACACGGTTGCAGTCGAATGACGCGTTTGAAACGCCGCCTCGATCACCAGAAATGGCGCATCTTCCGCAATCCAGAAAGCCGACGGGCTGATCAGTTGCGGGTCATTTCCTGCGATACTGACATCCAGCATTCCACGAATCGGCCAGCCCGAATCTTGAGCGTTCGCCAGGCGCCATCCCTGTCGATCGTTTCCGAATTTCCAAGATGGAATTGCTTTCAAAGCGGATGCTGTCGCACGGGCACGAATCTCGGACAACGAACCCGGCAGCAATTCGTAGCGAAAATCAAAGGTGATATTGTGATCCAAAATCTCCATTGCCGGACTGGCCAGATATCCCGTGCTGCTGCCGCGCGTGTGGTTGGGACCGGGCTTGCCGGCGAATCCGCCCGTAAATCGAATGCGTCCCGGCGTGATGAGTCCGACGCCATGATCGGTGTCGTCCAGCAAAGCCGACCACTGCTCGGTCCCGCTCCAAAACGTCCACGGATGCTTGACTGTGGATTTGGGAATGATGGCCACAGCGTCTCCCGAGAATGGTCGGGCCCCGGTGTAACTGACCACCCGGTAAAACGGCGCATTTGCATAGACCGCCGGCAACTCCTGGTCCCTTGCGGCATACTGTTTCCTGTCGCTCCGCGCATTATTCAAGCGAGCCCTGCCTTTCACTACGGTGCCATCAAGCTCCAGCCACGACTCAAATGTGCATTCGCCCGGCACGTTGTTGAGCGGCCACTGCAACGGCACACACTTCACGTAAATCGACCGCGCATCGCAGCGTTCCTCGACCACCCGCGAGCCGTGCCCGAAATCATCGCCGGCCTGAATCGGGTTCCATCCAAGGTGCCGCCAATGCTCGGACGGCTTTTGTCCATCGGCCTCAAACGGAACCGGCCCCGAGTAAAACGAAAGCTGCACCTGCCGCCCGCGGTCGAAGTTGTTCACCCGATTCCCGCCGCCATCCCGCGAAAGCCACGTGATGGCACCGCCCAGCCGCAAATCCACGCCGACTTTTACGCGGTCGTTTTCGAGATATCGCATGTGCGGTTCGTCCGCAAATGCGGCGGCACACAGCAGACTGAGAAGCGTCGCGCATTTCATTTTCAGCGGCGAGGAAGAGGTCCCCAAATGGTTTCGAGGAGCGCGAAAATCTCGGGCTCGTCGCGTTTCAATTCACCCGCAACGAATGGATAGAAATCGTTGGAGCCGAAAAAGGTTTCAGTCATCTCAGCAAAGAATTCTTTTTGGTTTGTGAGCCCGTAATGTTCGCGAGTGTAGCCCGGCGAGGTGAGGACGATCTGATATTTCCCGCTGTCGCGAAACTTTTCCCACACGGCCTTGATCCGCGGCTCTTCAAACCCAAGGATTTGATCGTGATACGCGTGGGTGAGCTCGTGAAGCATGACCAAAGGCATGCGATGGTTTTCAAAAGGCGAGAGCAAGTCCTTCGCTTCCGGGATGTGCACGCAGCGCACGACGTTTTCGTTGTAGCCGTTCGCCTTGAGCCATTCAGCTCCCGGATGATACTGCATGTTTTTCAAGCCACCGTAGTCGAGGTCGAGCTGAATGGTGACCTTCCGTAGGTCGGCGAGCGGTTTTTCCGGCACGAGGAGGGTGATGTTGACGAGTTTTGCTTCGAGGACTTTGAGCGCCCGCGTGCCCAAAGCAGCACCGTCGCCGTTCAGCAACCGATCGTCCACGCGCACGCGCCAACCTTCGATTTCCTTGACGGTATGGGCCTCGGGCAGTGAGCGTTTTGGGATTTCCTTCTGTGCAAATGCGGGCATTGCGCAATTCAGTGCGAAGAAAACGGCGAGAGTTCGAAGGATTGGATGAGTCATTTCGCGCAAGGAGTAACACACTCGCCGGCGGGAACGCCATGCTCTTTGCAGGGCGTGAAGCAGTGTCTAAGTTGCGCGCAAAGTCGTGGTTCTTTCCGCGCATGAAGAACATCACTTTCCTCGCGTTTCTCACCTCGGCCGCGGTGGCGCAATTGCCTGAAGATTTCCGTTTTAAAGTGGACCGCATCGGCGGCGGATTCGCCCAGCCAATGGAGCTGGAGATCGCCGGCGACGGCCGGATTTTCGTGAATGAATACGGGGGCAAGCTGAAAATCCTCCGGCCGGACTCAAAGGAATTCACCGTGGCGGGTGAGTTGAAAGTGTTCGGCGCTCAGGAAAACGGATTCCTCGGTTTCGCGCTCGATCCGAAGTTTTCCGAGAACGGCTGGATCTATTGCCTGTATTCACCCGTGGGATACGACGGGCAATCGCTTTCGCGCTTTACCATGAAGGGTGACTTGCTCGATGTGACTTCCGAGAAAGTGCTCCTCCGATACGAAGAACAGCGCAAGGAATGCTGTCATCATGCGGGCAGCGTCGAGTTTGGCCCGGACGGGAATCTCTACTGGAGCGCGGGAGATAACACTCATCCACACGGCGATAGCGAAGGCTACGCCCCCATCGATGAACGCGAGGGCAAGTCGCCCTGGGACGCGCAAAAATCGGCGGCGAATACGATGAGTCTCGCAGGAAAGATCAATCGGATCCGCCCCACTCCGGATGGCGGATACGAAATACCGGCAGGCAATCTATTCCCGGCTGGAACGCCAAAGGCGCGTCCGGAGATTTTCGCTATGGGTTGCCGGAATCCGTGGCGGATGTCCGTGGATCAAAAGACCGGGTTTGTTTATTGGGGCGAAGTCGGTCCGGATGCCGGCGGCGATGGGAAGCGCGGACCGCGCGGATACGATGAGATTAATCAGGCGAAGAAGTCGGGAAATTTCGGCTGGCCCTATTTCATCGGAAAGAACTTTGCGTACTCCGACTTCGACTATGCAACGAAGACGGTCGGCAAGCTTTTCGATCCGGCGCATCCCATCAACGAAGGCCCAAACAACACAGGCCTTCGTGATCTGCCTCCAGCAACGCCGGCGTTCCTTTTCTGGCCCTACGGCGCATCGGAGTTCGGCGAGGGCGGGCGGACTGCTTGCGCAGGCCCCGTGTATTACAGCGGACCAAGCGTCGAGAAGGCGGATGGTTTCCCACACCACTTCTCCCGATGCCTTTTGTTTTGGGATTGGGAGCGACCGTTCATCAAATGGGCGAGGCTCGATGAAAACTCAGACCTCGTGGGCGTGGAGGCCTTCACCAGCGCCGTTGTGCTGGCAAACAAGGACGAGCAGGTGAAGAAAGTGCAGCCTCTCGTCGATGCAGGAGCGACGCTCGTGAAGCGCCCAGTGGATGCCGAGTTTGACAAGGATGGCGTGCTTTACCTGCTCGACTACGGCGCGACTTGGGGCGCGAATGCCGATTCCCAGCTTCTGCGCATTCGTTACGTGCGTGGGAATCTTCCTCCGACGGCGCGCGCATCGGTGACTCCCGCTGCGGGCCGTGAGCCGTTGACTGTCACGCTGAGCGGCGCGGGCTCGCGCGATCCCGAGGGCGACGCGCTGAAGTATGAGTGGACGCTTCAGCCCGGCGGCAAGATCCTTGGCTCCGGCGAGACACTCCGAACAACAATCACCGACCCTGGAAGCTACACGGTGGAGTTGCGCACCACGGACGCTAAAGGTGCCTCGGCTGCGGCTCTCACCACAGTCATCGCAGGGAATTCATTACCAACGGTGAGCTTTGACTCACCCAAAGAAGGCGATTTTTTTACACCGGGAGTGCCGGTGAAATTCAATGTAAGCGTCACAGATTTGGAAGACGGAGAGTCTGCAAAAAAGCCCGATGAATTTGGCATTCGCACCATGGTGAGCGGCGCATTTGTCCGGGCGGATGGGAAGCAGGAAACCTCCGACCCCGGGCTTTCACGAATGAAGCAAAGTGATTGCTTCAATTGCCACGGCGTGGAGCAGAAAATTCTCGGCCCGACGTTCCTGGAAGTCGCGGACAAATATCGTGGACAGGCAGGTGCAGCGGACCTTTTGAACAAAAAGGTGCGCGAGGGCGGCAATGGTGTTTGGGGGCAAATCCCGATGCTCCCGCATCCCCAGCACACCTTGGACGAGGTGGCCATCATGCTCCGCTGGGTGCTCGCGCTGGAGAAAGGCAAAGGCGGTCCGGTCGTGCTGCGGGGGCTCGCCGGCGAGCTCATCCCGGCCAAGAGTTCCAAGCCGGGACATTACGTATTGGAAGCCGTGTTTACCGACGCAGGCCGAGGGACCGCAGGTTCGCTCAGCGGAAAAGCCGCTGTCGCGATGCGCTCGCGCCGCGTGGAGGCGGAACTCGGCGAGGTGCAAGGCGCACGGATTCTCGGCGCCATGGTCGGAGCAATCGATCACGGGCATCACGTGAAGCTGGGCACACTGAATCTCGCTGGAACGAAGTCGGTGGTTTTTCACGCAAGCAGCGGCAATGTCGGAGGTAAAATCGAGCTGCGAAGCGGAAGTCCGACCGGGGAATTGCTCGCAACTGTGGACGTTCCAAACACCGGAGGATGGGACAAATATATCGACCCATCCAGCACCCTCGCATCAACGCCCCGCGCGGAAATTTATGCGGTCTTTGTGAATCCCGGAAAAAGCGGCCTGATGAATCTGGACTGGGTGGAGTTTGTGCCGTGATTGGTGATTAGTCACCACGACTCACCGCCGGATTGCTCACGCGGTTACCATCACCTCACGACTGACGGATTACTAGAACTCGCCTTCAGCCTCAATGACGTCGCCTGGCTGTAGCTTCGGATCGACTTTCGGATCGGCCTTGATTGCTTTGCGGCTGAATCGTGCGACCTGTCCGCCACGGATGAGACGAACACCATCCTCGATATACTCGGCCGGTCCACCCGCGGCGCTGATGGCGGCACTGAGCGTGAGGTTCGGCGTCCACTGCTGCCGCCCCGGTGCGCGCACCGCGCCGCCGATGATCACAAATTTAGGAGCCCCTTGCATCATGTTGATGTTGATGTTGGCGACCGTGAAAAACTTTTGCTCGATCAACTGTTTTTCGATGGCCATCGCCAGTTGTGATGGTGTGAGGCCGGCCGCTTTCACCCGGCCGATCATCGGAACAGTCACCGTCCCGTCTTCAACGGAAAGCTCCTGTGCGAATTCAGTGGTGTACTGCGAAGGAGGTCCGCTGAGGCGGATCTGGATGATGTCGCCATTTTGAAGCGCTGCGGAAGCTCCCGAATTTGTTGCCGACTCGGGCAGCTTCGTCGCCATAGGCGGTTCTTTCTTGCGTCCGAATATTCCTTGCAACCCTTGCGCGCCGGCAAGTGACGGCAGGATGGCGAGTGCGATGATGAGAAGGATGCGCATGGTGTCTTAGTAGTCTTCGTTGTTGTTGTCGCTGGCCTTGCCGGCTGCGAGCGGGGCTTCGGTCCGGTTTTTGGAACCGTAATACTCGGAGTAATTGGAGTAGTAACTGTAGGCGTCGTCGCTCTTGGTATCGACGTTGTTGAGGACGACTCCACGGAGGTTGCCACCGACGCGGTTCACGGCCTGTTTGACGCGCTGCAGCATGGCGCGAGGGAATCGGCGATGTTGCACGACCATGATGGTATTCTCGATCCAACTCGCGAGGTTCGAAGCGTCCGATACACCGAGAATCGGAGGCGCGTCGAAAAAGACGACGTCATACTGGCCACGAACCTGATTGATGAGGTCGATCATTTTCTGGCTGTTCAAAATACCGGCGTCATCGTGGGGGAGCTTGCCACTTGCGATGAATTTCAAATTGTCGAGCTTCGTGGGTACCACGATTTGCTCCACGGTCGCACGTCCCTGCAAATAATCCGAAAGACCGAAGCCGTTCTCCACGCCAAAGAAGCGATGCTGGGACGGACGACGAAGATCGGCGTCCACGACAAGGACGTTTGCTCCGTTTCTCGCGTAAGTGAACGCGAGATTATTGAGCGTGGTCGATTTTCCTTCGCCGGGTCCACCCGATACCAGCGTAAACGTATTTGAGTCGCGGTCTGCTCCGCCGAGTTCCAGGTTCGCCTTCAGGATTCGATAGATTTCCGCATCGTGTCCATCACGGCGCTGATTGATGAGGACTGAGATGTCGCGGGGAATGACGGCGAGAACCGGGAGCTGGAGATAACGCTCAATGTCCTCGATCGTCTTCACGCTGGTATCGAGGTATTCGATGAAGAATGCGAGCGCGATACCGAGAGCCGCGCCGATGAAGACTGCGACACCGATCCATTTCAACATGCTCGGTCGGGAGGCTCCGCCGACTGCAACTTCGGCCTTTTCCCGGATAATGACGGGCTTGAAGGTAACTTGCGCATCAATCCGTGCCGCCATGTGGCGCTGATCGAGGATCTGCATGAGGCCCTTGGCCACGAGATACGCGCTCTTCTTTTCCACGTAGGGTTTGAGCATCTCCTTTTCTTCGCCATGCTCCTTTTTAGCCTTTGTCTGCTTTTCGGTGAACGTCTTGAGCGTGTCCTCCTGAATCTGAAGGTTAGTCGCAAGAGCCCTGCGCATTCCGTCGAGCTGGTCGGCTAGGATCTTTGCGTAAACCTCTTTTTGACTGCGAATTGCCCGGACAATGGGATGATTTTCGCCTACACCGGCGCCGAGAATCTTGGCTTCTTCCACGCCGGCTTCCAAGTAAAGCGGGAGTTTCCCCGAAATAGTCGGGTCGTCGATGTTTAGAATCCGGAGAGCCTCCATGAGTTGCTCGGGCTTTAGGGCCTCGATCCGGGTGAGCTGGCTGCGAAGGATTTCGACTTTTGCCTGTTGCTCGCCGACCTGCTGCTCGACCATCTGGATCTGCTTGTCCATGCCGAGGGATATGAGAACGTTGGAATTCTCAGGATCCGGATCCACGATGCTGCGCTCCTGACGGAGCACAGAGCACTCTTCGTTGAGCTTCGCGACTGACTTCTTTTGAATGTCAAGTTCCTGCTTAATCTCTGCGAGTCCGGTGGAGACGTTTGCCTGCTGCTCCTCTACGCGGGATTCCTGATAAACACTCGCCACGGTGTTGGCGATATCGCGGGCAAGTTCCTTGTCCGCATTGTAAACACCGATCTCGATCAGCGATGTGTTACGGGTGTCCTGAACTTCCATGTCCCCAATCAGCGTTCTGGCGACGTAGCTCTTTGGCCAAGTCTGGCCCTTGGGCGAGAATTTTTTCACCAAGTCGAGCCGGTCGATGACCTTGTAAAGAATCTCGTTCTTCTGAAGAATCTTGAACTGCGTCTGGATAAACTGCGGATCAAATCCACGCAGCGAGTTTGTGGAAGGACCAAGAGGATCGACGGCCCGGTTGGAGTCGGGTTTGATTTCCAAAGTCACCTTTGAAAGATACTGCTTGGGCAGGAAGAAAACATAGACGGCGGTCGTGACGACCACGAGCAGGAAGGTCAGCAAAATGAGACCAAAACGCATCTTGATGACGCGCCAGTAGTCGAGGAAGTGGAGTTTAACGTCGTTTTGATCGTTCATAAAAAGGGTGGGCTATAATGTTGGCTGGATTTGGTGGAAGAAAGCAGGAGCCTCCGGCTTCCGCAACCGCGGAACGATAGTTTCTGACACGAAAAGCTGTTGCGCGTTCAAAATTCATATTCGCCGGTGAAAAATATGCGGCTGCGGTCGTAGTCCGTCCGTCCGAGATCCGTCTTGCTGTTGGTGTAGCTGTAGCTGCTGCCGAACTTCAGCTTTCGGCTGTAAAAATAGCGCAAATTGAGAGATGCATCGAACACCTCCTGGTTGCTGGATGCCGCCGTCGAGCCCGCTGCCTGGGTTTCGTAAGAAATCTGATTGATGGAGGCACTTGCAACGAACTTCGGGCTGAACAGATGCTGGCCGGAAAGCGACGTCCGAAACACTAATTGCTGCGAACCAGGGATCGACGATTCCTCAAAACCGTACCGCGAACTAATGGTAACCGTGTCGCGCCTGGAAGGCTGATATACGAGGGAAAACTCGCCGAAAGGCGAACTGGATTCCTCGGACGCCTGATCAAAAGTCCGGATGGATTGACCTGCCCGGATCGTGGTTCGGAGCCGCCGGGTGAGGTCCCAATCTGCACCGCCAAGGATGGAAAGGGTCGTGCTCCCGTTGTCCGCGTCGAGATAGCTTACTTGCGCATGGCGCACCTCCCCCACGTAGGTGAGCCGTGGCGACCAACGATACCGGAACTCCTGACCTATCCGTAAGAAGTGTAGCTTCCCGTCCCTCCCGACCCGGCTTCCTGCAGACGAAGATCTGCGGTGAGACTGGTCACGGTGCTGAAGTTCCGGCTCCAACGATAACTGAGGTCGGTTTTTGAAGTCGCGTTGGTCGTAGCACCGCCGATGCCCGCCGTATCAGCACCGGCATTCAATCTGGAGAAATCCGGCTGCGTCTGATGTCCGGCGGAAAGCGCCGTTGAGACTTGCAAGCGGGGCGAAAACCGCCGGATGTAGAGAAGCGACAGACTGCCCTCGTATTCGAGCGGATCAATCGAACGGCTCCAGTAATAGTTCATCCCAGCCCGCGCATCCATCGTGAATGCCTGCCGCCCTTTCGCCCATTGCGCCTGGTAGCTGGCATTGAGCTGCGTGATGACGCTCGATTCCTTTACGCGGTCGGGGATGCCGGGAATCACCTGCACAAATACTTGCTCCGCACGGGCCGGACGGAGAATCACTTTCTGGGTTTCCGTGCGAAAAATCGGGATGAAGCTCCCGTTCTGGGCACCGGGCTTGAATTTCCCAGTGTTGAATGTTCGTGTGACTGTCGTTGACAGCTCCTCCTCTGCCGGGATCACCTGCCGAAAGGTGATGTCTTCGGTGCCTCCCCCATCTGTCGGGGTCTGTAACGCGTTGTCGTCAAATCCCATTCCGGCAATGACGCTCCACTTTTCGCGCGGCTTCGCAAGTCGTCCGGTACCAGTCGTCAGCGAGACACCGCCGCTGCCGTAAAAGCCGGATGCGGAGAACGTATTCGGCGACTCCAGCACGCGCGGGCTCCCAGTCTCGGTGGGCGAACCGGTGGTGGTATCGAGTTCACCGGGCTTGGTTTGCGGGACTCCGAAAAGCGAACTCGCACCGGTTCCCTGTCGGCTAAATGGCGATTTCTGCTCCCGTTGCTCGGGTGTGGAAGGCGCAGGAAGTGCGAACGGCGAAGCCTGGGGCGTGGTGCCTGAACCGGGAATCGTTCCGGGTAGGGAGCCCCCGCCGGTTGTCCCTGTCCCGGTCTGGGGCTGCGTGTTGCCCGTCGCGGGCAAAGCGGATCGCGCGGGCCCTGTGCTTTCCACAGCCGCTGGTGCCGCTGGTGCCGCCGCCGCCCCAGCCCCGCCACCCGTTGCGCCTTGCTGCGCATGGGCCAGATGCGTCCACGAGGTTACCGCCAGCACGAGGCTCGCAAACGACCGCCGGTTGGGCGAATCAAGGTATTTGGATTGTCCGAATTGCAAAAGGGGCATGGAATTAGCGGATGCCCCCCTGCATGGCAAGGACCAGTCTGTGTTGGTGAAAAATCGTGTTCATTGGGGCGGTCCTCAGACACGAGAACAGCCGGTCTCGTTCGATTTTTTTATCGGAAAAAACACTCTCGATTGAAAGTGGAGCGGGTAGAGGGAATCGAACCCTCCTGGCCAGTTTGGAAGACTGGAACTTTACCACTAAGCTATACCCGCGTTTTGTAAGTGACTGCACGAATACTTGCGGCCTCTTTCGATTCCTTTCAAGTCCGAAAATCAGTTTTTTTATACTTCGTTGATAAATACGAACGACCCTGGCGAAATCTCCTTCAGTGCGTCCGGAGTAAATACCACCCTCACACCGCCCAGTTTCACGATGCCGACGTCCTGCGCAACGATGCCAGATTCGTTTGTCAGTCCGGCCCCGTCGATATTCTTGATCGTCAGACTGGCGATGCGCGAAATCAACCGCGAACTGTTCGTGACACCGTTTACCGGCGAAACGTCATCCTGCGTGCCGAACTTCTGGTCGCCTCCGGCCGAGGCGCCCGCAACAATGCTGCTACCGAAGTAATCATTGATCACCACGGCACCGATCTGCGCGTCGGCATTGGTCAGGGTTCCCCGCACCGTTTCGCCCGTGGTGTAGCCGGCGAGAATCTCGGCAAATCGCAGCGAATTAATGCTCACCTTCCCGATGCTCTGAGCTGCGGAGATAATTGCAGGACGAAGTTCATCCAACGAGCCCTCGACCGCGCCATTGACCGTGAGCGACGCAATCGAGCGGGCCGAGGTAATTGACGCGCTGGCGAGATGAGTGCCGCCCTCAGCAGTCGCCGCCTTAATATTCCCGCTGACAAGGATCTTCCCGATGTCACCTGCGGAAATGGAACCCGCTCGCGAAATCGCGCCTTCAGCCGTGGTGCTCTCCGTGGAGCCGAGGAGATTCACGATCTTCGCCTGGCCGAGTTTGCCATCCACTTGCACGGAGCCTGCGAGATTCGAGTTGGAGCCCTGAATCGTTCCAACGGTGAACGAACTCAATCCTCCAATCACGCGAACCCTGCCCGAACTTTCACCGTCCCCGCCGACGATATCGCCGACGTTCAACCTCCCCACATTGGCGTTCGCGAAAATCATCCCGGAATTATCTCCGATGCCACCGCGAATATCGCCAATCATCGAAATCGACTTGATACCGCTGAACGAAATAATCGCCCCACTGCCCACCTGCGACAGGATCTGACTATTACCAAGCGACGTATCAGGACCGGCATCTCCTCCGATGAGGCTCGCCTTTACCTCCGATGCGCCCTTCTTCGCCGCCGCACCAAACGTGATCTTCCCAATCGAAGACCCGAGCACATTGCCGGACCCGATTCCTTCTCCGCCCTGGACGTCTCCCAGAGCGGTAAATGCTCCGATGGACGAAGTCGCCTGAATCGCTCCGGAATCCTTGCCCTCGCCTCCCACAATTCCGCCGACTGAGATTTTACCAATCTTGGAGTTCGATGAGATATACCCGGACTGCTCCGCGGCCCCTCCGATCAACTTCCCGCCGACAGTAAACGAGCCGACCGTCCCTAGACCTGTGGTGAAGCCCGTCGCTAGATTCACCGTCGTCCCGACAAAGAACGCCGAGCCTTCCATATCTCCACGAACCAGAATCGATCCCGCGCGACCGAAGAAAATCGACTGCGTCCCGTTTGCGCCCTCATTGACGCCAAACGAGCCCACGTCAAGTTTCGCGATACTGGTCGGCTTGAGCGTGCTCCCCGTGACAATGCGACCCAGGTCGCCATCCACTTTCACCGAACCAAGATTCACTCCCTGCTGGAGCGAGCCAAATCCAACGGATGCGGATATAATCTCCCCGACGTTCACCCGGCCGTCCGTCGCACGATCAAATCCCGCCTGCGCCTTCCGCGTGACGGAGATATTTGCGCCCTCAAACTCGCGCCCCGTACCGAGCGTGTTGATTGACGAAATGGACATTCCTCCCACGGTCCCGGCGTCTGTCACCGTGACGATTCCGCGCGATGTCAGAATCCCGAACTGGTTCGGCGCGAACAGCGCACCTTTCGAGACCTTGATGTTTACCAAGTCGCCGTCTTCGTCGATGAACTCAAACTCCCGCGCACTGATGATGCGCATGTCATCGTTGTAAATGATGGCTTGGGCACTTGATGCTCCCGGAACGAATTGCAGACCGTCGGATGGGGCGCTGAGATCGAGGTGGAAGTTCTCACTCGCTTCAAATGCATTATCGCCCCTCGTGGATACAGAAATGGTCCTGCTCAGCGAAGCAGATCCGTCAAACGAAATCGACTGGTTGGTCAAGGCGGTAAAGTCGGATGAATCCGCACCGCCCGTTCGCGTGTTCGCGATGAACGTGACGGTTCCCGCCGCCAGCGCAGTGAGCTCCACCGTGAAGACAGCCACGCCTCCTTCAACCACCGACACATCGCGAACGGTGACGCCCACCGTCGAATCAGCTCCATCAAGAATGGTTCCCGTTGCACTGATGGTCTCAGCTCCGCTGTTGTCGGAGACAAACCCGGCGTTCCCCGTCGGATTGAAGAGGCTTACATTCACCGTCTCGTCTCCCTCTTTCCACGAGTCCCCTTTTACCTTCACGCGGATTTCTTTGGTTTGCGTCGTCACCAACGGGTTGGGATCCGGCGTAAATGTCAGCAATCCGTGCTGCTCGACGTAATCCTTGATAAAGCCGTCCGCCTTCGCAGTTCCATCCGCAGTCGCAAAATTGACCGTCACATTCTCAGTGATTCCGTTGGTCAGCGTAACCGTGAAAACCAGGTCCGTCTCGCCGGAATCACCCTCGCTCACTTGCGCCGCAGTAATCGACAGGAGCGGGCCGGTATCGTCATTCGTGATCGTCGCATTGACCGTCGCAGCTTCCGGCTTGTTTGCCGCAGGAGCACTTCCGGCAAAGATCGCGTCCTGCAAATCACTGAGCTCCAGCAAAAACGCTTGATCCGCCTCACGAATCGTATCGCCTTTGATTTTCACGACAAAAGTCGCCTGCGTTTGATTCGCGGGGATTGTCACGAGCGTATCCGTGACCGACTCGTAGTCGCCCGAATCCGCCGCCGTCGGCCCGGTGGCATTCTTGGTTTTGAAGTGGAACGTGATCGGGAATGCCACCGCCGCAGGGATGGTTGCGACAAACGTCATGTCGTTCAGCGCAGCATTTCCTTCATCCTGGCTCACTGCGGCGACCGTCACCACCGTATCATCGTTGCGAATGTTGCCTGTCGCGTCGATCGTTGCAGCGGCCGTGGTTCCAGTCAGAGGCAGGAACGGCGTCGGGATTTCCACGAATCCGTTGATATCCTTCTCCGCCTTGGTGAGACGCACAGTCATCGCTTCATCCTGCTCGGCAACCGAGTCCTGGAGCGTCCCAACCGAAATCGTCTGCTCTCTTTGCCCCGTCACAAACTCGACAAAATTGACCTGCGTTGCCGAGAACCCGCCTGGGAAATCGGTCAGATCCGCGTTGTCAGCCGCTGCCGCATTGATGAGCGTTTGATAGCTCACGCGTATTGGAAAAGGCGCGGCGACTGAGGTTCCGGAAGCGTTGACCAGCTTCACAACAAACCCGAGTGCGACACCTTCCCGTGACGTCGCGTGCTCGATCCGGATAAACGGATTCGGGTCTTCGTCGTTAATCAACACAGTCGCCTCGCCCTCATTCACTCCGCCCACCGTGGCAGGCGTGCTTACTACGCCATTAGTCGCGTTCGTCAGCCGCACGAGGAACTTCTCATTCTGGTTCTCAGCCGCAGCGTCGTCCAAGACATCGATCTCGATGAACTGACTGAAGTCGCCGCTGTCGGTCTCTCCCGCAGCAAAGCTGATTGAACCGGTTTTCGCAACAAAGTCGCTGCCAGCAGTCGCTTTGAGCGTCGTAGCCGTCGGGTCCTCCAGCGAGGCGTAGGAAACCACCGCCGGCAAATCCGATGCGCCAGAGCGCACAACTTTGAATTTCACCTTTGCTCCTTCATTGATCGGACCGTCCGGCGTCACACGCACAAGACTAAATACGGATTCATCCGCTTCGATCGTTCCCACCGCCTCGTTGTTCCCGCTCAAGACCGCAAAACCGTCCACAGGCGGAATGCTGATTCGCAATTTAAACTGCTCGTCCAGCTCGGACACATCATCCGAAACCACAGGAATCACGACCGTTTTCGTAAGCTCTCCTGGCGCGAAAATCACCTCGCCAGACGTCGCGGCGAAATCGCTGCCCGCAAAGGCTGTCCCCGCCACGGTCGTGTAAAGAACCTTCACCGGCGTCGATGAAGGTGCCGCATCCAGCCGGATGGTGAAAGTGACCGCAGCCGTATCCCCCGCCCGACCTTCCACAGCCGCTCCAATCGGCGTTCCTGCCGACGATGCAGACACAATCGCAGACCCGCCCGTAACCGTGACCGTGCGCAAATCATTTTGAGGGATGGTTCCGATGGAATTACGCTTGCCACCCACATACCCCAAGTCTTCGGACAGGGTTCCGTTCAGGCTGAACTTGGCGTCGAGCACCGACGCGCGGAACTTCTCTTCCTTTTCGTCGAGGCTGTCGTTTACGATAGCCACGCTCATCGTTCCTTCCCGCTGGCCGGCGGAAATTGTCAGCGCTTTATTCGAAGGCGCGGTGAAATCCGATCCCTCCAATGCCGTGTCCGCAAGAGCATCCCACTGGATGGCAATGTCCCGCTCCGTCACATTCCCGGAAAGCTTCACGATAAACTGCGCATTACCTCCTGACTCCTGCACGACAAGGTCGGTGAGCTGCAACAATGGCGCAGCATCATTGTCGGTAATCGTCACGACCGATTTCAAATTGTCAGCAACCGTATCGACCTTCGCCGCCGTCACCCCAATCACCGTGACCACGAACTTCTCATCCCACTCGTCGATGGAATCTGCCTCGAGTTGCACTTCGAGGAAAAGCTCACTTGCCTTCGTTCCCGCTGGGAACGTCTTCGTCAGCGTTCCGCTCGTCCCGACATAGTCAAATATCGGACGTGTCCCGCTCGCGGGCGGCGTGCCGGCTTTGGCCGTGACATCGCCCGTTCCTGTCGGCGCCGAAAGGGTGTACGAAACCGTGATGGGCTCCACGAACGTGAAGTTCACATCGAGTCCGACAACCTCCAGATTCACACGGGCCTTCGTTCCGACCGGGGTCGCAGCGCCGTCGTCCTCGACAAAAGTCACCGCACCTTCACCAGCCTTCACCCGCAGAACTCCGTCGTCGTCATTAATGCTGCCAATCGCAGTGTCATCCGAAATGTCGATCACCGTCGCTCCGCGCAGTGCAGTCTTGATTTTAACGGAGAAACTCTCGTTCCCTTCCACCGTCGTGTCGCCCGTGACGGGCACTTCGATATCGATGAACTTACTGCCCACCGGGATCGTAGCCGGCTCATTCGCGAACTGCGTGAAGTCCGCCGCTCCGGCGGTTCCGAGTACGGTGTCCCAATCGAAAGTTACTATCTCATTCGCAATCTGTGAGAGCGAGACGCGGAACTTCATGATCTGTGTTCCCGTGTCGCCTTCCGCAATCACAGCATCCCCGATGCTAAGCGTCGGCGCTACGTCCGGCGTATCGTTAATCGTTCCCGTCGCCTCGTTGGTTACTGCCCGGGCACCGGAGACTTGGGTGAACATCACCTTGAAAGTCTCGCCGCCAATTTCCTGCACAAGGTCTCCGAATATCGGAATCGAAATCTGGGCCGTCCGTTGGTTCGCCGGAATTGTCAGAGTGCCGTCCGTCACCGCGCGGAAATCAGTGCCCGCCGTATCCGTCGCACCAGGGGCGGCTCCTTTGGCCGTGCCATCGACCGTGATGTACTTGATGACGATCGGGAAATTCGTCGGCGCGATCGGAAGCGAGACGACGAAGACCATCAATTGCTGCCCTGCATCGCCCTCGGTGATCGTCGCATTCCCAATCGAGACTGAGAACTCATCGTCCTGAATCGTTCCTGTTGCGCGATCGTCGAGGATTGCGGTGATGCTCTGCGTGTTCTGCTTTGCGTTGCTGATGATCAACTCCAGCGTCTCATCGTTCTCCGCGACCGTGTCGCCCGTCACGGGGACCGATACGGTAAGGATTTCGTTCTTGGTAAATGTCAGCGTGTCTGCGGCGGTCGTGTAATCCTGCCCGGCAATCGCCAGTCCGTTCTGTGTGGTAAAATCCACCGAGTATTCCGAGCCCGGAGCGAACACTGCGTCTTTCAACTCCACTTGGAAAACCAAGTTTCGCGTCCCGCTGTTCCCCTCCTCCACCCGTGCGCCGTCCAGCACCCGGAACGCGGCATCATCATTCCGGATCTCGCCGGTCCGCGTGCTATGGTTCGCGTCCACGAAACCGCCCGTTGAGCTCACGATATTCACCGTAAAAATCTCGGTCTGCTCAGCTATTGCGTCCTCCGTAATCGGAACAACCAGGGCTCCGCTCGTCGAACCCGCAGGAATCGTGACCGTGAGCAACGCGGGAATCGCGAAATCCGAACCCGCCGCCGCCGTTCCGCCACCGACGCTGAAAGTGATCACCACATCCGTTGTCGCGACGGTATTCAGGTCCACATAGAAAAGCATCCGCGGCACGGTCGTTTGACCGGGCAGCAACGGAGCTTCCACCGCCGGGTCAAGCGCAGGGTTTGCCCCCTCTGCTTGCGATATCACAGTGGTCCGCGCAACGTCGGTGCTGTTGCGGAAGCGCACCGTCACATCGTCTTCCGTGATCGTTCCCGTCGCGGTCTTGTCACCGTCGGCCACGGTGAAAGCATCTGTGTAATTTCTCAGCGTAATCTTGAACGCCTCAGTCCCTTCCGCCACCGCATCGCCAGTCAGCGAAACCTCGATCGTCGCCGAGTTTTGTCCCGCCGGGATCGTGACGACGCCCGTCAGCGCAGACGCGATGTCTGCTTCCTGCGCAGCAGTCACTCCGGCAGCCAGCACAACATCGTTGACGGAAATCGCATAATCCGCTGTCACGGCCTTCGCGCTGCTACCCGTGCGGGTAACCGTGAAGATCATCTTAGCAGGTGTCGCCGGAGTATTTCCCTCCGCACGGCTGACGCTTGCAATCTTGATCGAACTGACATCCGCATCAGCAATCGTTCCCGTCGCCTCCAGCGTCGTTGCGGAACCCGCGAACTGCCCGGCAGAAGGCTCCGAGAGCCGTACTATAAATTTCTCGATTCCTTCGGTGGTGTCCTGGTCCGGCCGGACAATCACATCATAAGTCAGCGAGGTCTGCCCCGGTGCGATGCTGAGCGTTTCCAGCGCCCGCCCGGTGAAATCAAGCAACGCAGTCGTCGAAATCGCGGTGTCGTCCACAGTCTCGATCTTGAAAGTCACCGGCGATGACGCGGCGCGATCCAGCGTGACGGTGAATCGAATCGACCCGGCGCTCTCCAGCACACCCACATTCGCAATGCTGATGGTCGGCACTGGATCATTGTCGAGAATCGTCACGACCGTCGTAGCATCGGGACCGGTGCTGACGTTGACATTGCTGGAGGTCGAATCCTTCAGCCTTACGCTGAATGTTTCGCTCAACTCGCTCAACAAGTCCGGCCTCACTTTGATGACGATATTCTTCGTCGTCTCGCCCTCCGCAAAGACCACCACCAAACTCGAAGGCACCTCGTAATCTAGGCCCGAAGTTGCCGCAGCGAACCCGGTTCCCGAAACCAACTCATAGCCAACTGTCAGCGTCTGGCCCGCAGGAACAGCGATCGGCAAACCGCCTGCATCTTTGAGCGTCACGGGAATCAATACATCCACCAACTCCAATGCAGGAGTCGCCGGATTATCGTCGCCCTCGGTCACCGACACGGTCGCGCTTCCCACGAATGCGATGATTTCGTCCCGCCGGATCGTTCCCACGGCCTCCGTGCGCCCGCCCGACATCGGCACATTGTTCAGTCGTGCATCGACGATTTGCACGAGGAATGTCTCGTCTAACTCCAATTCGGTGTCTCCGAATATCGTGATGCCCGGAAGCGTCACCGACGTCGCGCCAGCAGGAATAGTCACCAGCGAGCCGACATCCACAGCGATGTAATCCACGCCCGCCGTTCCGGCATTCCCACCGCCTGGGGCGGTGCGCCAAAGGAACGTCACATCCTTGTCCGCCTTGCGGCTGAGCGAAACGGTGAAAGTCGCCAGCGAAGTGCCGGACTCGCCCTCCAAAACCCGCTCGTCCGCGATCGAAATCACCGGCGTAGGCTCGTCGTTCGAAATCGTTCCCGTCAGCGTCTTGCTCGTCCCTCCAGCCGTATCGGGCACTTGCAACAACGCCCCCTCCACATTGGAAACAAGAACACCCACCGTCTCCGATGACTCAAAAGTCGCGTCCTTTTTCACCTTCACCACAAACGATGCGGACGTGGCATTTGCCGCGATTGTAAACACGTTCGATGGCACCGCCGTGAAATCATCACCCGGAGTCGCAGTGTATGGCGCACCCGAGAGCGTCTCCCACGTAAAGGTCACCGGCGCACCGGCTGCCTTATCGAGCGTCAGGGTGAAAACCATGTCCGTGAATTCGGGCACCGATTCCGACGCTCCTGTTCCCTCTGAGACAGGCGTGGTGGTAATCGTCAGCTTCGACGCGATGTCGTCGTTCTCGATCGTCACCGTTCCGCGGGTTACGGCTCCGAGTTGCGCATTGGTCGCCCCGATGAGGTAAACGTCAAATGTCTCGTTTGCCTCGAAAAAGGCATCGTTGATGACCGGCACTGAAACCGTCGCCGTCGTCTGCCCGGCAAGGATTGTCACCGTCAGCGACGATGGGTCTGAGAAGTCCGCGCCCTTCGTTGCGGTCCCGTTTGTCAGCGACAGATTCACGGTCACCGGAACGGTCGATACACTCGACAGCGTCACTGTCATCAAGGCGATTCCACCGCCCACGTTTTCCGCAACCGATAGCGAGGAGTTGATGGATACCGTCTGCTCATCATTCAAGATTGTGCCGACTCCAAAGGCGTCTGAAATCGTTGCCGTATCCGCGCCAACTTTTGCATTCGAAAGCACCACGGTCAGCGTCTCGTCGCCCTCACTCACTGTGTCGCCGAGGATATCGACGGTGACTGTGACACTCGTACTGCCCGCCGGTATCGTCGCCGACAGCCCCGTGATTGCGGTATAATCCACACCGCTGACCGCGCTGCCATTTGCGGTGCTGTAGTCGAAGGTAACGTCACGCGACGCCGCGTTGGGCATCGAGACGGTGAACGTCATTTGTTTCGTCCCGGAATCTCCCTCCAAATTGGTCACATCGCCAATCGAAAGCGCCACAATATCGTCGTCCGTAATCGTCGCCACAGCCGGAGCAATCACATCCTGGGGCAACGTCACTCCGCCTTGCGGATTTCCGTTCACATCCAGCGTTGCGGTCACGCCCACCTTCACATCCTCCACGCGAACCGAGAAGACCTCCGAAGTCTCCGCGAGGGTATCGTGCAATCCTTTCACCACGAGCGTTCCCGTCCGCGAACCAGCGGCGATGATCACCCATTTATCCGTCGCTTCAAAATCCACTCCCGCAGTCGCGGTATCCGTCACCGGCAAAAACGTCGAAAGTCGGACCGCGATGTTCTCGGGTGCCGGAGTGTCGAGGTTGATGGTGAAGGTAAAATCCGTCTTCCCGCCCGCCGCGCTTCCTTCCGCTCGCGCAGCAGGAGCGGTGATTGAAACAACCGGCTCATCGTCCGTGATCGTCATCAAAGCGACATCCCTATCGACGGGAATCGTCAGCGTCGTCGCGCCGATTTCTGCGTTCGAGATTTTCACGAAGAAAGTCTCCGCGCTTTCGCGAACGATATCTCCTGTGATGTCGAGTTCCACCGTCTTGCTCGTTTGCCCTGCCAAAATCTTCACCTGTGTCGCCTCAAGCACCTGCGTGAAATCCGCCGCGTCTGCAGGGTGAAGCCCCGTCGCATCGAGCATCGTGATGTAATCAAACGTGATGTCAGTGTCCGCTGCATTCGAAAGAGAAACGACAAACGCCAGTTGCTTGATCCCCGTGTTGCCCTCCGTCACCGAAGCCGCGCCAACCGAAATCGTCGGGTTGCTGTCATCGTCGGTAATCGTCGCCGAAGCCGAGGCCGTCCCAATCCCGTCGAATGCCGCACCCGCGATTTCCATGCTGTCGATCTGCAGGGAAAAAGTCTCGTTCGATTCCTTTCGGTTATCCGGCTTCACCTTTACCGCCACGACGATGTCTTTGAGCCCGGCAGGAATCGTAAAGACGGCCCCGGTCAGCGCGGTGAAGTCCGCATTCGTGCCCACGGTCGTCGCCGTTCCATCCACCGTGGAAACCCGCACGGTCACCGCCTCATTCAGCGAGTCCGTATCACCGCGCGTGATGCGGAACACTGCCTCCCGATCCGCCCCTGTAGTTCCTTCAGCCAGATCTGCCGGACCGACTACACTGATGCTCAGCGGATCATTCAAAATCGACCCCAGCGCCTGCCCGCCGCCGACCGCAATCGTGGCTACCGTCGGATCTGAAATCAGCACGCGGAACTGTTCCTTCACCGCATCCGAATCGCTGAAAATCGTCACCGGCAACGTCGCCGTCGTAGCGCCCGCTGCAATTGTAACCATCGTCGGCGCGACCTTAGTGTAATCGACGTCTTCTGTCGCCTGTCCCAAGTCCGCGGTGTTCCACGAAAACGTCACGTCCTCATCCGCCGGGCCCGAAAGCGTCACCGTGAAATTCATCACCTTCATTCCGGACGACGGCTCCAAAGTCGCTGCACCCTTCACCGAAAGCGTCGGCACCGTTTCATCATCCACAATCTCCACGCCGAGTTCTGTCGTTGGTATGGAAATAGCCGGGCCATTCTTGAAGTTTGCCGAGTCCAGCTTCAAAGAAAACGTCTCGTTTCCTTCAAAAATCGAGTCCCTTCCCACCGTCACCGGAATCGTGATCTGCGTCTGCCCTGCCGATATTTCGAATCTCTGCGCGACCACCGCTGTGTAATCACCCGATGCGGCCGTCGCTGTTCCATCCTGAGTGGAAACGAACACCTCGATCGCCTGAGTCGCAGGCACGCTCAGCTTCACCAGATAATTCACAGTCGTAGTGCCGGCGCCCGTCCCCTCGACGGGTCGCGGCGTCGTTGCGAGATCGAGGGTGACATCCGGCTCATCGTTTACGATTGTCCCCGTCGCCTTACTGGCAGTCACACTGGAAAACTCAAGCGGAGTCGCACCCATGATCGGGTTCGAAAGCTGCACTTCAAAGAGCTCATTCTGCTCTTTCACCGTGTCCGGCGAGATATCCACCAGCAACTCCACCGAAGTCTTCCCCGCATCGATCGTCCCGACCAATCCCGACACCGCCGTATAGTCCGAGCCAGCGATCGCCGCACCACTACCGACCGGCAAGTCTTGGGTGGACCAGTTAAATGATATTGCTTCGCTAGACGCATTCGTCAGAGAAACCACAAATTTCATCTGCGTGGTTCCCGTATTGCCCTCCAGTCTCGAAGCGGAGGCGATGCTCAGCTTCGGCAAAGGATCCGCACCGTTCGTGATCGTCCCGACCGCAGTGCTCGCCGCACCCAGCGTGTGAGGGCCCGAAGGCGCGCTCAACGCCACCGAAAAAGTCTCACTCTGCTCGTACTTCGTGTCCCCATTCACCTTCACCACGAAAGTCTTCTCAACCGTATTTGCTGGAATCGTGACAATGAAATCCGTCAGGGCAGAATAATCGCTATCTGCCACAGTCGCAGAACCATCCACCGTGTTTACCTTCACGGTCAGTGCCGTAGGTGACGGAATGTCGAGCAACACCTTAAAAGTGATGTCCGATTGACCGGAATCGCCTTCCGTCACAGAGACGGGACCAGCGAGGGTTAGGACGGCTGGTGCGATACGCGCTTCCAAGGGCTCGATACAATGGGTCTTCATAAAAATTGGAGTATAAAATTGGGCGGAGCAATCTACTGCGAGTCAAAAAGTCGTCAAGGAGTGTAATAAAGAATTTAGCAGCTTCGCAGCGATGCGACCGCTAAAGGACACCCGCCAAGAAGAATCGTTCAATTTTCCCATAAACTTTGGTCCGAATTAACATAAATGACCCGCCAATCGGCAAACTACCCTTCCGTTGCGCTCGAACTCCCCGCAGTTTCCCCGGTTGCCAGTGGTGTTGCTGTCCCGCCACGACGACTCCATGCGGGGTCCGCTGATGACCCTGCGAACCGTCTATGCAGCCAAATCCCCAACCGCCGCGATTGCACGGCGCGAACATCACATCTACATGATGGGTGATGATTGGACGGCTCCTTGCATTTTTCACCCGCTTTCTCACCGGCGGCACTCCGCGCTGGCGCGGCTGCCTGCCTGTGCCTCGGCAGCGCATCTATTTTGCAAACCACACGAGCAACCTCGATATCGTGCTACTCTGGGCGGCGCTGCCCACCGCGTTGCGGTGCCGGACGCGGCCCGTGGGCGCGCATGATTACTGGTCCGCGCCAATTCGCAGCTTCCTCGCGAGGAACGTCTTTCGCGCGGTGCTCATCGAGCGCAAGCGCGTGACCCGGACGAACAATCCCCTCACACCCATGCTCAACGCACTTGCCGACGGCGACTCGCTCATCATCTTCCCCGAAGGCACCCGATTGCCCGGCGGCGAGCTTGGAGAATTCAAAGCCGGTCTTTACCACCTCGCCACGGCGAGGCCCGATGTGGAGTTGATCCCCGTCTTTCTCGACAACCTCAATCGCGTCCTGCCAAAGGGCGAAATCCTGCCCGTGCCGATGCTCTGTTCCGTCCATTTCGGCGAGCCCGTCCCATTCGACCCCGCGGAACCGAAAGCCGCATTTCTCACCCGCGCCCGCGCCGCACTCAACGCACTCCGACCACAATGAACGCAGACGCCAAACTTCTCGCCGGCATCGTCCTCGGCATCCTTACCGCCGGCTCCATCACAGGCGCGATTTTGAAAAAGACCGTCACCAGCGAAGGCGGTCGGCGCGTAGTCGATAATCTCGTCGCGCGGGTGAACGCGTGGTGGATCATGAGCGCCACGATTGGCGGCGCGCTGCTCGGCGGAGAACGCGCGACGATTATCCTCTTCACGCTGGTTTCCTTTTTCGCGCTGCGGGAATTCATCACGCTCACTCCGACACGACGCGGCGATCATCGCGTGCTGTTCTGGGCGTTCTTCATCATCACGCCGCTCCATTACTGGACCGTCGCGACGCATTGGTACGGTCTCTTCAACATCCTCATTCCCGTTTACGCGTTCCTGTTCATCCCCATGAGAATCGCACTCGTCGGCGACACGCAAAATTTTCTCGAACGCACGGCGAAGATTCAATGGGGGCTGATGGTTGCGGTCTATTTCGCCAGCTACGGACCGGCGCTGCACATTCTCACGATTCCCGGCTACGAGGGTCGGCACGGCTTCTTGATCTTCTTCCTCTTCTTCGTCGTTCAAATCTCCGATGTCCTTCAATACACATGGGGCAAGCTTTGCGGACGCCGCAAAATCGCACCGCTCGTGAGCCCCAGCAAAACGCTCGGCGGCCTCGTAGGCGGCGGGCTCTCGGCCTGCGGCGCGGGTGCGGCGCTGTGGTGGATCACTCCGTTTACGCCGTTGCAGGCGGCCGGGATGTCCGCCGTCATCGTGATGATGGGCTTCTTCGGGGGACTCGTGATGTCTGCGGTGAAGCGCGACCGCGGGGTAAAAGACTACGGCGACCTCATTCCCGGTCACGGCGGAATCGTGGACCGGATCGATTCCTTATGCTTCGCCGCGCCCGTCTTTTTCCACCTCGTGCGATTCTATTTTACGTAGGGCTCCGGCCGCGACGATCCCTACGCCTCGAAACTTCCATCCTGCCGATACGGCCAGTGCAGTCCATGTTTCTGGTAGAGTGCGGCACACTCCGCGGGAGTCGACTGATGGCCGATGTGGCCGAGGCAAAATGATGCGAAGTGGTCGGTGGGTTTCACGCCGGGGTTCTTGTCGCTTTTGAAGTCATCCTGACATCCGTGCTGGATGCGCGAGACGAGTAGCTTGTTGAGGTCCACCACGATCGCGTGAGCCTCGGGAAGCCACCGCCCCCGCACCGCGCCATTCGCGGCGGATGTGAAAACCTTCTCGAACTTCGGGCCCTTTGCGCGCCAGATGCTCATCAAGTCGTAGTCGGAAACTTGAGCCGGTTCACCTGGACAAACCACTACCCCGGAGCTGCCAGTCTTGGCCTTCGTCGCCCAGCGCTTAGGCGGGAGAATGCCCTGCCATGCGCGCGCGGTGGTCTTCGGGCATCGCACGAAGATGAGGAATCCGCGCGAGGAGAATTCCTGCAACGCGCGCACATCCCGCGGGTCCATCCCGCTGACGCGCGAGTGGACGATGCACGCATCGGGCACGCCCTGCTTTTTCCATTCAATCTCCCGGTTCGCTTCGATGATTTCCTGAATAGCAGCCATGAGAGGTTTACTATCCGGAAACGTGCATGAAGTCCAGCCCGCGGAGAACCCCAAAATCACCGTGCGTCCATGCACCGTGCAACGCTGACAGGCCGGGATTTGCCCTCGTCGGAAAGCAGCGTCGCCCTCCCAATCCGCACGCCCTCCGCGGCGACGATCAATGCGCGTGGCGAGCCGGCCTCCTCCAATCGCGCATGCAACTGTTTGAGCCCGTCGCAGCGATAATGGTTACACGTCGCAGCGCGCATTTCCCTCGGCAGACCACATCCGCGACGTCCTTGGTAAACGCATGATTGTTCATAGGTTTCCTCCGGCAGGTATTTGAGAAACATACGCACCACTTCCCGCCAGCGCAGACCGGGGTTCCGGACGACGAAGCTGCGGATCGAACTCGCGGTGAGATGGGCGTGAGTTTCTCCCAGCCGGCAGCAAAAGCCCTGGCACGTGGCACATCCTGCTCCGGCGTCCAACGGCGCAGACGATCGGACGGCCTCGGTCAATTCCTCGCCGAGCGCATCGATTCCCGCCTGATCGAGCTTTTCCTCAAACGCCTGCAACACCACGCGGATCAGGTGCGCTCGAAACTCCATCCGCCGAGAACGGGGAGTCTTCGTAACGCGGCGATGATTCACCGGGACGATGCCCAGCGGCAGTTCCTCCGGGTTCTTTATCCCGTACGAATCCGCGACTCGCGCACGAAAATCCGTCGCGGCTTTTTGTACCGCGTTTGATTCCCTTTGAAGACGTTGTGCCCGCAGCATATCAGCGTGCTTCTTTTGACAAACGGGCTTCGCACAAGCGGAACCGCGCGCCGCTTCATGAACGTTCAAACGGGTACCGCAAAATGAACAGATGACATCGGAGAGGCGCGCTGAAACAGAAGGGCGGACGCTTTCATTCATGCGGGTTTCAACGTTTGGGTTCATGTTGAGTTCGGTCTGCTCCGACCGACAAAGTACCGACGAAGGGACTCGAACCCTTACACCCGTGAGGATACCAGATTTTGAGTCTAGCGCGTCTGCCATTCCGCCACGTCGGCTTTTTTGAAGTCGCGGGGAAACTATGGGAGCGTTCGCGAGATGGCAAGCGCTCTATTTGCATCCACACGCCGAAGTTCCGGAAGAATCCCGTCGCAGCGGGCGCTTTGTCACAGAAAATCGCGGGATTAGACTGCGAATCTCGACATCCCCCGCCCCGTGCGCTTTTCTATCCACCTTATGAACACGCTCTGGGATCGCTTTCAAAAATACTACCTCGCCAACGAAGAACTCGGCCTTTCGCTCGACGTCAGCCGCGTCCGTTTCACCGACGAATGGCTCGCCTCCATGGAGCCGCGCGCGCAGAAGGCATTCGACGCCATGAAGGCGCTCGAGGGCGGTGCCATCGCGAACCCGGATGAAGGCCGCATGGTCGGCCACTACTGGCTCCGCGCACCAGAACTCGCGCCCACCAAGGAACTCCGCGAGGAAATTGTGACGTGCTACGCATCGATCAGACAATTCGCCATCGCCACGCATAGAGGCGACCGCTTCTCCGATGTCCTGGTCATTGGCATCGGCGGCTCCGCGCTCGGGCCGCAATTCGTCGCGGATGCACTTGGCACCGCCGACGATAAGATGCGCCTCTACTTCTTCGACAACACCGACCCCGACGGCATGGACCGCACCCTCCAGACACTCTCGCATCGGCTCGACCACACACTTTGCATCGTCATTTCAAAAAGCGGCGGCACCGCAGAGACGCGCAACGGAATGCTGGAAGCCGAGGCTGCCTATCGGAAAGCCGGCATCGATTTCCCAAGCCACGCCGTAGCAGTCACGGGCGTCGGCTCGCAGCTCGATCAATACGCGACCAAGAACGGCTGGCTGAAGCGCTTCCCCATGTGGGATTGGGTCGGCGGACGCACCAGCGTGATGAGTGCTGTCGGCCTCGTGCCGCTGGCACTTCAGGGACTCGACGTTGGCGAAATCCTGCAAGGTGCCGCCGAAATGGACGCTTGGACGCGCTGCAGCGACACCACGAAAAATCCGGCAATGATGCTCGCCCTCATGTGGCACTTCGCCGGCGACGGCAAAGGCAAAAAGGACATGGTCATTCTGCCATATAAAGATCGCCTCACGCTTTTCTCGAAGTATCTCCAGCAGCTCGTCATGGAGAGCCTCGGCAAGCGGCTCGACCTCGATGGCAACGTCGTGGAACAAGGCATCGCAGTTTACGGAAACAAAGGCTCCACCGACCAGCACGCCTACGTCCAGCAGCTCCGCGACGGCGTGAACAACTTCTTCGGGACGCTCATCGAAGTCCGCCAATCCCGCAACACAGCCGGTATCGAAGTCGAGCCCGGCGTGGCCACCGGCGACTTCCTGCAAGGCTTCCTCCGCGGCACCCGCACCGCCCTTTACGAAGCGGGCCGCGACAACCTCACGATCAGCATTCCGGAAGTCACCCCGCGGACAATCGGCGCGCTCATCGCCCTCTACGATCGCGCCGTCGGTTACTACGGCGTCCTTGCGAACATCAACGCGTACCACCAGCCAGGCGTCGAGGCCGGCAAGAAGGCTGCCGCGTCCGTCCTCGCCACGCAACTTGCCGTCCGAAAAACCCTCAGCGTCACACCGCAAACCGCCGCGCAAATCGCCACCACGCTCCAGGCCGACCCCGAGGAAGTCTTCCATGCTCTCACCCACCTCGCGGCCAACGATCCCGCTGTAAAGAAGACCGGCGGAGCGCCCGCGACGCAGACTTTCACCGCCGCATAAGCCGGAAAGCGCTGCTAGTGTAGTCCGTCAAACAGAGCGTAACTTA
>JAYUSJ010000020.1:0-8518 GCA_043755735.1 Verrucomicrobiaceae bacterium | reverse complement strand
ACCGGCAAAGTCGCAAAAGCCTTCCGCACGAAGGTCCCAGAAATCGGCTACTTCTCGACCGACTTCGGCATGGACGGCGGACTCTTCGCCGCTCCCGTCAAGTTCGGCCAAGCCGTTCTCTCGCACCTCATCACCACGCCGACAGCCGAGGCGTTCACGCCCGGCGGCGGCATGGGCACGAATGCGCAAAACCCGAAAGACCTCATCAGCGATGTCGAGGTGAAGATTGACGCCGCCGCGAAAGTCTCGCTCAAGCTGCCCGCCGTGGATGCGGAGAAATACATCCTCGGTCCAGCGTTTCAAAAGACGATGGAGGAAGCAGCCATCGCCCTCGGTCGCTACGTCGTGGACCTCGCGATTCGCAAGGCCACGAAGAACAACTTCTCCGTCGAGAAAGTCGGCACCCTCGCAGCCGTCGAATACGAGACGTTGAGCGACACTCGCGCGGCACTGAACAAGCAAGGCGCAAAAGCTCCGCGCTTCGTGCTCGGCGAAACGGATTGGGTGAAACAGCTCTCCCGCGACCCCGTCATCATCAGCGGCGAATACCACGGGCAGCTCACCGCCGCAGACCCATACATCACCCTCACAAACATCGAGGGATTTGAGCAGGTCCGAGAGTGGCCCAACATGCCCACCGGCAACGTCGCAGTCGGCGCGGCAACCGTCGCCAACACAGGCGACCTGCTCACCCTCGCAGCTCACGGCCTAGCCGAAGGCACACGCATCCGACTCACCGGCACGCTCCCAGCGGGGCTCGCACTCGCCACGGATTACTTCGTGAAAGGCGCGACGACGAACACGTTCCAAGTCGCACTCACTGCGGGCGGGGCGGCAGTCAACATCACCGCAGACGGCGCTGCGACAGTCAGCAAATTCGAGGCACTGAACGCCTTGGCATTCGAGCGCCGTGCAATCCACATCGCCTTCCGCCAGCTCCAGGATGCCAGCGCCACAGCCCGCGCACTCGGCATCCCTGAAACGAGCCGCAAGGAGACAGTCACCGACCCCGAGTCTGGCCTCTCGATGACGTGGCACTTCTGGGAAGACACCACGGGAACCAATCCGACCGGCGATGTCTATGCCACCGCAATCGTCGCATTCGGCATCCGCGCAGGCCGCGAGCTGGTCTCGCTCACCGCACCCGGCGAGCAAACCGCAGGCAGCGGCATGGACTACGCCGCCATCCGCATCGTCGAGAACGCCGCAAGCTAGGCCATGCCGAACACCCGCATCCTCATCGGCTACCGTACGGAGCATCGCAACAGCGAAGGCATCGTGCTCGCCACAGCCACGCGAGACGACACGCTCAAAGCCGCCGTGGATGCGGCTCCAGCGGAGTTCGTCCGCTTTGAACTCGGCGTCTTTCACTTCCAGCGAAAAGCCCGCCGGAGCCCGAATTCTACACCACAAAAAGAGGGCGCGGACTCGGCGCAAGCCGTGTTGCCCGACGCCTCGGGAGGGGCCGTAACTCCCGAGGCACTGCATAGCCGCATCTCCGAGTTAGTGATTCAGAACGGCCATCTCACCCAATGTGCTGAGGAACTGTTAGGGGAAAACGAACGTCTCAATTCTTTGCTCCAAAAACGTTACGAGCAGTCCACTTTGCCAGCCACGCCAGCCCGCGAAACCGTTGTCGCCGAGGGTGCATCCTCGGCGGCAGCGAGCGAGCCAGCGCAGCCAGCCGCCGTTGTTGTTGGATCGGGTCATGTTCCCGCCGCCGCTGCTGCCGATGACGCAGCAGACGGCGGCGAGGATGACGACGAAACCCCGCTGATTCCCGGCGGCACTCCGCCTCGAAAAAAGAGCGGAAAATAATTCTTCAGCAGTATTCATAAGGGGAAAACAGCAGCCGCTTTTCACGTCATGCGTGGGAGGCGGCTGTTTGTTTTTTGACGCAAAGGGTTTTGTATGCACATCATGCTCGACATCGAAACTCTCGGCACAGCGCCCGGCTCTGTGATTACTTCCATCGGAGCGGTTATGTTCGTTCCCGCCCGGCAGTTGATTAGCGACGAATTTTACCGCCGCGTCGATCCCGTGAGCTGTCAGGCGCTCGGCATGACTATCGACGCGCCAACGGTAATGTGGTGGATGGGGCAATCCGAATCAGCCCGATCTGAACTCCAAAAATCCGGCTTGCATATTTCCGAGGCACTTCAAGACTTATCGACATGGTTCGGAAGATTCCCGGTAATCGAAGGCGTGTGGGGTAATGGAGCTGGATTCGATAACGCGCACATGGAGGCAGCGTATCGCATCAACGGCACTCGCAGGCCGTGGAAGTATAGTCAGGACCGCTGCTACCGGACGATGAAGAGCGTATTCCCGGGAATCCCTATGCCAGAGTGTGTGGGCACTCACCATAACGCCCTCGACGACGCACGATTTCAGGCGATGCACTTGATCGAAATTCTCAAGGCAAAGCAATGACCCAAGCCGCCCGCCTTCTCGCTCGCGGTCAAGCCGCACACGCCGCGCAGTTTCCTGCCGTCATCAGCATCGCAGGGCAGAGCTACGACGCCGCAACGAGCGGCGAAAAGCGCGAGCCTGATCTGATGAATGGCGGCTGGCTCAAGAAAGTGAGTATCGCGTTCTGGCTCCCGCTGTCCGCATTCGGCGGCACACCTCCAGCCGACCGCAGCGCCGTCACATGCGGCGGTAAGACTTACGTCCTCGGCAGCACCGGCACGGATGCCACGAAGACCACGATCACACTTCGCTGTGAATCACCCGAACAATGAGAGGGCTCGAACTCGCCGAACTTTTCCGCGCCACATTCCGTGCCGATTCCGCGTTCGACGGCGTCGGCTGTTTCGGCGATCTCAGTAGCGGCGAACTCACGCGCCCCTGTCTCATTTTCAAGGCCGACGACACGCCGCAAAACGGCAGTGGCACCGCGCTCGAATTCACGCTGCACATTTGGTGCGAAAGCAGTGCCGATGCCGCTGGCTCTGCGACCGCGCACCGAGAGCTTGTCGCCGCTGTCCGCGACAAGCTCCACGGCGCTGGTAAGACGGCGCTCCTCGCGGCGGTGAATGCCGACGGTGAGTTTGAGTTTCACGGTTGGAGTGCCGCTCCTGATGCTCCAGGCATTGAGGGCAATCACTTCCGCAGCAGCGTCGTGGCCAATGGTTCGGCAACCGTTCTTTGACACTCGCGACTCAGCAAATGGACGCCACTAACGCAAACCTCGAAGCCGCAAAAAAACGCCTCGCCGCGCTCAAGACAGAGCGCGACTCCATCCATCGTCGCCGCGAGCGCGATGCCGCAAATCTCGCCGCGCTCGACGCGCAGATTACCGCGCTCGAACCCCTCGCCACAGAAGCGCAACCCGCCAACTAATCCGCCGCCATGATCATCACAGTCGAGCACGGCATCACCATCCACGACGACGCGGAAGCCAGCGTCATCCAGCAAGTCGAGTTCACCGCCAAGTCCGAAGCCGATGAGACGCTCGGCATGGTGGCTGGCAAAACGCAAATCGTGGACATGGTGGACCATACCGCCTCCAACGAATTTTCCGTGACTGGCAAAGGCCCCATCACGCTGGTTCCCGGCATCGGCGGCGACACCGGCATCTCCTACATCTCCGGCGGGCAAGTCCACATCGCCGCGATCAAGCTCACGCAAAAGCTCGGCACCCGCAGCGAGTGGAATTTCACCGGCAAGCACGCACCGCACGCCGGGTAATGTCCGAGGCGAAGATTATCGCGGGCGGCAAATTCATCCCGCTTGTGGCGACGAATCAGCAGAGCGTTTGCTGCCCGGAGGCGCTGCTCGCCACGGCGCTCCGTAGCGTCGGAGTTCCGCTCCACGAGGCGATTCCTTTTAAGGCCACGCAAGAAGGCGATGTGAGCGCTTGGCACTGGCTCTTTGCCGCGTCTAGCAAATGCGGAACCTACAAGACATCCCAACTCATCAAGTGGTGGAATGACATCGCATGGCTGGCTGCAAACCCGGCGCACGAATGGGCTGTTATCCATCGCGTGCTCACCAATCACGCGACGTGCGCTCGCGAAATCCGCAATACCACACCACGCATCATCTTGCGGCGCGGAAAGCAGACCGCAGAAATTCCCGCCACAGCCAGCGACGATTACCGCGCCCACATCATCGGACAGCTCGAAGGAACCATCGCAGCCAACGCGCCATTTACCGGAAACAAATCCCAATGACCCGCCAAGAAATTCTCGACCGCGCCTTCACCCGCGAATCATTTCCCGGTACCCGTCGCCTTTCCTCGGGCCTGCTCTCGCTCGCTCGCCAGCTCGGTTTGCAGTTCGCAGTCGGCAAAGAAAAAAAGCGCGACCTCGAAGAAGCAGAACGCGAGATGGAAGGCATTGCAATCGCATGGCTCCTCGACGCCGATGTCACCCTCCCGTTCGTGCGCACCGCAATGAGCCACGGGCGCGAATTTGTCTTCGCCGAAATCCTCCCTGAATATGGAATGTCGCTCCATCCGCTAAAGCTTCGTTACGCCCAGCGCGAAGTCGCGATGACGAACGAAGAACTCGCCGCGAGCGAATACAGCATTGAGCCCAAGCCCGATGACAAGCCGGGAGACACGCCCTCGGGAAACTCTTAGAGCCCGCTTGGCTCGCCACCCAAGCGGCTCCGTTTGTGTGTGGCGAAAACGGCAGCATCCGCGACCTTTATCACGTCGTGTGGGAAGTCCCGCTCTCCATCCTGTCACAGATGGTCCACGTAAAGCTCCGCGCTCGCAACGTCTGGACTATCGAGCCACTGCCCTCCATCGCCCCACTGGCAGAAAAGGCCGTCGCGGCGGTCGCACAGTCACGCGCGAAAACGCAATGGTAACATGAGCTGGAAACCCAACCCACAAGCCTTGCCCGCCTTTCGCCGCGCACTAGCGGAATACGCCGTGGTCGTGGACAAGGCTCACCCCGAGGGACTCGCGGTGCTGATGAAACAGAGCGCCGCACGAATCGTTAAAAACATCGTGGACATCACGCCTCCAGCTAGTGGCAAGGCGGACGCCAGCGCCAAAAAGCGAGGCGAGAGCGCAATCGTGTCGGACCTCCTAAAGCTCGCTCAACCCGTGCAGGCCGACGGCATCACCCGCGCCCAACGGCGCGAACTATTCGCCAGCGCAGACGAGCTGCTCGCCATGCACCAGCGAGCGGCCAAGCAGCTCGGGCGCATCGCCCGGCGCGGCGGCAAGCGCGTGGAAGTGGAGGCTCGCGACTTCACTCGCGTCGCCGCCATCCTCGGCAAGCGAGTCGGGTGGCTTGCCGCCGGGCTCAACGCAGCCGCCAGCCAGCTCGGCGTGAAGCTACCAGGTTGGGTCACACGCCACGGGACGAAATACGGCATCATCAAGATCGAGTTTGGCACCTCGCATTTTCGTATCGCGATTGGACAAAACGTGCCTTACGCGGACGATGCCAAAGGCTACGCTCGAAAGTTCGATTTCGCCTTTTCGCGAGAGGTCCGCACGCTGCAAAAAATGATGGGCGTCATGCGCGACAAGGCCGGGATTCGTGCCCGGCGGCACCTCCGATAGTTTGACACGCGCTGGGCAGTATGCTGCTCGGCGAACTCGACATTGGTGTAGGTGACGTAAAGGCGAAGCTCGGCTCGGTAGATGCCGCAGCGACTGGCACGATGTCCGGCTTTGCCAAGCTGGGAGCTGCTGCTGCTGTCATCACCGCTGGGCTTGCTGCCGTCGCGGGCGTCGCCGCCGGGCTTGGGGATGTGCTCGATTTCGGAGGCAAGCTCAACGATCTAAGCCTCTCGACCGGTGAGTCTGCTGGCAACCTTGTGGTCCTCGGACAGGCATTCGAGAATGCCGGACTCGGGGCCGATGCAGCCGGGGATTTCCTGATCAAAATGCAGGATACTATCGCGGACGTGAACGCCGAAAGCGGAGCCGCCGCCGGGGCTCTCGCCCGCATGGGCCTGAGCGCCGACGGGCTGCGCACGAAGGACTCCCTCCAGCAAATCGAGGCACTGCAAGAGGGCTTCGCAAAACTCGATCAAACCACGAAGGTCGCCACGGCTCGCGACCTCTTTGGTAAAAGCGGTGGAAAGGCACTGGCACTGCTCAATGATCCCGGCGCTCTCTCGCAGGCTAAGGAGCAAGCGGGACCGCTATCGCAAACGATGTCGGCAAATCTCGAGGCGTTCGACCGCCTCGTCGACGCGCTGAACGGCGTTGCATTGTCAGGCAAAGAATTCTTTGCGGGATTCCTCGAACCTCTCGCTCCATTTTTTACCGATGTGGCGGAGTCGCTTTCCAGCGTTGATTTCACGGCCATTGGCCGCGCTTTCGGCAATATCGCATCCGGCATCGTGTGGGTGTTTTCCGCGCTGTGGGAGGGGCTGAAAGGAGTCACATCCATTGTTGATAAACTGACTGGCGGGGCGCTCTCTAAAGCGGGGGAAGTCCTCGGCAACATCGGCTCGGCCATTGCGGGAAAAGGGAAAGAATCTGAACCCAGCAACCGACTCGGGAAACTCTTCGGCGAATCGGGCAGTGGCGGCGAGACTCAAGTGAGCGCCTTGCAGCGAGTCGGCGGCGGCGGTCGCTTCGGCGGCGGAGACGCATACCTTACGGAGTCGCAGCGGCATACGGCGCTACTCCAACAAATCTCCGACAAATTGCCCGGCGGGAGCGGCGGCAACTATACTCCAGTGCCTGTCTAGCTTTATGCCCGCTGCTCCCTATTTACTGGCCGGTCCAGACTCGCTCGTAGTGAGCAAAGACCCGATCCTGAAGATCGTCGCCGCGCGAGTGAAGTGGATCGCTCCCGATTCATTTACCGCGCTCAACTTAGCGGTGCCATTGCTCAACGCCGATGGCACGTCCGAGGCTTGGCTCGGTTCGCTCGTCGAAAACAAGCCACGCACAATGACGCGCGGCGCTGCTGGCAATGTGCAAGGCTACATCGTTACCTCCACATTGGAGGGACTGGAGAATCCGGGAGATGAGGGCGCGGAAGAATTCGAGCTGAAGGGCACTACGAGTGAAGACAAGATCGAGACACTCGAAACATTCGATCTCGTTTTAGAAGCCTACAAAGGCGCGATTGACCCGCAGACGGGCCGCGTGAAGTTCCCGCAGCAGATAGACGGCGAGCGCAATCCCGCTTACGGGATGCAGACTTACTACGCCGCCGGGCTGGTGTGGGCTCGCGCGTGGACGGCGCAGAGGCTGGAGCGCGGCATCGTCGCTCGCCTCGGAAAAATTGACCAGCCGCCGGGGAACCCACCAGAACTTGACGGCAACCGAGACTGGCTGCTCGCCATGATCACCGGCAAGGGACGTGGAAACGTCTGGAAATATACCGCGAGCTGGCTGGAATCTGGGCCGTTTGGCTGGCTGCCAGAAGCTTACGCGCTGCGATGAGCGACGACATCTCGAGTCTCGAGTTGCGGCAAGGCGAGCCAGTCACGGATGCTCACGTCCGCGCCCTCTCCGCCGCCGTGTCTCGCACGCAAAGCAGCGGCCTCAACGTCCGCAAGCGCGTCCTTCCGTGGGGCACGATCACTCACTACGAAGGCGGCGGCAGCGGCGGTGTATCGCCGATTTTCTCGCCGAATGTTTCGCCCGCGAAAGATGGGTTCCGCGTCGGCTTTGAACTGGGCCTCATCGCTGGCGTGGAACCGTCCATCGCAGGCGTCGGTATCTCAAAAAAGGATGCGGAGGGTAAGCGCCCAACGCTTTTCATCCCGCGTGAACTCTTCGACGAGCGTGGGGAGGTCGGCGTCTATTTCCGCGTGAGTTACAACCGCGACTGGCAGGCAGAAAAAGCCGAGCCCATCGCGAGCGTCGAGCTGCCCAAGCAAGCAGCATGGGCCTTCCACAAGCTCGCCTGCATCATCTCCGCAGACGGCTCTGTGTGGCGTGCGCTGTATTGGAGCGAAGGCGTGGAAGTCTATAATCGCGGGACCGACGGCATCGCCCGCTACGCGCCCTACGCACAATGACTCCCGGCGACCAAGGCCCGCGCCGCTTCGTGCGCATGTTCAAGCCACGCTTTGCTGCGCTCGTCGCAAGCGGAAAAAAACGTCAGACTATCCGCCCACTTCCAAAGCGGATGCCGAAAGTCGGCGACATCCTCGACGCTCGTGAGTGGAGCGGCAAGGCGTACCGCAGCCCTCAGCGCAAGCTCGGCGAATACACCATTTCCGCAATTCACGCTGTCACCATCAGGCCGTGGAACTTTGAAATCGCAGGCTTGTCTTTAACCCACCCTCGCAACACATCCCTGTTGGACCGAGCCGCCCGAGCCGATGGATTCGCTGACTTTGGCGAAATGTTCGAATGGTTCGAGCGCGAGCATGGACTCCCATTCAGTGGCATCCTTATCGAGTGGGAATGACCGCACACGAATACAACCTCATCGTCTCCCGAGCCGCACAGAATCAGCCCTTGCGCGGCACTCGCCGCGACGGCACCGGCCCCGGCCCGCACCATTGGCGTGTGACCGCGCAGCGCATCGGCGTGAAGAAACAAAACGAGTGGGGCATCAACCCGCTCGACGGTTACCAG
>JAYUSJ010000019.1:0-28413 GCA_043755735.1 Verrucomicrobiaceae bacterium | reverse complement strand
GTGAGGATGCCGCCGCATTTTTCGCGGCTCCAGAACCACGCGGGGCGGGTGGCGGGGTTGCTGCGGTGGGGGCCCATGCCCATGACTTGGACGACGCGTCCGATGGCTCCTTGGTCGATGAGTTGTCCGGCGCGGACGCTCGCCTCAACGTGGAGTCGCTCGGAGTAATAGACCATGTATTTGCGCCCGGTCTCGGCGACGACGCGGCGGGCTTCGGCGAGTTGGTCGAGGGTGGTGAATGGGGTTTTGTCGGTGAAGTAGTCTTTGCCGGCGGCCATGACGCGGCAGCCGAGCGGCCCGCGGTCGGACGGGATGGCGGCGGCGGTGACGAGGTGGATGTCCTTTTTATCGAGCAGTTCGTCGAGCGTGGCGACGGGCTGTGCGCCGGGGTGTTTTTCGATAAACTTGGCGACGCGCGCGGGGGCGGAGTCCCACACGTAGCGGCATTCGCCCCCGGCTTCGACGAGGCCTTGGGTTTGTCCATAGATGTGTCCGTGGTCGAGCGCGGCGGCGGCAAAGACAAATTCGCCGGGCGCGACGACTGGTGCTGGTTTGCCCACAGGGGCGTAGTTCATTCCGTCAGATTTTTGATGTGCCATGCGGGAGGGGGTAGCGGGGATTGGGGAAAGCGGAAAGCGGAAAGCGGATTGCAGAACGGTCTGCCGGTGCTAAGCAGTGGGCAGTTCCAAATGAATCCTTATCAACCGCCAAAGAGCACGCCAGGTCAACAGGAGCATTGCCCGCATTGCCAGGCTCCGGTCGAGGGATGGGAGAGGCGGTGGTTTCGGGATAATACGTATCACTGCGAGGCGTGTGGCGGCGATTCGAGACCGGAGTTTCGCCGACCGCGTTTGAGTATGTTCATCGCGGTCTTCGCGGCCAATATGGGTAGCTCCGAACTTGGAAGGCATGGCTTTTCTGTTGTTGAAAGATTGTGCACCACGTTGCCAGTTGTCATCGGCGTTTCGCTGGCAATCCAATATTATCAGCCACTGCGCAAAATCATCCCCGAAAAGCCCGCTCCGCTCCCAGCCCCAAATACCTGCGAGTGCCCCTCGTGCGGAATTACGCTGAAGCGCGGACTGACTGACTGCCACTGGTGTGGATGGAAGCCGGATGCACAGCCCCTCCGCGAATCGTGATTTACGTCCCCGGCAGCGCGATGCCTTTCACCTTTCGGTAAAGGCCGACGGCGTAGCTGTCGGTCATGCCGCTAACGAAATCGAGCAGGCGCATGAGCCGCTCGTAGGCGCTCGATTCCTTTGCGGCGACGACGCATTCGGTGGGGAGTTGGCTGGCGAGTTTCTGGCTGCGCTTTGATGCGCCCTCCCGCTTTTCCGCGATGTCGTTTAATGAGCTGGCGAAAATGTCGAGCAGCCCGCCGAGTACTTCGTAGCCGGCGATCTCGATCTGCACGCCGCGCTCCGTGGCGTAGATCGTCTTGCGGCTCACGTCCTGAATCTCGCCCATCGCTGCGGATGCGGGGATGGCGTCGATGAGCGGGGTGTCGAACTTTCCATCGAGGATCGCGGCTTCTTCATCGAGGAACAGCGCCGAGCATTGGGCAAGGCACGCGCCGATGGCCATCGCGCGGAGCATCTCCACGGCGGCTTTGCGCGAGGACATCCCGCGCAGGTCGCGTGGATGTTTGTCCGGCGGGATGACGGCGAGGAACGCATCGCGCACATCCTCAAACCGCAAGTGCCCGAGCCGGAAGCCGTCCTCGAAATCCACGAGCCGGTAGCAAATGTCATCCGCCGCCTCGACGAGGAAAACGAGCGGATGCCGCGCCCAACATTCCGGCGCGCGCTGGATGAGCTCGCAGCGCTCTGCGATTGCGGAGAAATGCTCACGCTCCGTCTGGAAGTAGCCGAATTTCTTCAAGCTCGCGCCCTTGTGCGGCACTGCGCCGACGAGGGATGCGTGCGGGTATTTCGTGAACGCGCCGAGGGTGGCGTAGGTGAGCTGGAGCCCGCCTGGATTATCCGGCATCTGGAGGCGTGTGAGAATTCGGAAGCCTTGCGCATTACCCTCGTAGCGCTCGATGTCTGCGACCTCCGCCGCCGAGAGCCCGCGCCGCGCGCCGCGTGCGTGGATGCTGTCGCTTTTGAACCAGTTCTGAATCGCGTCCTCGCCGCTGTGACCAAACGGAGGGTTCCCCAAATCGTGCCCGAGCGCCGCAGCGTGGACGATTTCACCGAAGTCCGACGGGTCGAGCCCTTCATTCCCCAGCCGATGCCGCGCGCACAGAACCGCGCCGACGCGCGAGCCGAGACTGCGCCCGACGCTCGCGACTTCCAGCGAATGCGTGAGCCGCGTGCGTGCGAAATCGTTTTCCGCGAGCGGAAAGACCTGCGTCTTATCCTGCAAGCGCCGGAACGCGCTGGAGAAGATGATGCGATCGCTGTCGCGTTGAAAATCGGAGCGTGCAGCCTCACGACGCCCGGGCTTTGTCCGCCCGAGCCGGTCTGCGCAGAGCAAAGAATACCAGTTCACGCGCAGGGGTGTGCCGGAGTCCGGCGCAGAAGGGAATATGGAAATGTGAATCGCCAAGCTTCCGCGCAACGTAGAAAGAGACGCATGTACATTACGGGTCTCGGCACAGCAGTGCCGCCACAGAAGTTTAGCCAGGCAGAATGCTGGGATGCGATTCGCGCCGCGCCGCAGTTTCCGGCGCTCAATTCGCGCAGTCAGGCAATCCTGCGAAAGGTGCTCTCGGCCAGCAACGGCATTGAGACACGACACCTTGCGCTCGACCCGATTGCGGAGGCTTTCGAGTTCACGCCCGACGCCATGCACGCCCGATTTAAGCGCGTCGCACCGCAACTCGGCGAAGAGGCCGCGCGGCGCGCTCTCGAAGAATCGGGAAGAAAAGCAGACGATATCGGCGCGCTCGTCGTCGCGACCTGCACGGGCTATTTATGCCCCGGCCTTTCCAGTTACATCGGCGAACGGCTGGGACTTTCGCGGCGCGCTCAATTGCTCGATCTCGTCGGGCTCGGCTGCGGCGCTGCGGTGCCCGCCCTGCGCACGGCTGCGGCATTGCTCGGCGAGACGCAGCACGTTCTCGCCGTCTGCGTGGAAGTGTGTTCGGCGGCCGTATTCCTCGACGATGATCCCGGCGTGCTCATCAGCGCGTGCCTCTTCAGCGATGGCGCGGCGGCCGCGGTCTGCTCGCAGCGCCCGCAGCCCGGCATCCGCGAAGTCCGGATGGTCCGCGCGGAATCCCTGCACGCACCGGAAGCGCGGGAGAAACTCCGGTTCGACAACGTCGGCGGATTGCTGCGCAACATTCTCGCTCCCGATGTGCCGGTGCTCTCCGCGCGATACGCAGCCGACGTCCTCGCCCTCGCGGAGCTCCAGCCCGGCGAAATCTCCGAATGGCTGCTCCATTCCGGCGGGCGCGACGTGCTGCGCGAAATCGGCGCGCGAATCGGCCTGGATGATACGGCTCTACGCCACACGACCGACATCCTGCGCAGGCACGGCAATATGAGCAGTCCGAGCTGTCTCTTCGCGCTGCGCCGCGCACTGGACGAGAATGCTCCCGGCGGCAAATGGTGGCTCGCTTCGTTCGGCGCCGGGTTCAGCAGCCACGGCGCATTGTTGGATGTGAAATGAAAGTGCGACGTCTCACGCCCGAACTGCTCGACGAGCTCCCGCCGGATTCGTCCGCGGCCCGTGCGTCACGCCGGGACCTGCGAGCGCTGAACGCCATCATGGGCCATCGCCGCGCGTGGACACGCTGGCTCCGTGAGGAAGCGCAGCCGCGCGCAATCGCCGAACTCGGCACGGGAGACGGCGCAGCATTCACGGAGCAATTGCTCGCGGCATTTCCGAAAGGCAACGGCGGCTCCGTTTTTCTCGTAGATCGCGAGCCATGCGTGTCGGCAGCGACAACGGATGAATTGCAGCGTGCCGGCTGGGTCGTGCGGGTGGAAAAGGCGGACGTTTTCGACTGGCTGGGCAGCGCCCCCGACCTCGATGTGATTTGCGCGAATCTCTTTCTCCATCATTTCGAGGACGCCCCGCTCGCCCGCCTGCTCGCAGCCGCCGCGAAGCGCACTTCGACCTTCGCCGCGCTGGAGCCGCGCCGTGGATGGATGAGCCTCGCAGGCGTCGCCGCGCTACCGCTCATGGACGCACATCCCGTGACACGTCACGACGCCCGCGTGAGCGTGGAAGCTGGTTTTTCCGGACAGGAACTGAGCTCGCTATGGCCGCGCGATGGATGGCACTGCGAAGAGCGGCGGGCGTTTCCGTTCAGCCATTGGTTTTGCGCACGGCGAAAATGAAAGCCCTCAACATCATCGGCGGCGGGCTTTCCGGGCTCGTGCTCGGCATCGGACTCCGGCAGCGCGGCGTGCCAGTGCGGATTATCGAAGCGGGAAACTATCCGCGCCACAAAGTATGCGGCGAATTCCTCAGTGGCAAAGGCCGCGAAGTCCTTTCCTCGCTCGGCATCGAGCAGCGGCTGGCCGGCGCTCGCGAAGCCACGAATGTCGCGTTCTGGCTCGGCGCATCCAGCACGCCCGCTCGCGCTCTCCCGTCCCCAGCGCTCTGTATCTCGCGCTGGAAAATGGACGCCGTTCTCGCGGAAATGTTCACCGAATTGGGCGGCGAACTCTTCACCGGGCGACGCGAAGCGTCGCTCGCCGGCGAAGGAATCGTTCGCGCAACGGGCCGCCGTCCGCAGACGGAAGAAGGCGGCTGGCGACTGTTCGGCCTCAAAGCCCACGCGCATGGAATCAACCTCAGCGCAGGATTGGAGATGCACTTTACCCCGCGCGGTTACATCGGACTTTGCGCAGTGGAAGACGGGCGCACGAATGTCTGCGGACTCTTCCGCAGCCGCAGCCCCGTCCCGCAACTCGCCCGCGATTGGCGCGAATGGCTCGGGGGCGAACCCGGCTCCGCGCTCCACTCTCGTCTGGCGAATGCACGCTGGGACGATGCTTCTTTTTCCTCGGTCGCTGCGCTCGGGCTCGCGCCCCGCAGCCCGCAACTCGATGGAGAAATGAGCATCGGCGATGCAGTGACGATGATTCCACCGGTCACCGGAAACGGAATGTCGATGGCCTGCGAATCCGCCGCCGCCGCAATCGACCCACTCGCTGAATGGGCCGGTGCACACATCGCGTGGAACGATGCTCGACTCAATTTTGCGCAGCGAATCGACGCCGAGTTCTCCGCGCGGCTCCGCACCGCATCGTTGCTTCAACGAGCAATCGTGCAGCCCACAGCCCGTTGGTTATTATTCCAAGGCGTGCGACTCGTTCCCGCTCTGCAAAGCCAGCTCTTTCGGCTGACCCGCTAGCCCTGCGCTGCCCTGATTTCCTCAAGCTCCGCCCAGCGTGCGTAAAGGCGCGCGACGGTCGCCTGTTCCTTGCCGAGCTTCCGCTCCTGCTCCGGGAATTCGCGCGAACGCGTGACGAAGAATTGCGGATCGGCGAGAAGCGCAGTCGTCGCGGCGACTGAGGCTTCGGCTTGATGGATCTCGGCTTCGATTGTTTCGAGTTCCTTCTGCTCTTTGTAGGTCAGCTTGCGTCCGCGCGGTTTCGGCGCGACGGGGGCGACGACCTTCTGCACTGGCACCGGCACAGGCGCAGCCAGACGGGCGGCTTTTTTCTCCAGATAGTAGTCGTAATCGCCGGGTGTGAACTCGATCACGCCACCTTCTTCGATGCTCAGGATATGCGTGCAGACGCGGTTCAGGAACCAGCGGTCATGGCTGACCACGAGCGCGCATCCTGTGAATTGAGCAAGGCTCTCCTCCACAAGTTGCAGCGTCGAAAGATCGAGATCGTTCGTCGGCTCATCGAGAATGAGAAGGTTGCCGCCACGCAGCAGGACTTTTCCGAGCGTGAGCCGGGAACGCTCTCCGCCGCTGAGGTTGCCCACTTTGCTGTTGATCGCTTCGTCGGTGAAAAGGAAACGCCGCAAGTAAGTGCGGACGTGAATCTTCTCCTCACCGAGCACGACCCAATCCGCAGTGCCCGCAATCGCCGTGAGGACGGTATCATCGTCGTTCACAACGGCGCGGTTTTGGTCCACGTAGTTGATGATCGTGCGTTGGCCCACGGTGACTTTACCCCAAGTCGGTTCCAGCTCGCCCATGATGACGCGAAGCAGCGTCGTCTTTCCCATGCCATTGCGCCCGACGATGCCGATGCGTGCGCCCGGCGGCATCTCAAAGTTCAGCCGGTCGAACAGGACGCGTTCGCCGAGTTTCACACCCACGTCTTTGAGGTCCAGGATCGTGTTGCCGAGCTTCGGCGGCGGCGGGATGATCATGTCCATTTGCTCATCGCGCATCGGCCCCGCCTCGGCAGCCATCTCGTGATAGCGGGCGATACGGTCCACGCTCTTCGTGCGGCGGGCGCTCGGGCCTTTGCGCACCCATTCCAGCTCGCGGGCGAGGTATTTCTGGCGCTCGTGCTCGCTGCTTTCTTCACCGGCTTCGCGCTCCGCTTTGGTGGAGAGATATTTAGTGTAGTTGCCGGGGTAGGAATAGAAAGTGCCACCCTTCAGTTCGACGATTCGGGTGGTCACGCGATCGAGGAAGAAGCGATCGTGGGTGACGAAGAGACACGTCCCTTTATACGTGCGCAGAAAGCCTTCGAGCCACTCTACGCTGTTCGTATCGAGATGGTTGGTCGGCTCGTCGAGGATGAGCAAATCCGGCTGCCCGATGAGTGCGCGGCACAGTGCGACGCGGCGCTTTTCACCACCGCTGAGATTGGCGGCATTCCGCTCAATATCGGGCGCGTGGAGATTCGTAACGAGTGACCGGAGGCGCGAGTCGAGGTTCCATCCGTCGTGCTGCTCAATCTCGTCGAGCAACTCCGATGCGCGATGATCCTCGGCAGGCGTCGCTTCATAGTCCTCAATCATCTTCAAAACATGCGAGGCACCCGAGAGGATGTTTTGCTCCACGGTTGCGGAATCATCGAGTCCAAAGGTCTGCGGTAGATAGCCCACGAGCGCATTGCGCCGCCGTGTGACTTCGCCTCCATCGGGCTCCAGGTCGCCTGCGGCGATGCGGAGGAATGTGGATTTCCCACAGCCGTTGCGACCCACAAGCCCGACGCGTTCTCCCTCGTGAAGTGCCAGAGTCGATGAATTTAAGAGAGTGGTGACGCCATAACGGACGATGAGTCCGTTGGCCGAAAATACAGGTAATGCCATTAAGAAAATGAGTATTACTGAATCCACGCGTTCCGCCCATCGTGAAATTTATTACTCCGCGAGACTCTCGCGAGCCGGAGGGGAAAACCGCCGGGTATCTCGAATGTCCCAGCGTCCCCGAGGCTGCTGCATGCGGGGCTTGGCGGATGGCTGGCGCATTTTTCCTTTTTCCGCGTGGATGCGGCCCGCTAAGGGATTCGGGACACATGACGAATCTCGTTCAAGACATCTCTGCTTTTATTCCGCCAGAGCGCGTTCTCCACAGCCGGGAGGATATGCTGGCTTACGGCTACGACGGAACGGCAGCGCTTCATGGCGTGGCCGCGGCGGTGGTGATGGTGCAGACGACGGACGAGGTGCAAAAGGTGGTGAAGTATTGCGATGTCCACAACGTCGCTGTGGTGGGGCGGGGGAGCGGGACGGGGCTGAGCGGGGGCAGCGTTCCTTCAAACGGATGCGTGATTCTTTGTCTGACGCAGATGGACAAAGTCCTGGAGCTGGATGAAAAAAACCTGACGATCTTCGTGGAGTGCGGCGTCGTGACTGCGAAGGTTGCGGAGGTCGCGGATAGCGTGGGGCTGCTTTACCCGCCGGACCCAGGGTCCATGCGTATCAGCACCATCGGCGGGAATGTCGCGGAGAACAGCGGCGGGCTGCGGGGGCTGAAGTATGGAATCACCCGTGACTATGTGATGGGTATGGAGGTGGTCCTCGCGGACGGTTCGGTCGTGTGGCTGGGGAACAAGTGCGTGAAAGATGTGGCGGGCTATTCGATGAAGGACATCTTCATCGGCAGTGAAGGGACGCTGGGGATCATCACGAAGATATTGCTGAAGCTTGTGCCGCGTCCGCAGGCGAAGCAGACGATGCTGGCGACGTTTCTGACGATGGATGCGGCTGCGGATACGGTGTCGGCGATCATCGCCGCGAAGATCATCCCGTGTACGCTGGAGTTCCTCGATAGAATCACGCTGAACTGCGTGGAGGATTACGCGAAGATCGGGCTGCCCCGGGAGGCCGAGGCGATTCTGTTGATGGAGGCGGACGGGCATCCGGCTGCGGTCGGGGAGCAGGCAAGCCTGATGGTGGAGATCGCGAAAAAATGCGGCGCTACCAACGTGCAGGTCGCCCGCGATGCCGACGAGGCAAACCGGCTGGCGAGCGCGCGTCGCACGGCATTCAGCGCGCTGGCGAGGATGTCGCCGACGACTATTCTGGAAGACGCGACGGTGCCGCGTAGCGAACTGACGAAGATGATCCGCTTTGTGCAGGAAGTGGGCGCCCGGCATCGGCTCAAGATCGGCACATTCGGCCATATGGGCGACGGCAATTTGCACCCGACATTTCTCACGGACGAAAAGAATCTGGAGGAAATGGCGCGCGTGGAGATCGCGATGAAGGAGATCTTCGATTTTGCCATCAGCCTCGGCGGAACCATCACGGGCGAGCACGGCGTGGGCCTTGCGAAGAAGGCGTTCCTTCCATTGTCGGTCGGCAGTCCGGCGCTGATGCTGATGAAGAAGCTGAAGGCGGCGTTCGACCCGAAGGGGATTCTGAATCCGGGAAAGATTTTCGATTGAACAGTGGGGCAGGAAATCAGCAATGACGAATCCGCGGAGCGTTCGCCATTTGTGATTTTGATCGGCTAAAGCGGGAGTTTTAGTTGCTCCATCCACTCCTCGGTGAGCGAGGATACGCCAACGCCGATGAGGCGCAGCGGGCGCTTCACGAGTTTGTCCCGCGCGAGAAGCCAGCAGGTCGTGCGGTAGATCTGCGCTGCGTCGGTGAGGGGCTCTTCCAGCGTGACCTGGCGCGTGAGCGTGGTGAAGTCGCCGTAGCGCACTTTCACTTGCACGGTGTACGCGGCAAGGCGGCGCTTTTGCAGTTTTGCGGCGATTTCGCCGGCCTGCTCGCGGAGGCATTCGCGCAGAATCGCGCGGTCGGCGGTGTCGTGGAGGAATGTGTTTTCGCTGCTGATGCTCTTGATGTCGTCGCCGAGTTCCAGGGGGCGCGCATCTTCGCCGATTGCGAAGCGTTTTAGTTCGCCTGCCCACGAGCCTACTTGCGCCCGCAAATCGCCGCGGTACGTCTGGAGGTCGCCGATGGTGTGGATGCCCGCGCCGGCCAGCGCTTGTTCTGTGACTTTCCCGACTCCGTGCAGCGAACGCACAGGCAGCGGGCGGAGAAATTCAGCTTTTCCGGTATCGTGGATGACGGTGAGTCCGTCGGGCTTTTGATAGTCGCTCGCCAGTTTTGCCAGTAGCTTGTTCGGCGCGATGCCGACGGTCGCGGTGAGTTCTCTCTGCTCGCGTATGGCGCGGCGGATTTCTGTTGCGATGGGAATTGCGGCGTCGAGGCTCGCGTCGTGGCTTTCGCGCTGACACTGCGTGGTAAAATCGGCGTAGGCTTCGTCCACGGATACCTGCTGGACGAGTTCTCCGGCGAAGGAATGGACGATTTCCATGACGGCGCGCGACTCCTCGCGATACGCATCCATTCGAGGGCGGACGAATTGCCCGTTTGGGCACAATCGCCCCGCAGTGACGCTTGCCATCGCAGAACGTACGCCGAACTTCCGGGCCTCGTAACTGGCGGCACACACGACTCCGCGACGGTCCGGCGGAGAGCCTACGATGACGGGCAGTCCTCGCAATCGCGGATCATCGCGCTGTTCCACGGACGCGAAAAACGCATCCATATCGAGGTGCAGGATGACGCGATACACGGCCGCTATTTCCGCCGCTCAAAAATGCGCAGGACTACTCCGGCGAGATAGCCGGCGGCGACTGCGGAGAGAAGCGCGACTGCCGGGCTCACCTTGCACAAGCGCGCCCATTTATCGACCAGTCCGCGGGTCATTTGCGGCGATGCTCCACTTCCTCGAAAAGCTTCACCACGCCCAGCAGCAACAGCGCCGGGCGAAGGAGCGCGAGCAGCAGGCTGAGCACTGCGCCGACGATGCGGCCAACCGGGAAGATGGTGAGGAGGATGCCGACGAAGAAAGCCCACACCACGGAGTTCACGGGGCGCTTCTGGACGCCTGATGCGGTGCGCTCCACGAAATCCCGGAGCGGTTGCCTTGTTGCTGCGGATTGGTTTGGTTGGGTCGGCTCGGACATGGGTTGATTCAATCCGTTTCCGTGCGCGGGGTCAACGCCGTGCTTGCAGCGAAGCGACAATTTCCGCCAATGTCCGAACTTCATGTCCACGAATCGAATCGATCAGAAGTTTGCACAGCTCCGCTCCGAATCCCGCGCGGGATTTATCGCCTATATTTGCGGGGGCGACCCGACCCTGGCCGCAACGCGGGAACTTGTGTGGGCGCTTGAAGGGGCGGGAGTGGACCTGATCGAAATCGGTGTGCCTTTCAGCGATCCGCTTGCCGATGGTGTGGTGAATCAACTGGCGTCTGCGCGTGCGCTGGCCGCCGGTGCGAGCGTGAACGGGCTCTTTCAGTGTATTCGCGAAATCCGCGAAAAGAGCGGGATTCCCATCGTGCTCTACACCTACATGAATCCCGTTTACCGGCACGGATTCGATTCCTTCCTCGCCGACGCGGAAGCTGCGGGCGCGGACGGCATCCTTTTTCTGGACCTGCCCCCGGATGAAGATGAAGCCTCGCCGGAACTCAGGATGCACGGCCCGCTAAAACGCATCCGCCTCATCGCCCCGACAACGCCGCCTTCGCGCATCGCATATCTGACGAAAGACGCCGGTGGATTTATTTATTACGTGAGCCGCACCGGCGTGACTGGTGAGCGCTCGGATGTAGCGTCCGACATGGCGGCGCAGGTCGCACAGATCAAAAAGACCACACCGCTTCCGGTGGCGGTCGGTTTCGGTGTCGGCAGTCCGGAGCAGGTGAAAGCGATCTCGGCCGTCGCGGATGCAGTCATTGTCGGCAGCGCGATCGTAAAGCGAATCGCTGAGTTTGGCTCGGACCCTGATCTCGTTCGCAAAGTTGCCGACTTTGTCCGCCCTCTCGCACAGGCCACACGCACTCAATCAACATGAAAACGCTCGCTCTGCTCCTCTTCGCTGTCATGGCCGCCTCCGCCGCCGAACCCGCGCCCAAAAAGCCTGTGGCGAAGCCAAAGCCCAAGCCGGGAGCAGCGGGAAAGAAGCCCGCGCCAAAACCACAGCCCTCGATAGGTGATCTCGCACTGGCCGAGGCAAAAAAGGCCGACGAAAACCGGGACGGAAGAATCACCGGAACGGAAGTCTCGAAGCTGCGCGGTATGTTTTCCGCCAACCCAAAGAGCTGGCTTTATATCTACGACGACAACGGCAACAAGATGCTGGACGATAAGGAAATCGGCGAAATCAAATGGAGCGCCACGCCGCCGCCAGTCGCGCCCAAGCCGAAGGGCAATCAGAAGGGCAAGCCGCAGCCGAAGAAGAAGTAGAGTTATGCGAAGAACAGTCCGCTCAAAAATGCAGCGATGGGGAATGCCGGGATTTGTCCGGCGTTTACGGTTTTCCGGCTTATGAAACGCCCCGGAGGCAAGGTTCTTTCGGCTTTTGGCTTTACGCAGTTGATCATGCTGGCGGCTGTCAGCATTGCGCTCGTGCTTGCTTACAATCCGTGGCGTTGGGGTAATGTTCGCGATGACTTGATGCGGAGTTTTCCCGCCAATGACATCATCGACGGACCGACTTTGGAACGATGGATCCAGCACGTGATCAACGAAGAAAGTCGTCGCAAGCCGCTCTTGATTGATGTCCGGAGCGAAGCTGAGTTTGCCGTAAGCCATATGTCGGGCGCCCGCCGCATCTCGCCGGGTGCGAGCATCACGGAGATCGGACGAATTATCAGTCTCGATGCATCCGATGCGGATAAGCGCCCCCCGATCGTCGTGTATTGTGCCGTGGGCTATGCTTCCAGTGAATTTGTGGATCGGCTGAAGCGAATGGGCGTCGCACAGGTGCAGATGCTTGATGGCGGTATTTTCCGTTGGGCTAACGATGCGCGCCCTTTGGTCAACTTGGATGGCGCAGCCGTAAACAAGGTGCATCCGGGAAAATACCCGTATTCGGGTTTGTTGAACCGGGCGTTCCGCGCCCCCGTTAAATAGCGTGAAAGTACGTGCTCCAGCGAAGGTGAATCTTAGCCTGCGGGTCATCCGCAGACGGGACGATGGCTTTCACGAGATCGAGTCCCTCATGGTTCCACTATCGCTTTGCGATACGCTGGAGTTCACCCGCCGCGATCAAGGCGGGCTGGTGTTTTCGTGCAGTGATGCTTCGCTCCCGAGTGGGCCGGAGAATCTCGTGGTTCGCGCATTCGGTGACTTTTGCCGGCACACAAATCTCGCGGCGAATCTCGCGATCCATCTTGAGAAGGAAATTCCTCACGGAGCAGGGTTGGGCGGTGGAAGCAGTGACGCGGCAACGACGCTACTCGCGCTGGATCGGATTTATGACACGCGGCTGCCGGTGACAGAACTGGCGTCGCTGGCCGCCGGAATCGGCAGCGATATTCCTTTCTTCATCTACCAGAGCGCCGCGTGGTGCCGGGGCAGGGGAGAAGACGTATCGCCGTGCGTTTTCAACCGGAGGCTGCCGCTCGTATTATTGAAGCCTGCGTTTGGAGTTCCGACGCCTTGGGCATATCGACAATGGCGCGACTCGCAGGAGATTCCCGGTGTTCCGTACGGTCCCCAGTCGTTTGAATGGGGCGTGATCGTGAACGATCTGGAGCGGCCCGTTTTCCAAAAATATATCCAGCTCGCCGAGATGAAACGCTGGCTGCTTGAGCAATCGGAGGTCGCGGGAGCGATGATGTCCGGCAGCGGGAGCACGATGCTGGCGGTGCTGCATGAGCACGACGGGGGATTGTCGTTGATTGATAAAGCGAGAGCGCAGTTCGGGCCGCACCTTTGGGCGGCCGCAGTGGAGACCGCATGAAAGCGCCCGTGCTCTTTTTCGCGATGCTCGCGCATTCGGATTTGATGATCGAACATTGGAACGATGCCGCGCTTTCCAATCGGGAGATGAGGCCCGAAGGGCAGGCGCTTTTGCGATGGGCGACGTTTGATTTGGCGGGCCTTCCGTCATCGATTCGGGACAACGATGCGTTTCGAGCGGACTCTTCGGCGCAGGCTTTTGAGAAGGGCGTGGATGGAGCCGGGCAGAAGACGGATGTCACGGGCGCTCCACCGATTCCCTCCGTCCTCCTCCCGCCCTTGGAGCAGGAGCGCAAGCTCGCCGCCATGCGCACGAAAATCGATGCCGCTGAGCGCCAGCTCCGGGATGCGCGCGATACGGCGGCAGCGGACTTTGTGGTGTGGTCCGACAAACTTCCCGAAGGTCCGAACGAACTGAAACCGTCGGGCGCTATTGCTGAGTTTGCCTTCGAGGACCTGGCGCAGAAACCGATGTTCGTGGCGGGCGATCCCATGCTCGTGGACGGCCCGCGTGGCAAGGCGCTTGCGCTTGATGGAAGGAATGGAGTTCAGTTTCCGGGTCTCGGGCACTTCACCCGGAGCGATCCTTTCACGTTTTCGCTGTGGCTGAAAATGCCCGATGTCACGGAGCGCGCGGTGGTTTTTCATCGGGGCAGAGTGCAGGCTGAAGTCGGCGGTCGCGGCTACGAATTGCTGCTGGAGCGCGGGCGTGTTGCCTTTGGGATGCACCATCATTGGCCGGATAATTCGGTGAAAGTCGTGGCGCCGACTCCGCTGATTGCGGGGCGATGGACGCACATAGCTGTGACTTATGATGGCTCCAGCCGGGCCGCCGGTGTGCGCATTTTCATCGATGGTGTTTCTGCGCCAACGGACGTGGTTCGCGACGGGTTGTCGAAAGACATTGCTGCCGGCGATGGCGGGCCGGACCTCGCATTCGGATATCGCCTCCGCGACACGGGATTCAAAGGCGGACAGGTCGATGATTTCCATATCTATGGCCGGACGCTCGCTCCGATCGAAATCGCGTCGCTTGCCGGACTCGAAGATTTCACCAAGGCCGTGCAGTCAATCCCTGAACTAGCTCCTGCACAGCGTCTGGCGCTCATCGAATACTATATCGCGACGGTTCACCAGCCTTCGGTCGAGGCTCGCGAGGTGCTGAAGTCTGCGCGCGACGAAGAGCGGAAGTTCGTGGACGGCATCCCGTAGCGAGGTGTCGAAATCCGACGGGACTGCGTTCTTAACTCTTGCTGTTGCCCTGCTCTGTTTTCTGCGTCGAGTCATCGCAGGCAAGAAAGGTGTTGATTTTCCCCGGTACGGGGATTTCCACATTACAAAAATGCCACATAGAGCCTATTCGTGATTCAACATGATCACACTCAGGGTGAATTTCCAATCTGTGGAACGCAGCCACATGCACTCATGGCATAGGGTATTCGCGAATAACCAAAATTTGATCAAATCGCGCTTGCGATATCAGTACAATTACGCGATATGGAAATTCTAATGATCACAAACGACCGAATCAACCTATACAAAGAAGCAATGACCCTCGAAGAAAAACGGTCCCTACTCCAGGGGCAGATCGATGGCATCCTCTCCCGGCTATCTGAGATCAAATCCGAACTATTCGACGACGACGGCTTCGTCCGCTCTGCCAGCACTGGCGGGGCGGTCGAGCGCACTTCCACGGGCCGCTCCCAGCGCGGTGCGTTGAAGACGCAAATCCTCCGGGCGCTTACGGCGGCCGGCAGCATTGGCGTGAAGGTGAAGGAGCTCGCCGCCACACTTGGTGTGAAGCCGGCGAACATCCACTCGTGGTTCCAGACCTCGGGTAAGCGCGTCTCCGCCATCAAGAAAATCGGTGAAGCCCGCTACCGCCTCGAAGGCACTGTGGCGCAATCCGACCTCGACGGACCTGCGCCCAAAGCGAAGGGACGCGGCCTCAAGAAAAGCGGCGGACGCAAGCGCAGCACACGCCCGCTCAGCGGACGCGGTGAACTCGCAGCCCGCATCGTTCAGGCTCTCACGGAAGCGGGTCCCGAAGGTATTACCGTTCGCGATCTGGCGACTAAGCTTGATGTGAAGAAATACAAGAACCTCTTCATCTGGTTCTCTACGACCGGCAAGAAGAACAAGGCCATCAAGAAAGTCGGGAAAGCGCGTTACGCAATCACCGCATAAACTGAGAGTTTCCTGCATAGGACTCCATAAACAATAATCGAACCGCCCGCAGGTATGCACCTGCGGGCGGTTTTTCTTTGCGACGGCTCCCGACTGTCGTATGCGGCACTGCGTGGAATTTTTCCGGGCATCTTTCGGACCCGGTTTCTAAAATGTGACAAGTTTTCGTCTTTTTCCCTCGCATCCTGGGGACGGCTTCCGCTACCCATGACAGCGTAATGATTCGACGCGAATATCTCATCGTCGGGGCGGGTGCCGCCGGAACGGCTGCCTGTGAAGCCATCCGCGCGCTCGATAAAAAGGGCTCTATCATGCTGGTCAGCGCCGAGCCTCATATCGGCGTGCGCCGACCTGAACTCCTTCCCGCAATGCTTGGCTCCAAGGTCCCCCCTACCGAGAAGCTTGCCACCCACGACGCAGCCTGGTTTGCGAAGAACAAGATCGATGTCCGACTGAACACGATGATCACGCAGTTCTCGCTGGAGCAGCGCGCGGCCGTCCTCGCTACGGGGCAGGCTGTGACGTTCGGAAAGGCATTGCTCGCGACGGGTAGCCGTGCACGGAGACCTGAGGTCGCGGGCAACAAGCTTGGGAACATTTTCTTTCTCCGGTATGCTAGGGACTTGATTGGGTTTCGCGAGGTGCTCGAGCTGGAGAAAAGTTGCGTCGTTATCGGTGGGGGATTTGTTGCTGCGGAGACCACTGCGCTTTTGAGGAAGCTCAAGGTGAACGTGACGCTGATGTCGCGTTCGGCCAATATCTGGAGTCGCTATCTCGACCCGGAAACTTCCGCGTGGCTCACGAAGTATTTCGCTGCCAACGGCGTGAAGTTGATGCTCAACCAGCATTTGAACGGGTTTGAAGGGCGGACGTATCTTCAGCGGATTCAGACCAAGAGCGGAGAGCGGATCGATACGAATCTCGCCATTTGCGCGATGGGTGCGGAGCCGAATCTGCAACTCGTGGCTGCATCTCCATTGTGGTCGCAGAATGGGTGCCCTGTTACCGAACGTCTCGAGAGCGATGAGATGGGCATTTTCGCCGCCGGCGATATCGCTCTCTATCCAAACGGACACATGGGCGGAATGCGCCGCGAAGAACATTGGGACGCGGCGCTCGCGATGGGCAGGGCGGCAGGCCACAACATGGCTGCGAAGAAGATGGTCAATTTCAACTACATTCCCTGGCATCAGAGCAAAGTGTTTGATCTTCAGTTTGATTTTGTCGGCGATTTCACCCGTCCACCGACCCGTGTTGAAATGGAAGGCGATCGCGATAAGAAGCGCAAATTCTCTTTGAAGTGCTATCAACTCAATCGGCTTACCGGTTACGTCTTTTGCAACGAAGACCCGAAAAAGGTGCAGAAGGTCCGGGCGGAATTCCCGAAGGTGAAGTAAGGTCGGCGTCGATGCTGATGCCGCACGGATGTGGAGGGGGCGCGATTGAGTTTTGACACCCATGATTGCGGTCCATACGGTAGCGGCTTATTTTTCCTGAATGGCTTCAATTTCTCCAATCACCCGGCAATCGATGGGTAAAACATTTCTCGGTGCGGCGCTTTCGCTGGGCATCGTCGGTGTCGCGCAGTTTAGCGCGGTCGGGGTTTCGTTTTATCGTTCGATGCAGGCTGCGAATAGCGGACGGAGTGTGCCGGAGCGGATCGATATCAAGCTGTTAGTCGCCGAGAACCCGCCGCCGCGCGATGAGGAGCTTTCCGTTCAAAATCCACTCGATGAGCCTGCCCCACCTGAATCTCCCGGGAAGCCGCCAACGGTGCCGGTTTCTGAAAGTCAATCCGGAGTGCCCGCCTCAAACGACCCGCCTCCTGCAGAGCCTGCACCGCCGCCGCCGCAAGCGCCGCCGAGACCTACGCCTGTGCCGTTGACAGCCTTCACCCCGAAGGTGGATCCGCGAATGACGGAGCTCGTGGAGCAAGGGAAACTCTTGCGAAACACGGGCGATACTGCGGGTGCATTAGTCAAGCTGAGGGAGGCCGGGGCTTTGGCGCCGGATAACCCGCTACCGATCGCAGAGACGGCCTACACTTACGAGAAGATGTCCCTGCCGGACAAGGCCGCAGTAGAATGGCGCCGAATCTTGCAAATAGGGGAAAAGGCGGGGTTCTATTACTCCGCAGCGAAGTCGAAGCTGGATATCGCAGTCTCTGCCGCACGCGCATCTTCTGGCGGGCCGGCCGTGGCGACCACGAACGTCGGTGATTTTCAAAACGGGAAGTCCATGACTCTGGGCCGCGTTGCCGTTGCAGACGATACGGGTGGTCCCGGAAAACGATTCACACTGGCGATTCCGATTCTAGCGAGGGAGGGCGCAGTGACCAATCCAAGGCAGGAAGTAGTGACGCAGGTTCGTTTTTACGACCATATTAACGGCAAGGAAATCGTCCCCACCAATGCAAATGTGGCATACCGTTTTGCGTCGCCCCCAGCAGATTGGACTGAAGGCGGGACGGAAACGCTCGAGGTGGACTACAACCAGTCGCTCGTGGGCCGGGATGATCCTTCCGGCGAGAACCGGCGTTACTATGGCTACGCGGTGCGTGTTTACTTCAAGGGGCAGCTTCAGTCCGTCACGGCAGAGCCAATGAGCCTGATTCAAAAATTTCCAGAACCAGAAAAACTCCGAAATAACGACTGATGAGAATCATCCTAGTGGACGACGAATCGAGCGTCCTTCCTGAATTGCTTGCCATTTTGAAATCCATCCCGGGCCATGAGGTGCGGGTTGCAACGAATTCGCAAAAGGCCCACGAACATGCTTCGGCGTTGGGGGGCTTGGATTTGTTGATCACCGATGTCGTGATGGAGCCCACCGACGGATTCACGCTGCGGGCGGAGTTTCAGGGCATGTATCCGAGCATGAAAGTGCTTTTCATCAGCCAGTACGACCTGAGTGATTATGCCGAGAATCTGGGCGGCGCGCAGGCGCTGCCGAAGCCGGTGGAAGCTGACGCGCTGCGTGGAGCCGTGGCAAAAATGGCGGCCGAACTAGCCGCGAGCCTTGCGCAAACTGTGAGGGTTCCCGTGGCTGTGCTGCAACCTGTGGCTGCGAGCCCAAGGCCGCAGGCCGCAGTGCCGCAAGCACAGCCAGTGGCTTCTGGTGTTCGCCAGCCCACTGCTGTTCCCCAGGTGCAACCTTCGGCGTCCGGAGTGAGGCCTCCGACCGCGGTCCCGCAGGCGCAGCCTGTAGCAGTTCCGCAATCGACCGGCTCGGGAATCCGACAGCCCGTGCAGGCAATTCCGGTTTCAGGCATCCGCGTAGCACCTGTTCAGGCTACGCCAAACCCCATCGCTTCGGCCGTCGCGCCGTCTCCAGTGGCGGTTGCGAGAGCAGTGGATCCACTTGTGGGTACGGTTCTCGGAGATTACCGTGTGGAGCGGGTTCTGGGATCCGGGGTATGGGGCAAGGTTTACATCGCCACCCAGACAAGCGTGAACCGGCTCGTGGGAATGAAGGTGCTTGAGCAAGCACGTTCGCAACACGAGGACGCGCGCTCCCAGTTCCTTGCCGATGCCCGTGCGAAAGCGGCTGTGTCTCATCCATTCATTGTCTCGGTGTTCGAAGCGGACGAGCGCGATGGTGTCGTGTTTTACACGCATGAGTTTCTCGAAGGCCACACGCTCGCCGAAATGATTGACCAAGGACGTGGACTGGATGAGAAAACAGCGCTTCACGCGATGAAAGTCGCCGCCGAGGGGCTCAATTATTTGTGGACTCATAATCTCGCTCACGGACAATTTGACGCGACAGCAATTCGAATCGGGAATGACGGTATTGCGCGCCTCGCAAACCTTGCCACAGCGGGGACTGACAGCTCGGTTTCCATCGCAAATGAACTCGCTGTCCTCTCCGACGCCATCAGCCGCTTGCTGCCCGCCAATGCGATGTCGCAGGGACTTTCGATGCTTCTAAAGCGAATGGCCGGCGGCCCAAATCCCGTGACCGGATGGCCCGCTGTTCTTCAAGCAGTGAAGGCGCTGGAGCCAAAAATCGTCCCCGTCGAAGCGGCCAAAATGAAGGCGGCCGATGCTGCGGCAATGCGGGCAGTGGAGTCCGCGCGAAAAGCACAAAAGCGCGCCGTCATTGTAAACATCGTGACGCTGAGCGTTCTAGTGCTCCTGATTGGTTGGTTGGTCTGGAAGTATGTCGTTTCCAACGAGCGCAAAGTTGACACGCAGGTGCAGATTCCTGCCGGAGCCTATCTCATTGGCGAATCTGGCGAGTCAGTCCAACTTCCCGCATTTGAGATCGATAAGTTTGAGGTGTCCGTCGGGCGCTACGCCGAGTTCATCAAATGGTGCGAGGCATCACCCGAGAACGAGCACAAATACGATCACCCGAAAGGTCCTCGACATATTTCCCACGTGAACCAGGACGTCCTCACCTTTATTAAAAACGCAAGAGTCCGCGACGGCCGGGTCTTCAAGGACAAAGAGAAAGATCAAAAAGGAGCGCCTGTGGACTTAAATAGCCCGATGGTCGGCATCACCTGGTGGGACGCGTATGCTTTTGCAAAATGGGAGGGCAAGGAAGTTCGCGGGGGCGAGGATCGCGACCTGCCTACGGAGGAAGAGTGGGAAGCAGCGGCTCGCGGCAGTAAAGGTTTCAAGTTCCCGTGGGGCGACACATTTGATCCCAAAAAGACCAATTCCGGAGCTGATTACTCCGCTTTGAAACCGGATGCAGAAGGCGGAACGGACGGATATAACTACTGGGGGCCGGTTGACAAAATTGCCTCCGATGTCAGTCCTCTGAAGGTCGAGGGCATGGCCGGCAATGTCGCTGAATGGGTGTATCGAAAAGACGGGGGCAAAGAATTGAAGCTGGCGAAAGGCGGTTCGTTTGCCACGGGCCCGACGCCGATGTTTGACCGTGTCGCAACGGTGCCGGCGGAAGATTGCTGGTTTGTATATCCTGCGAAAGAGAAGGCGATGCGCGAGAATCGGCCCGGCGTTGTTGATCAGTTTTTCGTCGGCGACCAATTGAAACCCGAGACGAGAGCTCTCTTCATCGGCTTCCGCACAGTAAAACGGAAGTAGCTCATCATCGCGGAAAGAGCAGAAATTTCTCCTTTCGTTGATCTTCGGGCGGGTAAGGGAAGGGAAATATTTCCCACTCTTTTTGCACCCTCGCTTGACGCACGCATTCCCTCGCTCTTATCTCCGCCCCTGCCTCGCACTGCCTTGATCAATTCTACGTCTGAAAAGCCAAAACACGAGTGCGGCGTCTTCGCCGTGCATGGACATCCGAATGCCGCGTTGATGACCTACTACGGTCTCTTCGCGCTTCAACATCGCGGTCAGGAGAGCGCGGGCATCGTCACATCCAACGGGACGCATGCGCAGTTCAAGCGCCATGTCTCGATGGGCCTGGTTTCGCAGGCTTTCAAGGATGTGGACTTTGAGAAAATGGCGGGCACACGGGCCATTGGACACGTGCGTTATTCCACGACCGGTAGTTCGCACATCACGAATGCGCAGCCGCTGATGGTGAATTGTGTGCGCGGGCAAATTGCCATCGGGCACAACGGCAATCTCGTGAACGCCGCGCACCTCCGGCAGGAATTGGAGCAGAAAGGCTCGATTTTTCAGACGACGGTGGACAGCGAGATCATCCTGCACCTCCTCGCCCAGCCGAGCGAAGGCAGCAATGTGCTCGCCGCGCTTCGCCGCATCCACGGTGCGTTTTCGCTGGTGATGATGACCGAAGAGGAAATCATCGGCGTGCGCGATCCTCATGGCTTCCGACCGCTCTCGCTCGGGCGTCTGGAAAACGGCGGCTACGTTCTGACCAGCGAGACATGCGCGATGGATCTCGTCGGCGCGACATTTGAAAGGGACATCGAGCCCGGCGAAGTCATCATCATCAACGAGCAGGGTGTGCGCTCGGAGTTCCCATTCAACGATACTCGCGAGGCATTCTGCGTTTTTGAATACGTCTATTTTGCCCGTCCCGACTCCATCCTTAATGGAGTAAACGTGGCACGCGTGCGCACAGAAATGGGCCGGCAACTCGCGAGGGAAACCGGCGTGGAGGCCGACATCGTCGTGCCGGTGCCGGACAGTGGAATCTATGCAGCGCTGGGCTTTGCCGAGGAAATGGGAATCCGCTACGAGCAGGCGTTTGTGCGGAATCATTATATCGGGCGCACATTTTTGCAGCCCTCGCAGCTCATTCGCGATTTCAATGTGCGCGTGAAGCTGAACCTCATTCGCGAAGTCGTGGAAGGGAAACGCGTCGTCGTCGTGGACGACAGCATCGTTCGCGGCACCACGGCGCTCGCCCGTGTGAAGCACCTCCGCGAAGCGGGTGCGAAAGAAGTTCACGTCCGGGTGAGTTGCCCGCCGCACAAGCATGCGTGCCACTATGGCATCGACTTCCCCGATCCGAAAAAGCTCATCGCCAATCAATTCACCAATGCGGAGATCGCAGGCTATCTCGGCGCAGACAGTGTCGGATATCTCAGCCTCGACGGAATGGTGAAATCCACCGGACGCGCGACGAACAAGTATTGTCTGGCGTGCTTTAACAACGATTATCCCGTGACGATCCCGGAAGGCGCACGCAAGGAAGTCATGACGGGAAGCCGGCACAGCCTTGCTCCCGAGCCCGACCCTCAGGCCGAGCTATTCGGAAAACTCAAATAACCAACTCTCAAAATGGCAGAAGCAAAAAAGAAAAAGGCATACGCCGCCGCAGGCGTGGATGTGGATCTCGGCAACCGCGTGAAGAGCGGAATCCAGGCACTCGTAAAAGGAACGCACGGCCCCGAAGTGCTAGGAAAAATCGGCGGCTTCGGCGGGCTTTTCCGTCCGAACTTCCGCGGGATGAAGGATCCTGTGCTCGTCTCTTCTGTGGACGGCGTCGGCACGAAGCTGAAGATCGCATTTGCCACCGGCAAGCACGATACCGTCGGGCAGTGTCTCGTGAATCACTGCATCAACGACATCGCTGTCATCGGTGCAAAGCCGCTCTTCTTCCTCGATTACATCGGCGCCGCCAAGCTGGAGCCCGCAGTGTTCGAGCAATTGCTCAAAGGATTCGCCAAGGCATGCAAGGCCGCGAAGTGCGCTATCGTCGGCGGTGAGACGGCACAGATGCCCGGCATGTATGCGCCCGGTGAATACGATCTCGTCGGAACGATCATCGGCGTCGTGGACAAAGCGAAGAGCATTGATGGCTCAAAGATCAAAGTGGGAGATGCCGTCATCGGCCTCGCCTCAAACGGGCTGCACACCAACGGCTACACGCTCGCCCGCAAGGTCCTGTTTGATGACATGAAGCTCAAACTTACCGACAAACTCGAAGGAGTGACAGGAACCGTTGGCGACGAACTGATGCGCGTTCACAAGAACTACCAACCCACGCTCGCGAAGCTTCCGCACGGACTAGTCAAGGGTCTCGCCCACATAACCGGCGGCGGTCTCGTGGATAATTTTCCGCGCGTCCTTCCGAAGACGGTGGATGCCGTGATCGATACGGCTGCGTGGAAAGTCCCTGCGATTTTCCAACACATCGAAAAGGGCGGTGGTGTGGACCACGCCGAGATGTATCAGGTGTTCAATATGGGCATCGGCATGTGCGTCGTCGTTGCGGAGAAGGACGTGAAGGCCGTGACCAAAGTCATCGGCGGAAAAGTTATCGGACGCATCGAACGAGGCGCGGGAATCGTCCGGCTGAAGTAGGGCAAGGGCGGGGGAGTCGCGGATTTTAGACAATCGTAAACCGCCGTGTCGTGTCTCGCGGCTGTGATTTGTGAATGGTGATTTGTGATTTGTCGCAAGCGCGAAAACCACACCCATCCGCTTGCGACAAATCACAAATCACGAATCACGATTCACAACAGACAGCCGGCTACACGTTGAAGCGGAACTCCACCACGTCGCCGTCTTTCATCACGTATTCCTTGCCCTCGATGCGCAGCTTGCCCGTCTCGCGACCTTTGCCCATTGAGCCCAGTGCGACGAGGTCGTCGTAGTGGATGACTTCCGCCGCGATGAATCCGCGCTCGAAATCCGTATGAATCACGCCCGCCGCTGCCGGAGCTTTGTCGCCGGCGCGGATGGTCCATGCGCGGGTCTCCTGCTCGCCGGTGGTGAGGTAGGTGCGCAGGCCGAGGAGATGATATACGCCGCGGATGAGTTCATTCACGCCGCTGCTTTTTACCCCGAGGCCAGCGAGGTATTCCGACGCTTCGGTCTCGCTGAGGTCCACCAGTTCGCTCTCGATTTGTGCGCTGATGACAACCGTCTCAGTGCCGAAATGCTGCGACGCATACGCGCGCACGGCATCCACGAATGGCTTGGCGGTGCAGTCCTGTCCTTGCGCGAGCGCCGAAAGGTCAGCCTCGGATACGTTGCACGCGAAAATCGTGGGCTTGCCGGAAAGTAGGAAGAACTCCTTCATCAGCTTCTTCTCGTCATCGGAGAGCTCGATCGTGCTCGCTGGTTTCCCCTCGTTCAAATACGGGATCAGTTTTTCGCAAAGCGCCTGCTCTGCTTTCGCCGTCTTGTCGCCGGAGCGGGCTCCTTTGCTCACACGGTCACGGCGTTTTTCGCATGCGGCCATGTCGGCAAGAATCAGCTCGGTATTGATCACTTCGATGTCGCGCACCGGGTCGATGCTTCCTGCGACATGGGTGATGTCCGAGTCCTCAAAGCAGCGCACCACCTGCACAATCGCGTTCACTTCGCGAATGTGGCTGAGGAACTTGTTGCCCAGGCCCTCGCCCGAACTCGCACCCTTCACCAACCCTGCAATGTCCACGAACTCAATCGCCGCCGGCACGAGCTTCTTGCTCCCGCTGAGCTTGCTCAACACCGGAAGACGCGGGTCCGGCACGACGACCATGCCGACGTTTGGGTCGATGGTGCAGAACGGGTAATTCGCCGCCTGCGCTTTGCGAGTCCGCGTCACCGCGTTAAAAAGAGTCGATTTACCTACGTTTGGAAGTCCTACGATACCTGCTGCGAGCATGATTTTGTGTGTGTTAAAAGTGTTGAGTCATCTGAGGGGCGCGCAATTCAGCGGAGCGGAGCCTTCGCGGCAATGGTAAATGTCGAAACATCCAATTCCGCAGATGGGAAAATCCATGCGGAGCCGCGATTCCGCGAAACTGCCTCTCGACACGCCCGCAGCCATTGCGCATGTTCCGCGGCCTTTTTTATGAAGCTCGATACCACAACCATCCGCTCCATCGCCGCCAAAGTCGGGACACCCTTTTGGGTTTACGACGCCAGCGTTATTCGCCAGCGCATCGCCGATATCAAATTCATGACCAGCGCGCCAAATGTGCAGGCCCGCTTCGCCATGAAGGCGTGTCCCGCCACCAAGGTGCTCCGCGAAATGGCTGCTGCGGGTATTTGGATCGATGCGGTGTCGGGCAACGAAGCACTTCGCGCGCTTCACTCCGGACACGCACCGGGCAACAATCCGCCCGTCGTCTGCTTCACCGCCGACGTGTTTCGCGATAATGCGCTGGAGGTCGTTTTGCAAAACGGACTGCTCCCCAACATCGGATCGCCCGGCATGATCCGGCAGCTTCAGGCCGCCGGCTACAGCGGGCCCGTCAGCCTCCGCATCAATCCCGGCTTCGGCCACGGACACGTGAACACTTGCGACACTGGCGGGCCTTCCTCGAAACACGGCATCTGGTTCCAGCAGCTCAGCGCCACGCGCGCCGCCGCCGAGAGCGCCGGCCTGCGCATCGTCATGCTCCACGCCCACATTGGCAGCGGGCCGCAGCATCAGGAGCTCCACGACAACCTCACGCGCCTTGCCGTCGAGTATGCCGAACTCGTCCCGCACTTCCCCGACCTCGAAGCCGTCAGCCTTGGCGGCGGCATCCCGCACAACTACCGCGACCCCCACGCCCAGATCGCCGTCGGCCCGCTCCGCGAGCTTTTTACCTCGTGCCAGCAGCGCATCAGCGAAGCCGCGAAACGCACCCTCCGCCTTGAGATCGAGCCCGGCCGCTACTACGTCGCACCCGCTTGCAGGCTCATCACCGAAGTCCATGATGTTAAAGAAACCAGCACCAACGAAAAGGGCGCCGGCGCAACCTTCGCCATGGTCGATGCCGGCTTTGTCGATCTCGTCCGCCCCGCCATGTATGGCAGCTACCACCATATCGAAATCCTCGATCGCACCGGCGAGCCCGAGCCCATCGTACTTGCCGGCCCGCTCTGCGAAAGCGGCGACGTCTTCACCCGTGGCGGCGCCGACGAAGAACTCCAGCCCCGCATGCTCCCGCGCCCCGAGGTCGGCGACCTCGTCGCCCTCCACGACGCCGGCGCATACGGCTACGCGATGAGCAGCAACTACAACTCCATCGGCCGCGCCCCGCAAATATGGGTCGAGCCCGATGGAACCGCCGAACTCATCAGCCGCCGCGAGACCATCGACGACATCCTCAGAGCCGAGACCCACGAGCCGTTGTAGAAAAGGGCTCGGCACCAGCGGCAGCGCGCTGATATACGCATCCGCATGAACACCATCACGCGAGTGCTATTCGCCGCCGCCGCCATGCTCTTCGGGGCGTGCTACCCGGAGTCCAAAAATCCTATCGCCCCGTCCATGATGAATGTGGACGACCCTACGCTCGCAGGCACTTGGTGCGTGCGCGACAAAGACCAGACCGTCTTTTACCACATCCACCATTCCACGGATGATCTCCGCGGAACGATGCGCGTCGTCGGCATCGTCGTCCCGAAAAGCGGCACGAAAATGACATCCGCGCCGATGGAGATCATCACCGCGCGGATCGCCGGCGCGAACGTCCTCTCGTTCCGCAACACCGGGCCGAAAGAAAGTAAGGCGTATGGCTTCATGCGCTACGAAATCGACTGGCGCGGACGGCTGAAACTGTGGATGGCGAGCGATAGCTTTTTCGCCGATGCGGTGAGCAGCGGCGCGCTCCGCGGCGTTGCCAAAAAAACCCAGTTCGGGCCCGATGTCACACTCTCCGACACCAGCGAAAGCATCGCCGCATTCCTCGCGAAACGCGGCGTGAAGAGTGCATTTGGCGGCGACCCGCTCGTCTTGGAAAAAGTGCGGTAAACTGCGCGTACCTCCACGCACACCGACGGCAAAATCGTCGTGCAACAAGGTCTCTTCGACGCGAAAGCCATGAAGGCCGAGATCGAAAAGCTCACCGGGAGCTAGCCGCTCACAGCGTCGCCGCTGCGCGTTACACGCCCACGACTTTCGAGACTGTGGGCGAAGCCGGGCCGGCACCGCCGTCGTTCATCGGCACCACGAAGCCTTCGATTGTCGTGCCGGGAAGGAGTCCCTTGGCGATGTATTCGAGGTCGCGGGCGTCCGCCACGTTGACGAAGTCCACGTCGATTCCCACGCGCTTGAGGAACACCCGGAAGTATTCCACGCGCACCGCGTAGGGCCATGAAAACAGCTCGCGGCCTGTGCCTGCGGCGGTGATGGTGAGGCTGGTGACGGCCCCCGGTGGATTTGGGTTCGCCGGGATGTTGAGCCCGAAGATTTCCCACCGCGCATCGTTGTCGGCGAGCAAATCGCGCAGCTCCGCGATGGTCGCCGAGACTTCATCATAGAGGGCATTCACGTCTGCATCGCGTGTAATTTTCGCCGCGGTCTGCAACGCCGAGCCTATGCCGATGTTCGTATTCGCCGCTGTCATCATCGCCTGCAATTCCAGGGCTTTTACCGAGGTGATTTCGAGGCCGGGGCCGGTGTTTTGCGGCAGCGTCACTTCGAAACTTGGGTGCGCGCCGAGGTAGGCGCGCGCTGCGATGAGGAGACTCAGGCGTTCACCGTGTGGACGCGGAACGGCGGTCGTCCCCGGCGCAAAACCCGCCGCTTGCCAGCCCGCGTTGGCCTTGAGTCCATGCACGCCGTCCATGACGCGCTGATAGCCCTCAAGCCACAGCTTCACCGTCGATTCGCTCAGCACTGCGAGGTCGCCGTCGGCATCCTGGGAAGCGAGGATACTCTCGCGGTAAACAAGCTGGCTGCCTTTGTTGGCCGCGCTGCCCGCAATGGCGGACGGATCGCCGTCCAGTTTTTTGATGCTGGCATCCATTTCCGGCGCGAGATGGTGTAGAAGACCCACGCTCGCTCCGTCGGAGACTTGTCCGGCGTGGATGCGGCGTGCGAGGTTCGATAGGAGGTCTTGGTTTCGTGGAGTTGCGTTGCTGCTCATGGTTTTTTTATTGGTTTTGGTTTTGGAAATTGTGCCCGGAGGCGGGGAGGGGATGCGGTAACCTTCATCGCCAGGCTCTAGGACAAAAGACGGATCGGACCACCGAGCGTTAATGTCATCCCAGCGGGTCCCGTCATCCCATAAAATTGGTCTCATCGCCGAGCCCCTCCTTTTGTATGACCCGCCGCAGCCCCCGCAGCCCTCGCGGACTCCAAAACACGTCGTGCAAAGCGGTCCGCAAGCCTTGCGATCCGGTTTGCACGACGTGCAGAGGGGTCCGCAAGCCTTGCACACCGCGTTGCACGACGTGCAAAGGGGTCCGCAAGCCTTGCACACCGCGTTGCACGTCGTGCAGAGGGGGCTGCAAGCCTTGCAGACCGGTTTGCACGACGTGCAGCGGCTTGCGCGAGGCTTGCGGACCGGTTTGCGCGTCGTGCAAAGGGGATCGCAAGCCTCGCGCAACCAAAAGCACGACGTGTTTTGCGATGCGCGACCCCCGCACAACGCCACGGGAATCCGGCATTTTTCTCTGATAAGCCGCTCTGCTCAATCCAGTTCTGAGTATTGTGGGAAGACACGCTCATTGGCAAGAAATCAACGCAATTTTCCTAAGCCATGCAAGCTGAAATTTGCGCAAAAAGGGACATTTTTGCCCCCGAGCGCCCTGCGAGCCCCGAACTACTTTCCCACAAGTTCAACCCGCCGCGCTCGATTCGGCATCCGCAAATCACGACTATAGCCATGCCGACATCCAATCGCACACACCGCGCCGAATTTCTCCAAGCCAGTGCCACCCTCGAACGCAACAATGAACGACACTCAAAGTGGTCCTCCGACGCGGTGAACATCTACCGCCGCATCAAAGGCCAGGTGCAATGGCAGCTCATCGCCGTCCGCAAACGCCGCTTCCCATTCTTCGACGAGTCGGACCTCGCCGTC
>JAYUSJ010000018.1:0-8571 GCA_043755735.1 Verrucomicrobiaceae bacterium | reverse complement strand
TGTCCTGAACCACTTGTGTTACCTATGTCCTGAACCCGCACCTGAAAACGAAGCCGTCCCGCTTGCGACGAATCACGAATCACGAATCACAAATCACTGGTGCCCAGCACGGGCATCCCTCGCTTTGCACTGGAACGGAACAAGCAGTCCGCTACCTCGTGAGCTGGTCGCCGAGAAACTTCACCACAGAGCGGATCTTGTCGTCTTCGGTCATGCGCAGTTTGATGAGGCGGTGTGCATGGAGCACAGTGCCGTGATCGCGTCCGCCGAATGCGTCGCCGATTTCCATGAGCGACATCTTGGTGAGCTCGCGGGTGAGATACATCGCGATTTGCCGGGGGAACGCGATGTTCTTCGGACGACGTTTTCCGGTCATGTCCGCATTGCGAATATCGAAATGTTCGGCGACACGCTTTTGGATCTGCTCGACGTTGACGGCCCGGCGTGCCTCCTCCTGGAGAATGTCCTTCAGCAGCATTTCGATGCGCTCGATCGTTGGGACGCTGCCGCTCAGCGACATGTAGCTTGCCACGCGCATGAGCCCGCCTTCGAGCCGACGGACGTTGGTGCGGATGCGTTCGGCGAGGTAGGCCAGAGTTTCCTTGGGGACGGTCGTGCCGAGTGTGAGGGCCTTCTTTTGCAAGATGGCCATGCGAGTCTCGATGTCCGGCGGCTGGAGCTCGGCTGTCAGGCCCCACTCAAAACGGGATACGAGCCGTGGCTCGAGATTGCCGATTTCGGAAGGTGGACGATCCGAGCTGAGGACGATCTGTTTGTGCCCGTCGAAGAGCGTGTTGAAAGTGTGGAAAAATTCCTCCTGCGAGCGCTCTTTGCCGCCGAGGAACTGGATGTCGTCAATGAGGAGCACATCGAGCTGGCGATAGCGTTTACGGAAGCGGACGAGCGTGCCGGTCTGAATGGCGTCGATAAACTCATTGGTGAACTTCTCGCTGGTGAGGTAGGCGATCTTGATGCCCTTGCGAGTGGCCTGCAAATGCTGGCCGATTGCAAACATCAGATGCGTTTTTCCAAGCCCGACTCCACCGTAGAAGAACAGGGGATTATAGACCTTCCCGGGATTGTCCGAGACCGCTCGGCACGCAGCGGCGACAAATTCGTTGTTCGGGCCGACCACGAAATTCTCGAAGGTGTTCCTTGGATTGAATCCGTTTGCGAGGGCGCGTTCTTCAACCGCTTCCTCGGAGACGACTTCGATTTGCGGAGCTCTCGCGGCTTCGGGCTTCGGCACTTCGCCGGATGCGCCGCATTGAAAGCGGACTTCCCGGGCACCTTTGAGCACCATGAGGACCGCCGCACGCAATGGCGCGAGATGGTTGTCTTCGATCCAATAACGGTAAATGTCGTTGGGAACCCGCAGGGTGATGTGCTCCTGGGTGAGTTCGACGAGGCTGACTTCCTTGAACCAGCGCTCGAAAATATCCGGCGTCACCGTAGAGCGGAGCTCTTCGGCGATGCTGACCCACACAGGGCCTAGTTGGTCTGTTTTTACGGTGTTATCCACAGGGGCGATGAGCTGTGTATTTATGGTTTGATTTGGTGGGAGGCGAGACAGAAAAGCACTTCCGTATCGCCTCTTGGGATAGATTAAAGTTCCACGCGAGATAGGGGGCTCTTCTTTTGATGATGCGCAAAGCAATGATTTGCAGTGTTTTGCGATTCAAGGATGCGTGGAACGCTGATATTTACTAAACCGTCACAAAAGACAAAATGTTCCGCCGCCGGGCGAGGCGCGAAAATTCGGTTTTGAGCGTTGATTTTATCGGTATTCACAAGTTATTCACAACCAGTCGGATGTTGTCCGCAGGAGCGGTTGCAGTGTTCCGTTTTGACCTCCACACTGCCAAGCCATTTCGCTTAAATGGGTGAAACTTTTTCCCAAGAAAAATCTTGCCCACGTTCCGACCCTAGATGGTGAGCCTTTCCCGCTGGATTCCGACGGAGAGAATTCAGGAATTACGGGGATTTTACATTGCGGTGGCAGGCTCAAGACACCCGATGCGCAAGTGTTTTAGGGCTTCACAGCGCGACTGCATAGCCGGCTGCGGAATGGAAATTCAGCAAATATCGGAATTGAAAGCTGACTCCGCGATGTTGTTTCGTTCACATTGCGGAATGTCTCAATTTCAACACGCGCATCGACCATGTGCGGAATAGCTGGATTTACGGGCCTCGGCGACCGGGAAACGCTCTCGCGGATGACCGCGCGCATCGCCCATCGCGGGCCGGATGATGAGGGGCACTGGCGCGATGAGGGCAGGGGAGTCTTCCTGGGGTTCCGTCGTCTGAGCATCGTGGACCTGAGCACCGGCGCGCAACCGATGTGGACGAAGGCCTGCGCGAAATGCGGCGAGCTCGGCATCGTTTTCAATGGCGAAATTTACAATCATTCCGAGTTGCGGGCGGAGTTGACGGCCCTTGGGCATGTATTTCACACGGACCACAGCGACACGGAAACGCTTCTGCACGCTTACACGGAGTGGGGGGATTCGTTCGTGGATCGACTGAACGGGATGTGGGCATTTGTCATCTACGATCCCGTACGGCAGCGACTCTTCGGGTCCCGCGATCGGTTTGGAAAAAAGCCGCTTTATTATTTCCACGAGGGCTCGACGTTCGGCTTTGCCAGCGAGCTTCCGGCGCTGCTCGAACATTCCTCCTGTCCGCGCAGCATCTCCGCGACGGCGATGCAAAAGTACTTCGCGTGGTGCTACGTGCCCGCGCCGCGCAGCATCGTGGAGCGTGTGTGGAAGCTGCCCGGCGGACACGGATTCTCCTATGACCTGAGCACTCGCGAACTCAAAACATGGCAATGGTGGAGGTTTGAAATCGAGACGGATCCCGCCATGAGCGATGAGTCGCGCGTCGCCGAGGAGCTCGCTCATACGCTGGAAAAAGCTACGAAGCGGCGCCTGATGGCGGATGTGCCACTCGGCATTTTTCTTAGCGGCGGCATCGATTCCAGCGGGATTGCAGCGCTTGCGGCGCGGCATATTCCGCGCGGCAAACTGAACACTTTCAGCATTGGATTTACCGACCCATCGTTCGACGAATCGAGCCATGCCGAGCTTGTCGCGCAGTCGTTGGGATGTGCGCATCACCACGAGACGCTCGACCTCGACAAGAGTCGCGAGCTTCTCCCGGAGTTGCTCTCCCGGCTGGATGAACCGCTGGGAGATAGTTCGCTGCTGCCGACTTACCTGCTGAGCAAATTCACACGGAAGCATGTGACGGTGGCGCTGGGCGGCGATGGCGGCGACGAGTTGTTCGCGGGATACGATCCATTCAAGGCTTTGCGTGCTGCGGAGCAGTGGCAACGATGGGTTCCGCGTCCGGTTCATCAAGCGCTGCGCATGCTCGCCACGCGCCTGCCGGTTTCCCACGCGAATGTGAGTTTCGATTTCAAAGTGAAGCGTTTTCTGCGCGGAGCCAGCTATCGGCCTGCGCTATGGAATCCCGTTTGGATGTCCGCGCTGGAGCCCTCGGAGATCGCGGACCTGACGGGCGCACCGTGCGATCCCGAAGATGTTTTCAGCGAGGCAATCGAAGCTTGGGATCGCTGCAAGCAGCCGAATCTCGTGGATCGTTCGCTCCAATGGTGGACGGACATTTATTTGCGCGATGACATTCTCGCAAAGGTGGACCGCGCATCGATGCTGTGCTCGCTGGAGGCTCGTTCACCGTTTCTGGACATCGACGTTGTGAACCTCGCGCGCCGCATTCCGTGGCAGCTCAAATTTCGGAACGGAACCACGAAGTATATTTTGAAACGTGCGTTTCGCGGAATCATTCCGGACGCGATTATCGACCGGCCAAAAAAAGGATTCGGAATGCCCGTCGGAAACTGGCTGCGGGAGGGCAGGTTTGAATTCACTCCGTCGCCTTTTGTTTCAAAAAGGCTCGAGTCGCATCGCGCAGGAAAAACCGACGACCGTCTATTCTTGTGGTGCGAATGGGTGTTTGCGAACTGGCAGAAACACTCCGGAGTCACCGTGGGTTCGCCGTCGCTCCACGGCACTTAGGCCGCTCAACACTAAGTGTTTTCGGTGCCGCGCCGATCCTCTGGGATAGTGTCGTTCCGTCCATCGTTGTCGTCATCCTCGTCGTCGTCGTCAGACAGGCTATCTCCATCGGCGTCATCTTCGGCCAAGTCATCATTGGCGAGTTCGTCGCCGTCAATGTCGTCATCGTTTTCGTTCAGGAGTCCATCGCCATCGATGTCTGAATCATCGGAGTCTGAAGCCCCGTCACCGTCAATGTCGTCTTCGTCTGCGTCGTTGTCCGCGAGGCTGTCTCCGTCGATGTCACCCTCGTCGGCCGCATTATCGTCCAGACCGTCACCATCGACATCGAGTTCTTCGAACGCGCTGTCAGCGAGACCGTCTCCATCGATGTCTGTCTCGCCATTGGCGTCATCGTTGAAACCGTCCCCGTCGATATCTTCCTCTGTCGTGGAATCGTCAGCATCACCGTCGCCGTCGATGTCGGTTTCTTCGGGCGCGTCGTCAGTGAGACTGTCGCCATCGACGTCGTCTTCAAGTTTCGAATTGTCGTTCCGTCCATCGCCGTCGATGTCCCGCTCAGCGAATGACCTGTCGGACCGTTGGTCGCCATCGATATCAAGTTCGAGCGCTGAGTTGTCTTCGTTTCCGTCGCCGTCGATGTCGAGCTCTGCGATGGAATCGTCCAGCAAACCGTCAGCGTCGATGTCCTTCTCGGCAGCACTGTCATTGGGCAAACGATCGCCGACCCAGCGTCCGCGGAACGGACCGGATTTCGCAATACCACCGTCCACATTCCGGTCGAGACCGTTCGGAATTCCATCATTGTCGATATCAGGATCGACGATGTTTGGGATGCCATCACCATCGATGTCTGCGGGGTCGATGAGCACTGCCGACGCGGGCGTGATGGATGCAAACAGAGCGACTGCAAATGCGAATAAGAAGGTCCGGTTGAACATGGCGTCGAAAACTGTGCGGTTAATCGCATAATTCGCGCGTTTACGCAATGAGCATTTACTATTTAAAATTCTCCGAGTTTGGGCGTTGAATAATGCTGCGCGAATCGCTTCCACTGTCCGCGTGCTAGAACTCAAAGACATTTCCCTTTCAATCGAACACGGCGACTCGGAGCAGATGCTGCTCTCGGAGGTGACCGCACGGATCCCGACGGGACATTTTGCCGCGATCATCGGTCCTTCGGGCTGCGGAAAAAGCACGCTGATGAAAGCAATCGCCGGCATTCGCGAGCATACGACCGGCTCCATCCACTGGAATGGGCGCAATCTTTCGGAGGATGGGGATATGGAGCCGCACGAAATCGGCTACGTCCCGCAGTTCAGCATCGCGCATGATCTGCTATCGGTGGACGAGTGCGTCGAAGGCGCGCTCCGTCTGCGCGTGGCGGGCCTGAGCGGCGAGGAACTTGATGCGCGGATCGACAAAGTTCTCGCGGACACCGGGCTCACGGAAATCGCGGATCGCCGCGTGGCGATGTTGTCCGGCGGCCAGCGTCGGCGGCTTGCGATGGCGATGGAGATGGCGAGTCAGCCTCATCTTTTGCTGTGCGATGAGGTGACCAGCGGGCTCGATCCGAAGAGCGAAGACGAGATCGTGAAGCTCATGCACGATCTCTCGCGAACCGATGACCGAATCGTGCTGAGCGTGACGCACAGCCTCCAACATGTGGAACTTTATGACAGCGTGATTGTCCTGTATCAGGGGCATCTGGTGTTCCACTCCGCGCCTGAATTCATCGTGCACTACTTCGGCATCAAGCGCCCGGAAGATCTGTATCCGCGCCTGTCCGCGCGCACCGGCGATGATTGGAATCGTTCCTGGCAAAAGCACGGTGCCGCTTATTACGAGCAGAGCAAACTTCCGCCGTTGACGCTTCAGCCGACGGGAGGAATCTCGGAAACTCCAAGCGGAGTACTGAATATTCCGGCGCTGACCGAAGAGGAGGAAGTCGAGCGTTTGCGGAAAATCGTCGAGGGAAAGGCAGGGGACTCGCCGGAAAAAAAACACGAGCCTCGACAGGTGGCGGTGCCGGGCTTGTTCACCCAGTTTGCAGTGTTGCTTGCCCGGCGCTGGAAGCTCTTTTTGCGCGACCGGGGGCAGCTCGTTCTTCAATTGGCACTCATGATCGGTTTTCCGTGCCTTGTGGTCATATTTGCCTTCGATGGATTGCCCGATGTGAAAGGCCTCGGCGACTCGGCGAGCAGCATCGGCACAATGTTCGACAAGGCCCGGCAGGAGGCCTCAACCATCAAGAGTATTTCGAAAGTCGGCAGCCTGGTATCCGGCCTCATCATGTTTCAGGTCATCCTGCTGGCGCTCATGGGTGCCAATAATTCCTCGCGTGAAATTGCGGCTGAGCGAAACCTCTTTGAAAAGGAAAAATTCGCGGGACTCAGCCCGATGGCATACATCGCCAGCAAGCTGGTTTTCCTCGGCACTCTGGTGCTCGCGCAAAGTCTCTGGATGGCGCTTTTCGTGAATATGGTCGTCGGTTTTCAAGGCAGCTTCGGCATGCAGGCGCTCAGCCTCGTGCTGGTCAATGCAGCCGTGACGTCGGTGTGCCTCGGCATTTCCGCATGGATGAAAACTGCAGAGCAGGCGTCGCTCATGGGGATCTATCTCGTCGGCTTCCAGCTCCCGCTCAGCGGCGCTGTTCTGGCACTGCCCAAGGCGATAGCCGCTGTCGCACAGATTTTCATCGCGAGCTATTGGAGCTGGAGCGCGTTCATTCGCTCGATGGAAAATACGCGTTATTACGACGCGATGACGACCACCGGCGTCGTGCCGACCGAGCCTGCCGGCGGACTGCTTTGTATGTGGGTCCTCCTCGCGCATGTGGCGCTCGGGCTCATCCTGGCATACACTGGCAGCAGAAACTCCCGCTGGGAATAAGTCATGGCCATCGCAGTCGCCATCGCCGGATACTTGCTCTTGATGTTTTCGAACCCGGTTCGAAAGAGTTTGCGCAACGGCTGGCGGTGCATCCGGCGGTATCCGACCATTTGGACCACACTCGCATGGCTGGGTTGCGCAAATGCGATTTTTCAACTGCTCATTCAGTTATCGTTTCACTGGCGGGGAATTCCGGTGCTCCAGTGGTTCCGTCCAGGAGTCAGGCAGGGTGATGGTCCGGTTTTATGGGCCATGCCGGCAGACGCTCTGAACGAAAGCCTCGCCAGCGCATGGATTCCCGCCCTGGAATCGCTGGGAGGTCTCTTTAACAACGCGGTCACCACGTTTCCGATTGCGGTGATCGCATCTGTCGGATTTCTGTTCAATCGGAACAGGCACCTGACCGTGCTTCGCGCCGCACTACAGCGGCGATTCGGGATCTGGCACTGGCCGGCGATTGGGTTTGTCGTAATCAGTGCCGCCGCTGTCGTGGCGAAGGCTTTTCTGTATTTAGAACCGCCGGGTTCGCCGGATGAGGCATGGTTCCGCTGGGCTCCGGTTGCCGTTTTGGTGGCCTCGATATGGGAGTACCTCTTCGGGCTGGCGGTGCAGGTTTACCTGATTCTGCACGCATTTGCATGGGTGCGGGGAATCACGTTCGACCCGGATTCGATGCGCGACGTGGCGATCCGCCGTTTTGTCTCGGGCACAAAATGGGCGGCGATCGTCCTGACCGTCGGACTTTTGTTCGTGGAATTGCCGCTGGTTTTGAAGAACTTTACCGTGTGGCAGGGGCTTTTTCCGAACGACCAGAGCGTCGTCGAATCGCGGCTGCGATGGTCGAGAGTCGGAATTGCGATTTTCCTGATCGCGTTTGCGTCGATGCAGGCGTGGCTCGCGCTTCATGGTGAAACTTTGACGAGGGCCTTCGGCTCGCACTGGCGATTTTGGAAAGAGCACGCGTGGGCGCTCGGGTGGTTCATTTTGATTGCCGGGATTCACCTTTGGGCGGTCAGCTTTGTCCGCGCCTTGATCCTTGCGGGTTGCGGGGGAGATACGGCGCTTGGGGTTTTGTGGACCCTCACATGGCCTTGGATCGCCGGGCCGGTATCCGGCTGGCTGCTGGCGAGTTGGGTCTGCTTGTTCAAGAAGTGCGATGGGTGAGATTCAGCCCGTGAACGACATTTCATATGACATATATTGTATGATGTTGTAGTTATTGGCCGTCCCCAGAGGCATTTACCTCGTTGTGAATAACTTGTGGAGAAACTCGCGGGCTTTTCAGGGTCACCGATTTCGGCCTGACTTATTCACCGGGCATCATCGTCCGACTTGGAAAAAGCAATTGGGTCCACGGAAGAAACGGAAGTCCACGGAAGCCAATAACATCCCAGGAATTCGAGACTACACCCGGTGAGATCATGGGAATCACTGGAGCAATACGGCCGTGACTTGTGACTCGTGAATGGTGACTGGTCGCAAGCGTGTTGGCGTGGTCATCCGCCTTGCGACTAGTACCTACTTCATACAGTTCGCATACTTACTCGCAGGCGTCTTCTGCGTTACGTTGACCTTGGTCCACTCGAAAGGAGCGGCATCCTCATTGTAGGCAGCGATGAACGCATCAATCTGGGCAATG
>JAYUSJ010000017.1:0-28526 GCA_043755735.1 Verrucomicrobiaceae bacterium | reverse complement strand
CCATCGCGCAAAAATTCGGACTGCCCGTGGAATACCCCGGCATGATTCTCGAAGGCGGTTCCATCGACGTAAATGGCTCAGGCCTCCTGCTCACGACGCGCAGTTGCCTGCTCAACCAAAACCGCAACCCCGACCTCACGCAGGCGCAAATCGAACAGCGCCTCTGCGACTGGCTCGGCGTGAAGGAAATCCTGTGGCTCGGCGACGGCATCGAAGGCGACGACACAGACGGACACATCGACGACATTGCACGCTTTGTGAGCGACGACGAAATTGTCTGCGCGTTCGAAGAGGATCACGGCGACTCGAATTACGAACCGCTGAAGGCGAACTTCGACTACCTCGCGGGACTGACCGCGAAGGGTAGCTCTAAAAAACTTTCAGACCACGCGGACGAAGATGGTGACAACGACGCCATGCCGGGTGACGACGGACCCATCTCGCGCTTCGATGTGCACAAGCTCCCGATGCCGCACAAGATCGTCCGCGACGGCCAGCGCCTCCCGGCGAGCTACGCGAATTTTTACATCGGCAACAAAGTCGTGCTTCTTCCGACATTCGCCGACTCGAATGATCGCTGGGCGGTTGCGATTTTGGAGAAGGCGTTTCCCGATCGGAAAGTCATTCCCATTGACTGCCGTGAGCTGATTTGGGGCCTGGGAGCATTTCACTGCCTCACGCAGCAGATGCCGTCCGTGTAAAGCCGGCTACTGGAAGAGTCCGACCCAACGGTGTGCAAATCGCACCTCGTCGATGAGCGTCGTCGGTGTTGATTTCTTGCGGATGAGCACTCCAAACTGTTGCGGTAATGTGACGCCCTTTACGACGCGCTCAAGGTCGTGAAGCGGCGGGCTCGGGCTTTCGGGATTCGGATTCAGGAACACCCGCGATGTCAGCGTCCACTTGCCGCCGGGCTCCGGCGTCAACTCGAAGCGTTGCACGATGCACAACGGCTTGTTGCTATTGGGAAGCCTCGCAAGCTTGGCGCGGTCATGCATCGAGACCTCGACGCCCAAGCCCTGGTCGCCCACGATTACCCGAATGGGCTTTTGAATGGCGGACGGATCGAACGCATTAAACTGAAACTCACTCTCCGGACCGTATGGCGAATCCGAATGCTGGACGGTGATTCGGAAGAAAAAGATGTTCTGCTTCTTCGGGTCCACGACTATCGCACCGGGCTGCAGAAATCGGGTCAAGGTCACGTCTTTGGAAGTCGGTGGAGCGCCGGGCACCAACGGTGTCAGGTTCGGCTTCAGTTGAACTTTTTCACCGACTGTCGGAACTTTCGCGAAAGGCACCGATCCCGCCTCCACGAGCGCCAAGTCGGGGAAATTTGCCACCCAAGGTGTGGCCCAGCCAGTTCCGCCAGCCAGACCGGCCAGTTTGCCCCCGACGGGATACTCAAAGCCGTCCACAGCGATGTAGCCTTTTGTTTGCGCCGGCGCAGGAGGCGCAACCGGCGCAGCCGCGGGCGGTTTCGCGGCGGGAACTACCCGCGCGATTGGTTGCGCCAATTTTGCGGCGGGCGCCGGGGTTGCCGCGACGGGGGGCGGGGATGTTGCTGCGGGAGGCGGTGTTGCATCCGGCACTTTATCGCGCGATGGCATGTCTGCGACCTTCTCGTCGGACTGCGCAGTCAATTTCCCTGTCTTCGTTTTCCAGACGTAGTAGCCGGCCATCCCGAGACATGCGGCGAGCAAAAGAAAGATCGATGCGAGGGAAAGCGCCTGTCTTTTTCTCGCGAGACGCGCGACCTCCTTCTTCGCCGCTTCGATTGCCTTTGCCGTATCGGCGTCCGGCGCTTCGGCTGGTTGCGGGCGCGCCTGCACTGCGGACGCGCGCGGGGTCTGGCGAACGGCCGAGACCGGCACGGCCGGAGGGGGCGGCGGGGGAATCGCGCGGACGATTTTTGGCCGGATTCGCTCCGGCACTGCGGGCGGGAGCGGCGGGTTTAGAGCGGCCAGTTCCTCCAGCGCCTTCACCGCGGAAGCCGGGCGTCGGGCGGCATCGGGCGCGAGCAATTTCGCGATCCAATCGACCAGCGCCTTCGGCAAATCCGGGCGCAACGCAGCCAGCGCATGCGTATCGAGAGCCGGCCATGCCGCAGCAAACTCCTCGGGCGTCTTGCACGGCAGCAGTCGCTTTCCCGTGAAAAGATAATGCAATACTGCGCCTGCGGAAAAAAGGTCCGCTGTGTGCGATGGCGGATCGCCGGCGAGTCGCTCCGGTGCGGTGTATGCGTACGATTCCGGCGTAAGTTCCCGGCGATAATTGGCGAGCCCCCAATCCAGCACCATGACCAGCGGGCGACCGTCGGGCAGGTCCACGATTACCGTATCGCTCGGTTTCAAATCACCGTGCGGATACCGCTGGCGCTCGCCGCTCCGCAGCGCGGAGAGGAGTTGCGCCGCCACGTCCACCGCGTGCCCGGCATCGATGGGCCGCTTCCCCGGAACGTCGAGCCCACGATGTCCTTCCGCGCATTCATACACGAGCACGGTTCCGTCCTCGTCCGGAAATGCGTCGAGAAGCTGCACGATATTTACGCCCGTGATCGTCTGGAGTTGCGGCGCATCGCGGAGCAGCGCCTCCACATTGAGCGGATACGAGATTTGATTCTCGTTCAGGAGGAGCTTCAGCGCCACCACTCGCCCGGACTGGTCCACGGCGCGGTAAACCAACGCGGCATCCCCTATTGCCAGCCGGGTTTGAATTTCGAAAAGTTCCGTCGCTCTGCTCATGAACAACAGCATCACTAGCGGGATGCGGGCGCGGGCGGGAAGTTTTTACATCGGCAAAATTCAACGGGGTCGTTGACGCCCCGCGCGCGGACGCGTAATGAGTCCGCGTGTTCGAAAAATACGTGCTCCCAAATTGCCAGGCATCCGTCCTGTGCGAAGACATCCGTCGTGAAATTACCGGTATGCAAACGCTGGTCGGCGTCATCAACGCCGTCCCCGCGCCGCAGATCCCGATCGGCTTTTTAAAGCTCTGTCTTTGGACTCGCTGGTGCAATGGCGTCGGCGAATTCAAACAGACCGCCAAAATGCTCGGGCCCGACGAAAAGCTCCTCGGCGAAAGCTCCGTCACCTTCCGCCTCAAAGAAATGGAAGCCATGGCCACCAACGTGAACCTCTTCACGAACATCCAGTTCAAAACGCTCGGCGTTTACCACATCGAGATCTACCTCGATGACCAGCTCATCATCCGCTACCCGCTGCCCGTCATCCACGTCCAGCTACCGGGGCAGCAGCCTGCTGCGGTCTGACGAACAGCGGGTGACTTGTAACTTGTGAGAAGTGACTGGTCGCAAGCGGACAGGCGCACCGCACGCCTTGCGACCAGTCACTTCTCACAAGTCACAAGTCACATCCGGAATTGTGAGTGCCCCTATCCCCTCCCGATACGAACCTCCGGGCGATACGTCACTTTCACCAGCAAGTCCCCTCGCCCGCCGCGCGGCTTTGGCAGGCCCTGGCCGGGAATGCGAATCAGCTCCCCGCGCGCCACGCCAGCCGGGATCTGCACACGCACCAGTCCGCCGCCCGGAGCCTGCACCATCTCCGAGCCTCCGTTCTTCGCGCGCTGAGTTTGAATGCGCAGCTCGCTCTGCAAATCCGAGCCCCGCACTTTGAACCGCGCGCCCGGCATCGCCTTCACGCGCACCGTCACAACGCCCCCCTTCATCGCCCCTTCCCGCTCGATTCGGAAGCGTTCTCCCGGCGCGGTATCCGGCGGGACAGAAAGTGAATATCGTTCCTGACCGTCCGGGTTTCCCGGATCATCCACGCGCACATCCAGCGTCGTCCCGCGAATGAAATCCTCGATTCGCAACCGCGCATCCTGCGCGACATTGCGCTGCACTTTTCCGCGCGGCGCCGTCTTCGTCTCACTCGCGGAAATATTCTGTTCCTCGTTGTAAGCCTTTCGCCGCGCCGGGTCCGAAAGCACCGCGTACGCAGCGTTCACGGATTGCAGCTTCGTCACCGCATCCTCCGAGCCGGGGTTCACATCGGGATGATGTTTCTTCGCGAGAGAACGGTAAGCCTTCCGCACATCATCGAGCGTGCAACTTGGGTCCAGACCGAGGACGGAATAATAATCAGGCGCAGATTCTTTCACGCCCCATCCGTACCGCCTCCCCGCCCTCCCGCCAAGGCGCGATCCGCGAAACGGAAACTCTTTTCCCGCCGCCCCGTTCTTTACCGCTGCGGCCCCGCCATGCGCAACCGCCCGTAGCCGAAGTCCAAAATCCCCGACTCTACGCGATACGGCGCGACGATATGATACATCCGCCCGCGCCCGATCTCCACCACCCGCGCGCTGCGCAACACCCCGAGATGCTTGGAGATCATCGTATCCGAACGGCCGAGCGCCCGAGCGATTTCATTGACCATCAACGGCTCCCCTTTGCTCAACTCCGCAAGGATGCGCCACCGCGTCGGCTCGCCGACGGCCCTCGTAAAGTCCTCAAGCGACAGCGCGAGTTGCGGTGGCAGTGTAGAAATGGGTTCAGGCATGGCAGTAGATGGAAAAATGAACGTCCGTCAGAGACGGGCGACAATCTACAGGAATTTTACAGCTCAACGCAAGAACTAAACGGCTTAACGGATTTCCTTAACAGCCGCGCCAAATACTTGGATAGCCGTAGCGGATACTTAAACAGCCGAACGGAATGCTTTAACAGCTGAACGGAGGAACTGGATGACGGAACGGCATACCTGGACAACCGCACGCAATACCTGAACGACCGAATGGAATACCTGAATGACCGAATGCAACACCTGAACAACCGAACGGAATACCTGAACAACCGAACGGAATACCTGAACAACCGAATGGAATACCTGGACGACCGAACGGAACACCTGGACGACCGAACGAAGTGACCGGAAATCGGGAGACAGTTCCCGAAAACTAAGACAACCGTAAAGGAGCGGCGAATTCATTCGCCGTCCCCACACGCGCAGCTCCGATCAATCAACGCCGACCGTCCGAACCAACGTGCCTTTTAATTTTTCCGCTTCGCGCGCAAAGTCGGCGAATAAATTCGCCGCTCCTTTACGCGTCCCGTGATTCGCGCGCGAGCATTCCAAGGGCCGATGGTGCCTCTGCGCCCGCCGACAACAAAGCACGCATCGAAACGCGCTTTTTGAACGAGGGCGAATTCGCGGAAGATGCTACAGGACGTGCTCGGCCTCGGCTCCGAGGAACATGCGGAAGCGGGGCTTATCGATCGCTTTCATGTAGGCTTCCATCGGGGTGATGAGGCCCTGCTGCATGGCGGCCCACACGGCGTCGTCCATGAACTGCATGCCCTGCCCTTTTCCGCCGACGATGACGTCTTGCAGCTTCTGCGTGGCACCCTCGCGGATGATGGCGCTGGCTGCGGCGTTGACGACGAGGATTTCGTTCACGGCCATTCGTCCGCCGCCGGATTCCGCGGTCTTTTTGAGGAGGAGCTGGGCGACGACTCCGCGGAGGGAGTTGGCGAGCATGGTGCGGACTTGCGATTGCTGGTCGGCGGGGAAAACGTCGATCATACGATCGACGGTTTTGCGGGCGTTGTTGGTGTGCAGGGTGCCGAAGACGAGAAGTCCCGTCTCTGCGGCGGTGAGGGCGAGCTGGATGGTCTCCAGGTCGCGCATTTCTCCGACGAGTACGATGTCCGCATCTTCGCGCAGCGCGGCCTTCAGTCCCTGCGCAAACGACGTGGCGTGCTCGGGAACTTCGCGCTGGGTGATGATGCTTTGCTTGTTGTTGTGAACGAACTCAATGGGCTCTTCGACGGTGATGATGTGCCGCTTGAAGTTGATATTGATGTAGTCGATGAGCGCCGCGAGCGTGGTCGATTTTCCGGAGCCGGTGGGGCCGGTGACGAGGACGAGGCCGCCGCGCATGTGGCCGAACTCTTTGACGATCTCGGGGATGCCGAGTTGCTCGAGGGTCATGATTTTCGTGGGGATGAGTCGGAAGACGCAGCCGAAGCCGTGCGATTGCTTCAGGAAGTTGCAGCGGAAGCGCGAGTCTTCGTCCATCTCGTAGGCGAAGTCGAGGTCGCCCTGCTCGAGGAAACGCTCCCAGCGCTCCGGGCCGGAGATCTCGCTCATCATGAAGGCCATCTCGTCTTTGGAGAGGATCTCTTCGCGGATCGGGATGATTCCGCCGTGACGTCGGATCTTTGGCGGCTGTCCTTCGCCGAGGTGAAGGTCGGAGGCTCCGGCGTTGATGAGAACCTCGAAGAATTGGTCAATGTAGGCCATGGGTAGTTTTGAGAGTTTGAGAGTGGGTCTAGCTCATGAGCGCCTGGCGCATGATGCTCTTTTGTTCGCTGCGAACGTATGCCTCCTCGGCGGTGATGAGGCCTTCATTATAGAGTTCGAGGAGGGAGTCGTCCATGAGGCGCATGCCGAGCTTTCCGCCCGTCTGCATGACGCCGGGGAGCATATACGTCTCGCCTTTTCGGATACAGGAGGCGACGGCCTCGGTGCGGAGGAGAATCTCCAGCGCGAGGACACGCCCGGTGCCATCGGCCCGCGGGATGAGCTGCTGGGAGACGATTCCGCGGAGCGATTCGGAGACCATGACGCGGATCTGATCGCGCTGGTCTGTGGGGAAAACGTCGAGCACGCGGTCGAGTGTGCGGGCTGCGGTGCCGGTGTGAAGCGTGGCGAGCACCAAGTGACCGGTCTCGGATGCGGTGATGGCGAGCTGGATGGTCTCCAGGTCGCGCATTTCTCCGACCATGATGATGTCCGGGTCTTCGCGGAGCGCGCCGCGGAGGGCGTTGGCAAAGCTCTTGGTGTGGGTGTGGACTTCGCGCTGCGTGACGTGGCAGTTCTGCGAGCTGACGATGTATTCGATCGGGTCTTCGAGGGTGATGATGTGGTCGGTGCGCGTCTTATTAATGTAATCGACCATCGCGGCGAGCGTGGTGGATTTTCCGCAACCGACCGAGCCGGTGACGAGGATGAGCCCGTTGTGATACTGAGTGAGGCGCTTCAGCGTCTCGGGAAGACCGAGGTCGTCCATGGTGCGGACGACGGTGCTGATGATTCGGAATACGATGTCGATCCCCAGACGATGCCGGACGACGGATGCGCGGAAACGACCGATGGTCGTCTCGTAGGCGAAATCCACGTCGCCACGCTCGGCGAGCAATTTCTTTTGGTCCTCATTGAGGAAGCCCATGGCGAGACGCTCGGTGTCCTCTGCCACAAGGATATCGGCCTGAAGCCAGATGGCCTCCAGCGAGCCAAAGCGGCGCCAGGAGGGCTTGCAGTTGACGGCCAGATGAATGTCCGACGCGGCGGACTCCTGCCCGACGCGGAGGTAGTGATCGACATGCTCCAGCGTGTGAACTTGTCCTTCGTCCGGGCCGAGGTGGTCTGTTTGGTTTTCTGAGTGTTGATCCATCAGGGAAAAAAAGTGGGCCGAATCCGTAGGCAACGGTGCGGGAAAAGAAAAGGAAAGTTTGTGTTATCGTCGCGGCGATCTCCTGCGCGTCCGATCAATCCCGGAAATTTCCGAACGCGAGGCCCACCTCGAAGTTCTTGCTCCGGCAAAAGGCGATGACGGCCTGCAAATCATCGCGGTTCTTACCCGTCACGCGGATCTGCCGCTCTTGCAGCGAGCTTTGGACCTTGAGTCCCTTCTCTTTGATCGCCTTCACAATCTCCTTCGCCTTATCCCCGTCGAGTCCTTGCTTGATGATCATCTCCTGCGTCGCGTGACCGAGCGGGGAAATTGCCGCATCCTTCGTCTCCACGTTGCGTAAATCGACGCCGCGCTTGCTCAGCTTGCCGATGACGATTTCGTGGATTCCCCGCACGCGGCTCATGTCTTCCGCGCTGAGTTTGATCTTCGACTCCTTCAGATCGAGCTCAATGCGGGCCGTGCTTCCTTTGAAGTCGAACCGCGTCGCGAGTTCCTTGTGGGCCTGATTGATGGCGTTATCGAGTTCCTGTTTATCCACTTCAGATGTGATGTCGAACGAAGGCATGTCGTGGAAAATGCCCGCTCTCCGGCCATCCGGCAAGCGCATCGTTGATGCGTCCATTTATCCCGTGAGAAACGAAAAGTTATGGGGCCGGTTGTCACTTTCCAATCGGGCGCTAAGCCGCATCCACAACTTTAAAACAACAACAACGAACCATGTTACTCATCATATTCATCGTCACGCTGCTCATCTCGTTCTGGGCGACTGCCCGGGTGAAGAGCGCATTTCACAAGTATTCGCAGGTGCCCGCGATGTCGGGCGTCACCGGAGCCCAGGCGGCTTCGGAGATCCTGAAGCAGGCAGGCATCCACGATGTGGAGATCGTCGAGCACAATGAACTGCTCGGGGACCATTACGACCCGATGCACAAGCGGCTCGTCCTATCCTCGGAAAACTTCCACGGAAGCTCGGTCGCAGCGCTGGGAATTTCCGCGCACGAGTGCGGCCACGCAATCCAGCACAAGATTGCCTACGCGCCGCTCCAATGGCGGATGGCTGCGGTCGGCATCACGAATTACGCAAACATGGTCGTCACTTTCCTGCCATGGCTCGGCCTGTTCGGCGGATTCTTCTCGGGAAAGATGGCGTTCATGCTCATGGCGATTGGCTGGGGAATCATCATGCTCTTTAATCTCGTCACCCTGCCGGTGGAATTCGACGCATCGCGCCGTGCGAAAGCGATCCTTGCGGGAACCGGCATGATCAGCCCCGGACCGGAAGCGGGAGGTGTGGACAGAGTCCTGAACGCTGCGGCGTGGACCTACGTCGCTGCATTCATTACTTCGCTCCTCTACATGCTCTACTACCTCATGCCGCTTCTCGGCGGGCGGAGCGACGACGAGTGATCGCACGCACACCCTAGATCTTCCACCGCCGGCGCGGACCGAAATCCGCAAATTCGCCCGGCCCCTTGAGCGCACTCCAAATGGAAAGGCCGATGGCCAGTGCCAGCGTGCTGAAAAAAATCACTGCAACGTGCCAGCTCGGGATCGCCTCGCCGACCCGCAGCGCCTTGTAAAACGAGCGCCAGTCCACAATTGGGCTGCTCGCGTGGATGAAAATCTTCGTCACCCATGCCGCCAGAATGATCAAATAGATGAACACGTAATTCCGCTTCAGCCGCCGCCCGACGGCTTCCATCATGGAGATTTTGAACGACGGAATGAGCAAATCCTCGCAAAGCAACTTGCGCCAGTCGCCCTGCGGCAGCGCCTTGTCATACATCACGACCGGAACGAGAAAGTGCGCCTCCAGCATCCGGACCCGGGCTCGAAAGGCATCGTAGAACCGGTAGCGCCGAGCCTCGATCCAGAGCATGATCGAAACGACGGCAAGGTTAAACACGAAGATGATGTGCGGAACCTCGCGGACGGAAAACGCGACGGTGAAAATGGTCGCGGTGGTGGTAATGGCCCAATTCGTCGTATTATCGAGCCGGGCACGCCACTGCATGATGCGGCCAAGTTCCCCACGGTAAAAATGGGACATGGCTGTGACATAAGTCGGGTCGCAATGCGGTGGCTTGTCGGGCTCGCTCATGCATCCAACATCCGGCAAGAGCCGAAAGAATGCGAGGATTCTCGCAAGCCTGGCCCCCCTGTCGGAATCCTTGGCGCTTCGGTGCTCTTGTGAGTAGAATCCGGACACATGCCAGCCATCACGCAAATCCCATCCGTGGAAATATTTCCTGCCCTCGGAATTTCTCTCGCGCTCGGACTCCTCGTGGGGATTGAGCGCGAGTGGGTCAACGACCGGGTGGCCGGCATTCGCACGTTTGCACTCGTGACGATCTCCGGTGCGCTCTCCGCATTGGTGGCGGGCATTTTTGGCGGACTGGTGATTGCGGGCGCGATCATCTGCCTCACCGTGATGATTGTAATCGGCAACCTTGCATCGCTGCGCTCGAAGGAAAGCGATTCCGGCCTGACGACGGAGTTTGCGATCCTCGCGATGTTCCTCACCGGGATGCTCCCGATCCTCGGCCACAATGCCGTGGCCATCGTCGTGGCCGGTGCCGTGATGGTGCTGCTTCAGGGCAAGAAATCGCTCCATGCTATCGTCCACAAAATCGGAGAAGACGAACTGCGCGCAATCGCGCGACTGGTGCTCATCGGTCTCGTGATTTTGCCCGTCCTGCCAAACAAGGACTACGGATACTTCGGGGTATTCAATCCGTTTCACATCTGGCTGATGGTCGTTCTCATCGTCGGAATCAGCCTCGCAGCGTACCTTACGGGAAAATTCATCGGGCCCAATCGCGGGATGCTCATCTCGGGGCTGCTCGGCGGATTGATCTCCAGCACCGCCACGACCGCCAGCCTTTCGCGGCAAAGCGTGAAGCCGCAGTCCAGCGCACGAAAGCTCAGTCTCATCATCATGATTTCGTCCACCGTGGTCTTCCTCCGCCTCATCGCCGAAGTGCTTGCGGTAGGATCGACAGCGGGCCGCGGGATGGTTCCGCCGCTCGCGGCAATGATGCTCTGGACCGCGGCGGTCACGTTTGGATGCTGGCTTTTTGCGCGAAAAGACATGGTCGATCAACCCGCCGAAGCACCTCCGTCGGAAATCAAAGGCGCGATTGTATTCGGGCTGATGTACGCACTTGTGCTTTTAGCGGTTGCGTTTGCAAAGCAGCACTTCGGCTCGGCGGGCCTTTACACGGTCGCCGCGATTTCGGGACTCACGGACATGGACGCCATCACGCTCTCCACCGCGAATCTCGTGAGCAGCTCCAATCTCGACGCGGGCACCGGATGGCGAATCGTACTGACCGCAGGCGTCTCAAACCTCGTGTTCAAGGGAATTCTCGCAGTCTCGCTCGGAAGCCGGGCGCTCGGCAAACTTGTGGTGTTCGGGTTCCTCGCCGTGATTGCAGGAGCTGCGGCAATCGCGTGGCTGTGGCCGGCGTAGGCACTCAACCAGCCTTGGCGCTCCGGAAAGTTGCGCCGTTCATTCGCTGCGTTCCGCGCCCGCCGAAACGGATTTCCAACTTCGGCTCTGCATCCGCTTTTCCCTCGATGCGAACGCGGTGAAGCCCCTTTGCAAGCGGGACCGGGACGAACCACCATTCTTTGCCCCGTGGCCAATCCTGCGACCGTCCGTCGATCGTAATTCCGAGTTTTTCCGCACCGCGCATTTGGAACTGATAGACATCGTCTCGCGAGACCTCGACCCAGCCATCCACGGAAAACTCCCCTCCCGCCTTCACTCCCGCACGCGCGAGCCAGTCTCCCGAAGCCTCCTGAACCGCGACGCCGGGCATGCCCGCAGGCGTGACGCGGAAGCCGGGCTCCAGCGTCTGTCCGGCGGCAAGCGCAGCAGCGGGAATCAATCCGGGCGGCGTGATATTGAGAACGATCGGCTCGCCCCACGTTTCCTTTTTGTCGGGCGAGAGAGCCGCGACGAGGATTCGCACATTCCCCTGCCCCAATACGCGCGGATCGATGGTGATCTTCCCCTCCGCCCCAACCACCCGCCCGAGCTCGCGCATGTTATGGCTGAATGCAAACCCCGCCGCACCGGGCGCAGATACACGGACCTCCAGCGGCTTATCCCACGACCAGTCGCCGGTCGGCGCGGTGACCTTCACCTCCGCGTCGCGGTTGCGGATCGTGACGGGCACGTCGAGGCTTCCGCGTGTGGCGAGTGCGTCTGTGGCGGTGACGACAATGGAGAGTCGATGCGGACCATCCGGGGCGAGTGCGGTATTGAAAACGAGCGGCTCGCCGGCCTTGGCGATGGCCACTTTCCGTCCATCGAGAAGCAGCTCGGTGACTGCGGGCTGGAGTCCGTCCGGCGACTGAATGGCCGGGGTCACTTTCATTTCGCCCTTGAGCACTCGCCCCGGCGTGAGGTCCGCGACGGCGGGGACGATCTTCTTTTGCCACGGCGCGCACAGGGCGTCGCCCACGACGAGGAGCTGATACGGCGCGGCGACAGACTGGTAAAAAGCCTCTCCGAGACTACATCCTTGCGCGTAGTGCCAATGGATGAAGGGCGTCGGGAATTTCGCCTGGAGCGCGTAGGGCTCGGTGACCGCACCACTCGAACCTGCGGCTCCCGCCCGGAGAAATTCGGTGAGCGGCGTCTGCTGTTTCATATCGCCCTCCAGCGCTCCGCCGAAGCTCGTGAGGTGCTCGCAGATTGCACCCGGAAGAATCGTGCTGCCGCTTTTCGCCCAATCGAAATCCGCCGTCCCGATGATGGCACCCGCGACGTCCTTTTTCCCCACGGGCAGCACGCCTTGTTCGACCGAAGCTGCGATGCCGATTGATTGCAATTTTTCCGCAGCCCGCGCCACGCCCCACTCACGTGTGGTCGAGCGCACATCGCCGTTGCTCATGAAATAGACCGTGCCTTTTGGCCGCGTGCCATCCGCCGCGACACTGCGGCGAAGTCCTTCAATCGACTCCGCCACGCTTAATCCGCGTCCGCTCGTCTGCGCGAGCACCGCAGGGAGGAGGTAGCGCAGACCTTTGTCCGGCTGCGTAGGCTGTCCCGTCGGCATCCAGCCTACGCTGGAGCGAAATCCACTCGTGGGCCAAAGGTCGAACTTCACATCGCGAACCCGCGCATCCAGCAGCTTGAAATCCGGCCTGTCCTGAATCGAACGGAGGTCGGTATCACGCCTCGCCTGCGTCATATCCCACCAGCCGTTTTCCATCGCTTCGCGGAGAGACTCCACAGCGGCATCCGGCTCGCCGGAAAGCGCACGGAGGCACGCGATATTATAGAGCAGCTCCGTATTCGCAGGATGCTTCTGCTTCAGCGCGGCGAGCAATCCGCCCGCTACGCGGAGCTCAGCAAGTTCCTTATCCAGCGCCGCCGGTTCTCGCTTTTCCACGAATGGAAGCCGGCCCGCTTTCTTCGCATCGGCCTCCTCCTTTTCGCGTAAGAGCCGCTCCTGCTCACGCTTTGTGCCAAACTCCTGAAGGGTCCGGAGCGCGCTCTGGTAACTTTGCATCTCATCCTCAGGCCATCGCGCCTCCACGGTGGTCTTCGAGATTTGGCGGAAGTAGAAGTTCGTATTCATCCCGAGATAGCCGGGGTTTTTCGAAAGCGTGAATTGATAGAAAAACGTAAGGCCCGTGATCGATGCCGGCTGAGTGATCATCTTTGGGAGCGTCTTCCCTGCGGTATCCGCCGAGACGTCGATCGCCGTGGGGAAATCGGAGCTGTAGAGCACGTAATCAATCTGCCGCGCGATGCCCCGCACCTCCGCCGTGCGCACGATTGGTTGCAGGATTTTCTCCCGAAAATCTTCCACGCCGATTCGCTCAAACGACGGAATATCCCGCAGATAGACGACGTTCCCGTGCGGGATTCCGCGCGCCTCCACGTACGCATTTGCCACAGCGACGCTCGCCCAACTGTCCGCGTTCACCACGACCAGCGCATTCTCCGGACCGCCCGCCCAAGCGGCGCTGGCGGTAAGCGCGGAAGCAACCCGGATAATGCTGGACGATCGTTTGGACATACAACCGATGTTGGTCGCTGCTCCGGCGAAGAAATGGAAGCGCAGAGATTTTCAGTTCCATTCGCAGCGGATATCCCCTTTCACTACGCGCATGAAATCCAGAATCATCGTCACAGGTGCAAACGGCCGGCTCGGCGCAGCGCTCGTCCGCGAATGGCGCGCAGCAGGCTTCGATGTCACCGGCATGGGCCGCAATGAACTCGACATCGCAAAAGCGGACAACATCGCCGCGCGCCTCGACGCCGAGGACTTCGCCGTGCTCGTGAATTGCGCCGCGCAGACCAATGTAGATCGCTGCGAGACAGAAACCGCCGAGGCTTTCGATCTGAACGCCGCCGCCCCCACGATTCTCGCCGACACCTGCCGGCGCAAAGGAGCGCGCATCATCCACATCTCCACCGACTACGTCTTCGATGGTGCAAAAGACACACCGTACACCGAGGACGATTCCGCCGTCCCCATCAGCATCTACGGTGCATCAAAGCGCGCCGGTGAATCGGGCGTGCTCACCGCCAGCGAAGGCCGCGGGCTCGTTGTTCGCGTCTCGTGGGTCTTCGGCCCGGACCGCCCGAGCTTCGTCGATCAGATTGTCAAAAATGCGCTGGAAAAGGACGAAGTCGCGGCCATCGCCGACAAGATCGCGGTGCCCACCTACACACTCGACGCCGCACGCCTGCTCCAGCCATTCCTTTTCGAAAACGACGCCAGCGGCATCCTGCATCTTTGCAATGGCGGAAGCTGCACCTGGCAGGAATACGGCCAGTGGGCGCTCGACTGCGCCGCAGAATCCGGCGCCTCGCTCAAGGCCCGCACCGTCGCACCGCTCAAGATGGCCGACCTCAAAGCGTTCATCGCAAAACGCCCTCCCAACACCGCCATGAGCACCGCCCGCCTCACCGCGCTCACCGGACAACACCCGCGCGATTGGCGCGACGCGGTCCGCGAATACATTCACTCAAAGACCTGATCCCCGAACTGCGGCTCGCCCTTCACGATGTCCGCAGTCACGTACGGTCTGCGGCGTTCCTTGCCCACGGCAATCACCGCCGACTCCACCCCGTCGCGAATGCATTTCAGCGCCGTGCCGGATTCCAGTGCCGCGCTCTGGTTGCTCTCCACGAGCACGAACTGATCTTCCACGTTTACCATCGAAACGACCCCCACCAGCTTCGGCACGGCGCTCTCGACCGGCTGCGTTTTCGGCAGCCGGATGATCGTGGCCTTCGGCGGCGCGGGCGTAAAAAGCGAGCAACCGCACAACGCCGCAGCGGAAAGCATCAGGATCAGTCGGGCACACATCATCTCCCAGCCATAGCGCGCTCTTGCGCGCAGGGGAAGGAGGCTGTTTCAACTTTTCTCCCAGCACCGCACGAACAAGCGCTCAGGCTGCCGCCAAGAGTTGTGCCTCGATGGCTTTCAGCAGGTTTTCCATTTTGACGGGCTTTGCCAGCATCACCTGGCCGCCGCAAACCACCGTGCCGTTCGGACCCATTTCCTGATTCGCAACCAGCGCCGTCACCATGATGATCGGGACTCTCGCAAGGAAAGGATCCTTCCGGAAAGCAGCGGTCACATCTCCGCCATCCATCCCAGGCATGACGTAATCCAGCAGAACGAGATCCGGGCGAAAGCGGCGGGCTGTCGCGACCGCCAGTTTGGATACGTTTTCGATACACACTTCAAAGTGCTCCGTTGCTTCGAGGTTGAGCTTGACCATCTCGGTCAAACCTTTGTCGTCATCAATGACGAGGATGCGTTTCGTTTTCATGGCTTTCGGTTTCTGTGTGCGAATCGTCCGTCTCAGCCGACGGCGTCTCGCTGGTTTTTGTTTCTGTATCGCTGATAGATTCGGCTTTGAGAACGATGCTCACAAGGAGCCCTCGTGGCTCGTTCACATTGGCAAAAGAAAGTTGTCCCCGATGGTGTTCGATGATTCGTTTGCAGACTGACAGGCCGAGGCCTGTGCCCTCACCGGTGGGCTTCGTCGTGAAGAATGTCTCGCAGATGCGGCCCATGATTTCATCGGGGATTCCAGTCCCCTCGTCCTGAACTTCGATGATGACGATCTCATCTCCTTCACGCATGAGATTCATTTCCCGGAGGCCCTGATCGCGGGGGATCGCGCCGGCAACCCCGCTTCTCGTTCGCACCGTCAGCACGCCGTGTCGCTCCATCGCGTGGAGCGAGTTCATCATGATATTGATCAACACCTGCTGCATCTCGGTGGAATTGCACAGCGTCCGGGGCAGGCACGGCATCAACTCCAGCCGAAGGCTGAGATTCCTGCGATCGATTTCGTGCTGAAGCATCCGGATTGCGCAGTGAACGATAGAATTAAGGTCGCATCTTTCCACCCGCCGGAGATTCGTCCGCGAGAAATCGAGCATGTCGTGTATGATTGCGTCTGCACGCCCGACCGCTTCCTGCATGATTCCGAGTGTGCGCGTCACACCGGGAGCAGCACCGGAAAGGGTTCCGGCAAGATAGTCGATTCCCATCTGAATGACGCCCAGCGGATTTTTCACCTCGTGCGCGACGCTCGAAGCGAGACGCCCGAGAGACTCCAGCTTCTCGGCCTGGATGAGCTGCATTTGCACTGTCTTGAGCTCCTCGGTAGCCGCGCGCAAACGGCGGGTCAGCGCTTCCATTTCCACCCGATGATGCTGGCGCTTCATCGCGTAGATGATGCATCGCATCAGAAGGTCCGGAGTGAGCGCGTCTTTCGGCAGGTAGTCCTGCGCGCCGTGCTGCACAAGATCGAGAGCAAGGCTTTCGTCATTGTTGCCGCTGAGGATTGCGACGGCGACGCGAGGCGCCGCCTCCCTGAGTCGATGGTAGGTCTCCGCACCGCGAGAGTCCGGCAACGAGAGATCCAGCAACACCATATCGCACCGCTCTCCATACACGTCGCGCCCGAGGATGCCGACGGCCTCGCCCATTGAGCGGGCACGTTGGATGTCGAGAGGCGCGGAAAAAGCCGCGTCCCGCAGGTGCCGCCGGATCAAGAGGAAATCGCACTCATTATCCTCGACGCAAAGAATCCGCACCGGGGCTCGCGAGGGATCGCGCACTTCGCGATTGGTCATTTTTGTGGGAGTGTCGGATTCACTCATGGAATTTGTACGCGACGGATTTCCCGCCCGTATGATGTGGTTGAAAAAGCTGAGCCCCACCTCGCCTACACTGCATCACTTCGAACTGCGGCAGCCCGAGGCCACCGAGAATATTTTTTCCGTCTGCTTGAATCCAAGTTGACATAAAAAACAAAGCGACAATTCCAGCCGTTCTAGATGAATCGTCATGCCGCCCACCGTCTGTTGTCAATCGGTCATTATTTTTCATTTTAGGTGCGCGATTTCGACTCCAACAAGACACACATCATCCGTGAATGCCTGCCCTTCCGCGAATGCTTCGATATCGGAAAAAACGGCCTCCACTAGTTGAGCCGGCTCAATGCCTGCCCGTCTGCGGATCGCCTCGCGGAGGCGGCTCTCGCTGAATGATTCGCCGTTCGCGTTCTCCACCTCGTGAAGGCCGTCGGTAAAAAGGAGAATCACGTCTCCCTCCATCGCGTCCAGAATATGCGCTTCATATTGCACGTCATCGAACAGCCCCAGTGCGGGACCGTAGGATTTCTTTGCGCTAATGGGCTCCGCTTCGCGAGGATCTCCCCGCACAAGAATCGGGCTCGGATGCCCCGCATTGGCGAAAGTGACCCGCGCGTTCCCGACATCGACCACGAGATAAAATGCGGTGACAAAAACGGTCGTCCCGGACTGCCTGAGAATCCCGCGCAAAGCGCTGTTAAACCCGGCCAGCAGCGCACCTGGATCGTCCGCGACCGGCGCGAGTTCGCCCTCGATTGCACGCATCATTGCCGCGACGAGCGCCGCACGCACGCCATGGCCCATCACGTCGCAAACGAGCACTCCGACCGATGTATCCGAAACCGGCACGACATTGAAAAAATCTCCGCTCACCGATGTCGTCGGGCGATAGATGCTGCAAAACTTCACAGCACTCACGGGCTCCGGCACACCACGGGGAAGCGTCGGGAAGGTTCGCGGCAGGAACGCCATTTGAAGTTCCCGTGCAAGCTTCAAGTCCTCCTCCATCAGCGCATTTTTGCTTTTCAACTCCCGGGTTCGCTCGATGACCCGCCGTTCGAGAGCTTCATTGAGTTCCTTCAAATCAGACTCCGCAGTCCGACGCGCCACCCGCTCCGCGACCTCGCGCAAGGCACGGCGGACCGCTGGCACCAGACGCGCAAGCCGATCCTTCAGCACAAAGTCGGTCGCGCCGTTTTTCAGAAGCTCCACCGCCGTCTCCTCACCGACCGCCCCGGAAACAACGATGAATGGCACATCCGGGCAATTCACCTTCGCAAACTCGAGAGCCTGCCCGCCGTCAAACGCGGGCAGTCGGTAATCCGCAATCACCATCTCCGGGATGAATTCGGCGAGCTGGCGCTCGAAATCGCCGCGCGTTTGCACACGCCGGATTTCGCATTCCACTCCGCCATGCGCGAGCTCCCTTGATATCAGCTCGGCATCAAGATCCGAGTCCTCCAGTAGAAGGACTCGCAAAGGGCGGGCAGGAGTCGCATTCATGGCGCGTGTTCGGGTGCTTCGTTTAACAGTAACCAATAGAGGCCCAGATTGCTCACGGCCTCGGAAAATGATTCAAAATCCACCGGCTTCACAATGTAGCTGTTCACTCCCAGCTTATATGCCTCGGCGATATCGCGATCCTCCCTCGATGAACTGAGCACGACTACCGGCAGAAGCCTGGTCCGCTCATCCGCACGAATCCTTCGCAGCACCTCGATTCCATCCACCTTCGGCAGCTTCAAGTCGAGCATTACGACCCTGGGCCGCAGAGTAGCATCACGGTTCTTGTAGCGACCCTCTCTAAAAAGAAAATCCAGAGCGGCCTGCCCGTCCTCTACGTGAACAAGATTGTTCGCAAGGTTACGGTTTTTCAACGCACGGATGGTAAGCTCCGCGTCCTGCGGGTTATCCTCGACCAAAAGTATTTCGAGCATGGCACTCATAGCGGCGAGTGCGGGATGGTGAAAAAGAAAGTTGCGCCCTTATCGAGTTCCGCCTCCGCCCAAATCCGCCCTCCGTGACGCTGGACGATCCGCTGCACAAGCGCGAGGCCGACCCCGGTACCGGAAAACTCTTGCTGGCTGTGGAGTCGCTGAAAGACTCCGAAGAGTTTCCCCGCATACTGCATGTCAAAGCCTGCTCCATTATCCTTTACAAAAAAGACCACCTCACCGCCATCACCTGTCTTCGTGCCGATGTCGACCTCTCCGGCCTCCCGTCTATTCGTAAACTTGATGGCGTTGCCGATGAGATTCACCCACACTTGCCGAATCATCGGCGCGGAGCCGTTCACCGCCGGAAGTTCGCTCAGCGTCAGCCGGACATTGCGTGTCCGCTCCATTGCCAGCATTTCGTCGAAGACCTCCTTTGCCAGCGCGCCCATATCGATCGGCACCCGCTCGATCTGCTGCCTGCCAAGCCGGGAGAATGCCAGCAGGTCGTCGATGAGTCGCCCCATGCGCTGCGATTCTGCGCGGATGACGCCGAGCATTCGCACACCGTCTTCGTCGAGTCTCGGAGAGTAATCGCGAAGCACGATCCGCGAGAATCCGTCGAGCGCACGGAGCGGTGCCCGCAGATCGTGCGATACGGAATATGAAAACGCATCAAGTTCCTTCACCGCCGCCTCGAGTTGCGCGGTACGCTCGCGAACGCGCTGCTCCAGCGATGAGTTCAATATCCGGATTTCCTCCTCGGTCTGCTTCCGCTCAATGGCGATGTAGGTGATGTGAACTGCACGCGCGATGAGATCCAACTCGGCGGCATTCGGCGAACGCGGCTCACGATAATAGACGGCAAACGTGCCAACCGGTTTGCCCGAGCGATTGCGAATCGGCGTGGACCAGCACGCGGAGAGCCCGTGTCCGAGCGCTAACTCACGGAAGTCCGCCCAAAGCGGGTCGGTGCTTATGTCGGTGACGATGACCTGCCGGTTGTCGTACGCTGCGGTGCCGCACGAGCCCACATCGGGCCCCACGGCGACTCCGTCGATGAGCCGGTTATAAGCGTCTGGAAGGCTCGGCGCGGCGCCGTGCCGGAGGTGGACGCCGTCTTTGTCGAGCAGGAGGACGGAAAAAAGCGCGCCGGAAGAGTGGCGCTCCAGGCTTCGCATCAGTCCGTCCAAAACTTCACGCAGTGAAGCATCGCCGCAGATCAACTCCATGGCACCCTTCTCCCACGCGAGCAGCTCCTCCGCGCGCTTTCGCTCCTGATTTTCTGTGGTCAGCGCGTTGTTGGCTGTGAGCAAGGCTGTATCACGATCCTTGATGCCCGCCAGCATGAGGTTAAACCCGTCGGTGAGCGTACCGATTTCGTCCTGCCCGTGCTTCTGCGCTCGCGCCGTATAGTCACGAGTGGTGCCAATCTTCTTCGCCGTATCGGTGAGTTCCATGATCGGGCGGGTGATGACGCCCTGGAGCACCGACGAAAACAAAAATGCAAAAACCAGCGTCAGAATCAAGACCAGTGCCGAGATCACGATGTAGGTCTGCAGATGTGCGTCGCGCTCCCTGAAGTCATTGCGAATGTACATCGTCCCCACGCGAGAACCATTGCTCATCACGATTGGATGCACGACTTCCAGATGATGCGACAACTCCCGCGTGCCATCGGGTCCAGGCATTAACGGAAATTCCGTCGCCACATCGCCTCTTCGATACGCGGTGAAAAGCATTCCCTCCGTATTGTAAAGGCACGCCATTTCGACGGACGGTTTCGCACCAAGGGCATCGAGTGTCTGCCGTGCATCATCCGGGTTCATGAAGCTGAGCGCGGCCGTGCAGTTCCTGGCGAGCACCTCAGCGAGAATATTGATGTTTCGGGTTTGCACTTTGCGGAAAGTCACTTGCTCATAAACCGCGAGTGCCGTGCAGGCCACCAGAAGTGCAATGAGCGTCGTCCCCATCAACGCGACAGTCATCTTCCTTTTGATCGGCAGATTGGACAACAAAAGCGTGGAAGGGAGCCTGCTCATGGTGTGGCCTTCGCTAGTTTGATGAGGCGGGAGCTCAGTTCGAGCCCGGAGCGCTTCGCCGTTCCATGGTTGATTGCAAAGCGCACCTTGTCTCCCTCCATAAAAAAGCCAACCATGCCACCCTGGTTCACGAACTGGTCCGTTTCGCCAACCGTGAGGATGCTCGCCATCTGGAAACTGGATATAATTTCGACCACACGCGCGCGCTCCGAATTGCTGATGAAAACGATCTGGCAGTTCCGCACCTCCTCTGGGCGGCGTGCGCGCCGAACGACGACCTTCCGCCCGGAAACTAATCGCCCCTTCACGATCGATTCCAGCGCGCCCCCAAACGGGTCGTCGCCGAGGACTCCGATGGCAAACGGCGCGTTCGCATCGCTGAATGCAGCGCCCGGCCATTTCGCGAACTGCGCGAAATTCGCGAGGAACGCAGCCTTCACTTCGTACTCCCGATACTGCGCGAAAGCCTGCTGTGAAAGCATCAACGAACCCGCCATTAGCAGCACCGCGCCACGCAGCCATGCGCTTGCGCAGGGGGCGGGAATGCGGGCGGTGAAAATCGGGCGGCGCATAATTCTACCATGTTAAAGTCACTGAAGCGTAAACGCCGCGCCTCACCTCATTCAGCGGCCCGCCCACGGTGGAGGCCCGCCCGAGCTCGAGATGCCGGTCGCCGAGCAGATTCTGCCCCACGACTGCGACGACAAGATGATCATTCGGCCTCCACGCCAGACGTGCATCGAGGGCGATGTAGCTTTTTATGCCCGGAGGAGATCCCGGCAGGTTGTCCACGTAACGCCCGATGATGTCGAACTCCACGTCGCGGGAGATGTCGAACGATGAAGAAAGATAGACTTGGTTTTGCGCGCTTTGCCCCTCGAAGCCGGCTTCCTGCGATGCAAGGGATGCGCCCTGCGCGGCACTGAGTCCTCCCGTATCACGGTGCAACTGCATTTGCAGGAAGCTGTAAGATCCATAGAGCTTCCACCAATCCGTCACCTGCCACGTCGCCGAAAGTTCAATGCCGTAAGTCTCGCCACTCAACCGGTTGCCGCGAGGCAGCAGCACAAAAACCGACTTCCCGGAGAGCGTCGCATCCGTCGGGATAATCGAGGAAAGATCATCATAGACATTGTAATACAACGCGGCGTCGAAGGACAGGGCAGGCGTGGCTTGCGCCCGATAGCCCAACTCGTAAGCAATGACCTTTTCCGACTGGAATCCGGTGCTTCCCCGCAATTGCGGAAATACATCGGGACCGACGGGCTGAAGCGTAAATGCGAGCTCATCATCCGCGAGGCTCGGCGTTCTCACCGCTCTGGATACCGCCGCCCACACGCTCTGCTTCGTCGTCGGCGTCCACAATAAGCGCGCAGTCGGCTGCACTTCCACGCCCGTAAATTCATTGTGCTCGATTTTCGTTCCCAGCGTGAAGAACAGACGGTCCGGCACCACCGTCATTTGATCGTCGAGAAACGCGGTAAAAAGATTCGTCGTCCTGTAAGGCGTCACCCAATTGATCTGAAATCCGTCATCCGGCGCACTCGGAAAACCGTGGAAATCCACAAATCGGTATCCAAGCCCCCACGTCACCTTGTGCCGCTCGCCAAGCCGGAGCGCGTGCTGGAAATCCACGTCGAACGTCTGCCATCGCAGGTGATTAAAGCCGTCCGTGTTATTCCGGTCTGCCGTGTCCCAGTAAAGTTGGAGCGCCCAACTCGACTCTTTGTTTACTTGATGAGTCCAGCGACCAAGCACGTTCCCTCCGCTTTGGACTTCGTCGCCCACGGACACAAACGTGAACGGCGGCGAAGACAAAGGGCGCGGACGCTGCTGCCCGCCCTCGGTACGATACCAATCGCCCTGGAGCGTCAGTCTGTCTGCGGGGGTCGGCGTCCAGTCAAACCTCAGCCCGCCCCGAATTCCGCGCCAGTCATCGTCGGGCCGGAGGGATGGATTAATCACCCGGTCAAAATTCGTGTAAAGCGATTCCCTTTCGAACCATTTCCCGTAGGCCCGATATGAGAGGTCATCGCCGATTTTACCTCCATAGCGGAGGCTCGAAAAACCGCGCTCCGCGCTGCCGCCACCTGCACTGAAAAGCCCGCCCTGGGTGGCCTCCGCAGACTTCGTGATGATATTCACGATCCCATTCACCGCGTTTGCGCCCCACACACTCGCTCCTGGACCTCGTATGACTTCAATGCGATCCACGTCCTCAAGGACGTAGTCCACGGAGTCCCAATACACCCCTGAAAAAACGGGATTATAAACCGTCCGCCCATCCACCTGCACCAGCAGCTTGTTGCCGAAACGCTCGTTGAACCCACGCGCACTGACAGCCCACTTGTTTGCATCAATTCTCGCCACGTTCATCCCCGGCACCATCCGCAATATCTCCGGGAACGTCGTTGCTCCCGAGCGGCGAATCATCTCCGGTGTGATAACAAAAACGGCCGCGGGAGATTGCCCGACTGTGCTCGCGCTTCGCGAAACCGTGGTCACCCGCAGATTCATCAAATCCTCAATACTGCTGCCTGTCAGCGAATGCGCAGCGATCGGTTCCTGCGCGCTCGCTCCCGCAATCAACGCAGCGAAAGAAAAAATGAACGAGGCCCTTCCGAACCAAATTCGATCACACCACCCGTGCAGCAACGCTGTCGGTTGTGTGGCTGGGGAGCAGTAGGTGAAATGTTCGTAGCGCATAAGTGGACATTTTTTCTCCAACTTTTACTCAACGAAATAATCTCTACCCGCTCGGCTTGAAATTGAACAGCTCTAAATTTTACACATTGTAAGGTTCCATTGACCCCGCAGCAAAAAGCTGCTCGTTTCCGCGAATGTCCACAAACGAGCTCCAAATCGAAGTCATCACCACAGGAACCGGCGCCGCGCCGGAAAAAGGCAACCTCGTCTCCGTCCATTACACCGGGTGGTTTACCGATGGCGGAAAATTCGACAGCTCCGTGGACCGGGATGATCCCTTCGAGTTTGTCCTTGGCGCAGGCCAGGTCATTCGCGGCTGGGACCTCGGCGTCGCACAGATGAAAGTGGGCGACAAAGTGAAACTCACCATCCCGCCGGACCTCGCATACGGCGCGCAAGGCTACCCCGGTGCCATCCCTCCAAACTCAACACTCGTTTTCGAAGTCGAGCTGCTCGGCATCCGCTGAGCCAGCCCGCTCAACTGTTCAGCTTCAACATCCGCGCGACGAATCCCGTCCGCGCGTAAAATGCGAACGTCTTCACGCCTTTGCCGGGGCCTTTGGTGCGCGGCTGGACGAAATTGCCCATCCATCCCGTGAGTTCGCCGCCCTCACGCAGCGTCTTGCGCACGAGTTCATAGTCAGCCTGCACCACGCGGAACATCTCGCCATCGCCCAGATCGAAACCGCCCGCTTTCAGCAAAAGCGATGAATCGTCCTGCTCATTCACGAACACTCGCGCGCAAATGAGCAGCGCGGACAATTTGTCCAGCAAATGACTGTGCTCAAACGGCATCTCGATCACGTTTTTCGCGTCAATCATCGTGATAGCCATGGTCTCCTTTACACTCCAGCGCCCGAGAATGTCGCGAACCACGGGCACAACTTTCAGCTCGAAAGTTCCGAAATCCGCCTCTTGCTTTGAGTCCTGCGCGCGCCCGAGCAAACGCTCTACTTCCATTCCAGCCCACCCCTTGTTCTTCTTGCCGTCTTTCCACACCGTGACGCGATGCTCATCGGCAAGAGTGCGCAAATCCTTGCCGAGATAGGGCTGCAAGCGGGCGATGGCTTCGTCACGTGTCATGGAGAACGGGATGCCAGAGATTATCCCGATGAAAAGAAGAAACACCGGCCGGGATGTGCACCGAATTGACCACCGCGTGAGTTTTTGCGCACATCTCCCCGCAGCACACCTCGGTCCCCGGGAGCGCTGACACAATGCTTTTCGCCTGCGGAACGGCCATGCTGTCGCGCAACAGGCAACGCTCCAGCGTTTACCTGGAACTGATTCGCTCGCTCATGAATCTCGTTCATCGTTTTCCCCGATAACTCTCAGGCCATTAATCGTGCGAAACGGCCCGCCTGGCATGGGTGCGGCTAATGGGTGGTTCGCGCCAAGAAAGGCGCAATCAAAACAACCAACATCTAATGAACATACTCAAATCGACCATCCTTCTCGCAGCCGCAGTTGCGCTGACGACCACTACAACATTCGCCGGGACACCAGCCGCGCCGATGACCGCGCCGGTCAAGTCACGGGTGAGTGGAACGTTGAGCCTCACCGTGGACACGCACTTCATTTCGTATGGTGCAGACACATGGGCCGGCGGAAATAGCTTCAGCAACGCGCTCTTTCACCCACAGCTCGAAATCAGCGTGCAGATGACCGAGCAGTTCAAGCTCATCTTCGGCTCGTGGTGGGACGTGAACGACAAGGCCGTGAGTTCCATCAGCGGCAAAGTGCAGGAAGTGGATCTGTGGGCGGGCTTTGCCTACACCTCCGGTCCGTTGACCTACACTTTGCTCTATCAGGAGTGGATGTATGCAGGCGCTTCCGAGCGGATCGTGGACTTCAAAGTGGGCTACGATACTTTCCTCAAACCGACCCTCACGCTCCATGGGCGCGTGGATGGGAACGGCGGGCAGGAAGAAGGCGTGGTCGGTGTCCTCAGCGGCTCCTACGATTTCGCAGCAGGTCCGGTGAATTTCTCGATTCCCGGCGCAGTCGCGGTCGTGACTGACGGCTACCATGGCGGCGACGCAGGGTTTGCCTATGCTTCACTCGGGTTTCAGGGCTCGATCGCGCTGAAGGGCGCAATGGAAGGCACGACGCTTTCGGCAGGCGTGACCTACTACCACACGGAGGACAGCGTGCTCCCCGGCAACGTGGATTCGGACTTCGTCACCGGCAACGTCGGCGTCTCGTTCAGCTTCTAATTTGGTCAAACAAACGGGCCGTAGTGATCCGGCCTGGTCATGAGGCTCCCCCGGGGTGTGGTGACTTCCGGGGGAGCCAGTGATCCTTAAAACCAACAATTCATTCCAACAACACATGTTCAACATTCTCAAAAAATCCGCCCGCGCAGCAGCGCTGGCCGTAGGTATCGCAACGGTTTCCGCATTCTCGGCCCAGGCCCAGGAGACCGTCAAAGTAGGCATCCTTCACTCGCTCTCGGGAACGATGGCGATCTCAGAGACTTCGCTTCGCGATGTGCTCCTATTCACGTTCGACGAAATCAACGCCAAGGGCGGAGTCGCGGGCAAGAAAATCGAACCCGTCGTAGTGGACGGCGCATCGAACTGGCCGCTCTTCGCGGAAAAGGCAAAGCAGCTTCTCGAGCAGGACAAATGCGCGGTGGTTTTCGGATGCTGGACATCCGTGTCCCGCAAGTCAGTACTGCCGGTCTTTGAAAAGAACAACGGTCTCCTGTTCTATCCCGTGCAGTACGAGGGTGAGGAGGAATCGAAGAATGTCTTTTACACTGCGGAAGCGGTGAATCAGCAGGCTACGCCTTCGATCGACTACTTGCTGGCGCAGGGAAAAAAGAAGTTCTATCTGCTCGGCAGCGATTACGTTTATCCGCAGACCACAAACCTCGTGCTGCTCGAGTATTTGCTGAGCAAAGGCGTGCCGATCGAAAACATCGGCGGCGGGTTCAAGAAGGACGAGTCGGGCAAAGTCATATCGGCAGGAAAATACACGCCGTTCGGCCACACCGATTACCAGCAGATCATCGCGGAGATTAAGCAGTTCTCGGCAGGCGGAAAGGCTTGCGTAGTCAGCACGCTCAACGGCGATACAAACGTCCCGTTCTTCAAGGAATACGCCGCTGCCGGTCTCACGGCAGAGAAGTGTCCGGTGGTTTCGTTCTCGATTTCCGAGGATGAATTCCGCGCACTTCCTGCGAAGCAACTCGTCGGTCAACTCGGCTGCTGGACTTACTTCCAGAGCATCAAAACTCCGGCGAACAAGAAGTTCGTGGACGACTTCCAAGGCTGGTTGAAGAAGACGACTGTGGACGGAGTGAAGAAGGAAGGTCGTGTGACCTGCTCGCCAATGGTGCTCAGCTACAACGGCGTCTATCTCTGGAAAGCCGCGGTCGAAAAAGCCGGCAGCTTCGAAGTGGACAAAGTCCGGGAGGCGTTGCAGAGCGGACTCTCGTTCAGCGGCCCTGGCGGCAAGGTGACTTCGCAAAAGAACATGCACCTTACGAAGAACGTCTTCATCGGAGAGACGAAAGCGGACGGTCAGTTCAAGATCCTCAAGCAATACGACGGCGTGTTTGGTGAGCCTTGGTTGAAAGGCACCTTCAAGCCAAAGGTCGCGACGAAATAGTAGCGGCGACCGCGCACCGATTTGTGCCGGATAGATCGAAACGGGGCGGGCTCTGCGCATTGTGTGGCGCAGGGCCCGCCCAATTCGGCAACCAAGACCAAATTGCAAATGCTCAAACTCATTTGCGCCCTGCTGCTTTCATTGCTGCTCGGCGCGTCCATCCATGCCGCGACTCCGCGGGAGGTCATCGCCAAGGCGGTCCTTATCGAAGACTCCGAGGAACAGGCGAAGCTAGTGACCTCGCTCGGGGACGCCGACCCGCAGGAAGTCATCGCGCTGCTCACACTTTGGAAGGAGGGCGGGATATTCTTCAACGTCGATGCAGATGGAGTGAAGGTTCCAGTGACGCTCACTGAAGAGAAGGACGGTGATGGAAAGCAACTGGCACATCGCTTCGACACGGGCGCCGCACTCGGAAGACTCGTCGCTGCAGACCTGAATGCCGCAGAAACCGACTCGTCGCTGCGGCTTGCGATGAAGAGCGTTCTCGATATGGCGCAACTCTCATCGCCAGACGCGAAGAAACGCCAGGAAGCAGTGGAGGCGATGGGAAGCGAGCAAGACCCTGAGCGGCTTCCAGCATTGCTGGCGCGGCAGACCCGCGAAACCGATTCCCGCGTGAAGCGAGCGATTCGCGAGGCCATCGCATTGATTCAACTGAAGGACGAAAACGATGCTGTGAAGATTGCCGCGTGCAACGAACTCGGCGCAATCCGCTCCATCCCCAGCCAGGATGCGCTGAAGGCAATCGTGGCTGAAGCTACCGCTGAATCAAAACCGCAACTCGCGAACACCGCCCAACTGGCGCTCAATGAAATCGCGAAGCACGTAACTTTTGTAAACACCGCCGGCACCGCATTCCGAGGGCTCTCCTTGGGAAGCATCCTGCTCGTTGTCGCGATCGGACTCGCGATCACATTTGGGCTGATGGGTGTCATCAATATGGCGCACGGGGAAATGATCGCCATCGGGGCATACACGACATACGTGGTGCAGTGCGTGTTCGGTCCCGGCTTGGAACTATCACCGTTCGGCATCCACATCGCACTTCCCGGAATGAACGCGACCGGCACTCTCTACAACTGCTACTTCATCATTGCCCTGCCCCTCAGCTTTCTTACGGCCGCACTCGCGGGCATCGCACTGGAGCGCGGCATCATTCGCTTTCTTTACCGCCGCCCGCTGGAATCGCTCCTCGCGACCTGGGGTGTCTCGCTCGTTTTGCAGCAACTCTTCCGACTCACCTTTGGCGCAAACAACGTGCAGGTATCTTCGCCAAGCTGGCTCAGCGGAAACTGGACGGTGAACGACGTGCTGTTCGGCTGGAACCGTGTGTTCGTAATCGTTTTCGCAGTGGCCATCGTATTCGGAGTCACGATGCTTTTGAAGAAAACACCGCTCGGCCTGCTCATTCGGGCGGTGATGCAAAATCGCCAGATGGCCGCCTGCATGGGTGTCCGCACGGAGCGGGTAAACATGCTCACCTTCGCGCTGGGCAGCGGCCTCGCGGGGCTCGCGGGCGCGTTCATCAGCCAAATCGGAAACGTCGGTCCATCGCTCGGGCAGCTCTACATTGTGGACTGCTTCATGACGGTGGTAGTCGGCGGCGTGGGTAATTTGATCGGAACCGTGATCAGCGCGCTC
>JAYUSJ010000016.1:0-8591 GCA_043755735.1 Verrucomicrobiaceae bacterium | reverse complement strand
TCCAGATGTCACGCCTTTGCCTCGATGGCGAAGAAATGTCAGACGACCAGCGGGATGCGATGTGCAATCTCGGCGAAAGTCTCGGCCTCAGCGGGGCTGACTCCGAAGATCTGATCGACCAGTATCTTGAAGAAATGGCGTCGATGCCAATGCCTGCGGAGAGCCAGGCTCCGACGATGCGTTCATCCACCTCGGTGGCCACTCCTTCCCGGCCAAAACCAGCGGCTCCCGTTCTCGGGCGCCCTGCCGCAGCAGGCTCGGTAAAGACAGTGATCAACTTATCGCCGATCGCACGGGCGGATGAGAAAGCCAAATACTGCAACTTCATCAACTCCGCAGGGCTCGAAATGTTCCTCGTTCCCACCGGGCAGTTCCGAATGGGCTGCGAGACTTCGGACGCGCAGTCAAACGAGACCCCCGCGACCCCGGTTATCCTCTCGTGTTTCTACATGTCGCGGCACACCATCACCAACGGGATGTACGAGAAATTCGACCCCTCCCATCGAAGCAAACGGGCTGCGTGGGCGGACGAAAACCATCCCGTCATTTACGTGAGCGCCATTGAAGCCGAGGCGTATTGCAAATGGCTGAGCCAGCGCGAAGGGCGCAAATATCGTCTGCCCTCCGAGGCGGAATGGGAGTATGCCGCACGCGGCGGCGAGGCACGCATGTTTCCTTGGGGGGACGGCAATATGACCGCGCACCTTGCCAATTTCGCCGACGTTCGCACGGCGTTTGCCTGGCGCGACCCGAGTGTGGATGACGGGTTTGCCGAGACCGCGCCGATCGGCAGTTTTCCGCGCGGCGCGAGCCCGTTTGGAATTGAAGATATGGCGGGAAATGTATTCGAGTGGTGCATTGATTCCTTCGAGCCTTACAAGGGCAAGGAGTGCACCAACCCCAAAGTGCAGAAGCTTTCCGCAAATCGCGTTTATCGCGGCGGCTCGTGGAAATCCCGGATCTCCAGCCTCCGTTGCTGCTCGCGGAACTCCAACATGCCCGGCTACCAAAGCAATGATGTCGGCTTTCGCATCGTCTGCGACGTCGAGTAGCGCTACTCCGCTCCGCGACGCGGCTCGACATTGAGGCTCGGGATGGTTCCATTGCGCATAGCCATGCGTATCATCCTCACAATCCTCGTCTTCATCTCCTCCGGCTTCGCTGCGAAACTGGACATCATCGCGGGCGGCGGAAGCATCGCCGCAAATGCTCTCGCGACCGACTGTAAATTGCGCGAGCCTTTCGCGGTGGAGTTCTTACCCGACGGCCGCATGATCATCGCCGAGATGGTCTCGGGAAATCGCGTCCTTTCCGTCGATAAGACGGGCAAACTCACGCTCCTCGCCGGCACGGGCGTCAAGGGATTCTCCGGTGACGGCGGCTTGGCGGTCGCGGCGCAGTTTAATGGAATCCACAACGCCGCCATCGCCAGCAACAGCGACATCTTTCTCTCCGATTCCTGGAACTTCCGCATCCGAAAGATCTCCCCCGATGGCACCATCTCGACCTTTGCCGGCACGGGGGAAAAAAGCTTCGGCGGCGACGGCGGTCTTGCGAAAGATGCGGCTTTTTCCACGCTCATTCAGATCGCCCTCGACCCCGCGCAAAAGCACCTCTTCGTCGCGGACATCGACAGCAAACGCATTCGCCGCATCTCGCTCGACACGCACGTCGTCACAACCGTCGCGGGCAACGGAAAAGGCGGAACGCCGCAGGACGGCACACTCGCGATCGACTCCCCGCTCAGCGATCCGCGCGCGGTCATTCCCGCTTCGGACGGTTCCTTTTACATCCTCGAACGCAACGGCAACGCTTTGCGTTTTGTGGACGCAGCGGGGAAGATTCGCACGCTCGTTTCCGGCATTCTCAAAGGCCCGAAGCACGCATGTCTCGACCGCGACGGCAGCGTCATCATCGCGGACGCCGAGAACCACGTCATCCGCCGCTTCGACCCGAAGACGAACGCCCTCACCATCATCGCGGGCAGCGGAAAAAAGGGCGCGTCCCTCACCAGCGACGCCCTTACCAGCGAACTCAACCGCCCGCACGGCGTCACCATCGCACCGGACGGCGCACTCATCATCACGGACAGCTACAACGACCGCATTCTCCGCATGTCGCGCTGACGTTGCGGCGTGCGAGATGGGAATTGGCTAAGTGCCCGCGACCTGCGGGATATTACACGAACCATGAACCAGCCCACATTCGTCCTCGCCGTCACCATCGCCGTCACTCTGCCTGCCTTTGCGCAGAAGCCGAACGCCAACATCGAAGCCCGCTACGGCCTCGATAAAGCGAAGGCCAACATGAGCACCTTTACCGCTGCTCCCGGCCTCACTTCCTCGCTCTTTGCCGCCGAGCCGATGGTCCAAAACCCCACGAACATCGAAGTCGATCACCGGGGCCGCGTCTGGGCCGCCGAGTGCACCAACTACCGCGGCCACATGAAGACCCGCGCCGAAGGCGACCGCGTCGTCATCCTCGAGGACACCAACAACGACGGCCTTGCCGACTCCGAGAAAACCTTTTTCCAAAGCAAAGAACTCACGAACCCTCTCGGCATCTGCGTCCTCCCCTCCCCCACCGGCAAAGGCACGCAAGTCATCGTCAGTGCCGCCCCAAACATCTGGCTCTTGAGCGACACCGACGGCGACGACAAAGCCGAGAGCGCCGTGATCCTTTTCAAAATAGGCGGCGTCTGGAACTACGACCACCAGATCCACTCCTTCATGCGCGGGCCGGAGGGAAAGTTTTACTTTAACGCGGGAAACAGCATCACGGAAATGAAGTGGCCCGACGACTCCATCGTCACCGATCTCGCAGGCAACAAAATCACCAACAAAGGCGAGCCCTACCGCCAGGGAATGGTCTATCGCTGCGACATCGACCTCGTCGCAGGCAAGGCGAGCAACGTCGAAACACTCGGACACAACTTCCGCAACAACTACGAAGTCGCCGTCGATTCCTTCGGCACCATGTGGCAAAGCGATAACGACGACGACGGCAACAAAGGCGTCCGCATTAACTACGTGATGGAGTACGGCAACTACGGTTTCACCGACGAGTTCACCGGTGCAGGCTGGCAGACAAAACGCACGAACATGGAGACAGAAATTCCCCTCCGCCATTGGCACCTGAACGACCCCGGCAGCGTCCCAAACGTCCTCCAGACCGGCGCAGGCTCGCCCACCGGACTGCTCATCAACGAAAGCAAAACCCTCGGCGCGCAGTTTGAAAACCAGATGATTCACTGCGACGCCGGACCGCGCACCGTCCGCGCCTATCCGGTCGAAAAAGACGGCGCGGGTTACAAAGCCACGATGGTCGATGTCCTCACCAGCACCGATTCGTGGTATCGCGTCAGCGATGTCGCCATCGCGCCCGACGGCTCGCTCGTCGTAGCCGACTGGTATGATCCCGGCGTCGGCGGGCACGCCATGGGCGACAACCAATCCGGCAAAATCATGGGCCGTCTTTATCGCGTAGCCCCCGCGAACCTCGCCAAAGCGCCCGCTCCCGACTTCTCCACCGCCGAGAGCGCCGCCACAGCACTCACTTCGCCGAACCGCGTGATCCAAGCAACCGCCTGGAGCGCCCTTCACGCCATGGGCGAGAAAGCAGAGCCCGCCTTGCTCGCCCTTTGGCGCAACCCCGACGCCCGTCTCCGCGCCCGCGCGCTCGGACTTCTCGCGCACATAAAAGGGAGCGAGCTAAAGTATCTCACGCTCGGCCTCAACGACCCCGACGAAAACATCCGCATCTGGTCCATCCGTCTTAGCAACACCCTTCGTCTCAGCAAAGTCATCAACACCGACCTCATTGAAAACGACCGCGCCCTTGTAGCCAAAATGATCCGCGACACACCCGCTGTTCGCCGTCAAGTCGCGCTCGTCCTCCACCACCGCACCGACATTGCGCGCATTTGGAGCGTCCTTGCGCAGCAACACGACGGCAAAGACCGCTGGTATCTCGAAGCTCTCGGTATCGGAGCAGACAAAAACGAAGACGCATGCTTCGATAAATGGCTCTCCGATGTCGGTGAAAAGTGGAACACACCCGCCGGACGCGACATCATCTGGCGCACCCGCTCCGGCAAGGCCGCAAGCTACCTCGCAAAGATCCTTCAGGATAAAGACAACGCCCATCTCCGCTACATGCGCGCCTTTGACTTCCTCCCAAAAGGCGACTTGCGCAACACAGCCCTCATCGAGCTCGCCACCAGCGGCAAGGCATCCGCCGAGATCGCCCGTGAAGCCCTCACAAGACTCAAAGGCGTCAACAACGACGCCGTGTTTGCGGCGATCAACGAGACGCTCATCAAAGCCAAAGGCACTCCCGCCTTTATCGAAATCGTGCGCGACTTTAGCGTGAAAGGACAGAGCCCCGCGCTCCTCGCGACGGCCATTAAGCTCGGCAACGATCCCGCCGCAGGCGAAGCGATCAAGCTCATCCTCAACGACAGCGACGCCGACAAAATCCTCAGCGACGCCCTCAGCGGACCTGACGCCGAAAGCGTGATCAAAGTGCTCGTTTCCAGCGGCAGTGGACGCGCCGCAAGCAAACTTGCCGCGCTTCTCACCGACACGCAGAAGAAAATCGAGCACCGCAAAGCCGCAATCACCGCCCTAAGCCGCACCCAAGCCGGCGCGGAAGCCCTCGTGAAGCTCGCGAAGGACGGTAAGTTTCCCGAGGACCTCAAGCTCAGCGCCGCGAGCGCCTTCACAGCCGTCCAATATGCCGCACTCAGCAAAGACATCGCCGTTCTATTCCCCATGCCGAGCGCCCAAGGCGGCAAGCCGCTCCCATCCATCGCCGAGCTGGCCAAACTCACCGGCGATATTGCAAAAGGACGCGCCATTTACGAGCGCACCGAGAGCACTTGCATCACCTGCCACACCGCTTCCGGCAAAGGCGTGGAAGTCGGACCCGGTCTCAGCGAAATTGGCAGCAAATTACCAAAAGAGGCGCTCTTCGAGAGCATCCTAAACCCCAACAGCGGACTCTCGATGGGCTTTGAGACACAACTCTTCACCCTAAAAGACAACGCAGTCGCCAGCGGCATCGTCCGTAGCGAAACAAAGGACGAAGTAACCGTCGTCCTGCCCGGCGGCGCGACCCAAAACATCGCCAAAAAGAGCATTACCAAGCGCGAGAAACTCACCACAAGCCTCATGCCCGCAGGTCTCAACAACATTTTGAGCCAGGACGACCTCGTGAACCTCGTCGAGTATCTCGCTTCCCTCAAAAAGAAGTAACGGAGCGACACAATCATCAACCGAAATAGGCGCGTGACCGACAAGGTCACGCGCCTATTTGATTGTTGGAGGATTTCCATAAACCGGTGGAACGTGAGCAAAAAGCGTTTCCGGCTTTGATGAAACTGTTCGCCTTATTGCAGGGAACGTTAGCGCATTTGCAGAGTCACTCGGTCGATAAGCAAAGACTGTTGTCGCGTTTGCAACGACCGTTTTGACGTTATTGAAGACCGTTAAGCCATTTGCAAAGACCGTTATGCCATTTTTAACCTGCTAATGCGTTGCTGGTTCTTGCTAATGCGTTGCCGGTTCTTGCTGATGCGTCAACGGTCTTTGATAATGCGTCAACGGTCGTTGATAATGCTCTGCGGGTCTTTGATAATACTCTACGGGTCTTTGCAAATGCTTTGCGGGTCTTTGCAAATGCTCTACGGGTCTTTGTTGTAAGGCCCTACGTCCCTGAATAAGCGACAACAATGGTTGCACAAGCCGTTTAGCTCCAGGGATGGGGGCCGTCCCCCAAAGCATTAGCCGCAAGTCTCAGGGTGGAATTCAAAGCTTGTCCGACGTAGGGCCGCAGGCCTGGCAATGTTATAGCCCAGGCAAAGCGAGGAACGAGCGCAGGCGTGGGTTCCGATTTCATAACCATGCAGCCCTGCAAGGGCGAAACAATCGCGTGCGTTCAGCTCTATTACGCCCTTGCAGGGCTCGACCATCGCTACGTCAGTACCCAGGCCTGCGCTCCTTCGTCGCTGAGCCTGGGCTATAACATTTGCGGACCTTCGGCCCTCCGTTCTCGCTCGCGAGACTTGTGGGTAATACACAGGCCGTCCCGGCCCCATGAGACGCGAAGCGTCTCCCACAACTCCGTAATGCACGGGGCCGAGACGGCCCCGCTACTTGCGACTCGCGGGCTACTTTACGCTTTTGCCTTACGCGAGCTGTATTCCGCCGGTAAGGAGACGCTTTTTGGCGGTCTTGCCGTCGGCGTACTGGTAAAGGATTTCTTTTGCGACGTATGCGCCGTGCGTGACGATGCTTTCGGTGTTGCCGCTGATTTTAGGGCCTTCTTTTTCGAGCCACTTGGCGATGAGCTCGGGCGTAGTGGCGCTCTCTTTCCAGAACTCGGCGATGTCGAAGTCGAGTTCGCGGCATCGCGTTAGGACAAAGTCTTTGTCGAGGAAGGCAAGGAGGTTGCCGGCTTTCGGCCCGGCTTCGCGGTCGAGGAAGATGCGGTATAGGGCCTTGAAAGCGAGGGGCTGGTCGATGGGAGTGAGTCTTGCGACTTGGAACGCGGCGCTCTGAATGGCGTCGTCTTCCCACGCGACGCCGGGAAGGGCGTCGGCGAGGGCGTGAAGGAATGCGCGTTGAGTGTGCGTGAGTTCGCTGGCGCGCTCAGGGAGCGTGGTTTGGAGCTTCGTCTTTTCGTTTTCGGCGGCAAAGTTTTCGACCCACTCGCGAGCGCTGCGAATACGTTCGTCGAGGCGGGCATTATCGACGGGAGTGAGGTCGGTTCCGAGGCGTTTGGCGAGCTCGACGCGTGCATCGAGATGCGGCATCTGCACAAGGGCGGCTGCGAGCTGGATATTGGCGGGGCGGTAGTTCGCAGGCTCGGCCATGCAGGCGAGACGGTAGGTCATTGCTTCGTCCGGGTTTGCCTGGCCGTTGAAGAAGCGCGTGTGGGAGCGGTCAAATTCGTTGAAGAGTTTGACGATGCCTTCTTCGTTGGCTTCGAAGTTGACCGGGGAGTTCGGCTTGGTGCGCGTCATGAGGAAACGGAGGACGTCGGCGGGCAAAAGGTTGGCCATGTCGCGGGCACTGGCGCCTACGCCTTTGCTTGAGGACATCTTTGCGCCTCCCACGAGAAAGAATTCGTAGGGAACGCGGAGCGGTTCGTCGCCCCCGTAGATGGCTTTGTAGCAAGCGGCGGAGACATCGCGGGAACCGCCCTTTGTGGAGTGGTCCTTGCCGGCGCCTTCGATGGTTACGGGGAACTTTTTCCATTTAGCGGCCCACTCGAGCTTCCAAGGGAGCTTGCCGTTGCCGCCAAAGGGGCTGATTTTTCCCTCATGGCCGCAGCCGCGACCGAGCTGGAGCTTGGTGTTGACGCAACGGGTGGTGAGGCAGCGGTAGGAGACGTCGGTGCCGTCGTAGTCGTAAACCTCGGTGGTCGCAATGCAGCCGCATTTTTCGCAAAGGACTTGGAAGGGATACCAATGGTCGGGACGGACGGCGCCGCTGACTTCCTTGTAAACGGTGCGGACTTTGTCGGCGTTGCGAAGGATGGTGTCGATCTCGCTATCGAACTGCCCGGAGCGATAGATGTCGCGCATGCGGTAACGTTCGACTTTGACGCCGAGCTCCTCGAAGACCTGCCAGAATTCCTTCATGTAAAACTCGGCCATGTCGCCTTCTGCGCCGCACGGAGCGGGCGTATTGCAGAGCGGCCAGCCGATGTATTTTCCGAAATGGATGTCCTCGCCCTTGGGGATTTCGTCCACGGGATCGAAGTCGTCCACGCCGAAGAGGTAGCGGACTTCAACGCCCTTTTCTTTCATCGTGCGGAAGATGGCATCGTGGATGAGCACGCCGCGAAGTGCGCCGACGTGAACGCGGCCGCTTGGTGTTTTTGAGTCGTTGATGGTGTGTGGGCCCGCACCTGCGCGCGCCGCGACGTCTTCAGTCCAGAACATAGGGCGCGAAGGGATAGCGAAGTGCGGGCGGAGTGCAAGAACGGTCCTCGCTTCGGTGCTCTAAGGAAAGCCGGCGCTGCGTGTCAGTAGCCCTTGCATGAAACGAATTTATCCAGTGTTGATGGCGATGTGTCTTTCGGTGAACGCGCAGCAAGCGGTGCCGCCGGACCATGCCGAGAGAATGGGGAAGGGGCTGGAGATGTTCCGGAAGGATGTCGCGGGGATATTGAAGGAGCATTGTGTGAAGTGCCACGGCGGAGAGAAGACCAAGGGGGACTTTAACATGGCAACGAGGGAGTCGCTGTTGCGCGGCGGGGCAGAAGGGGCGGCTATTGAGCCGTTCTCGGCGGCAAAGAGCGTGATGCTGAAAATGATGCGGCACGAAGAGGAGCCGCACATGCCGGAGAAGAAACCGAAGCTGCCGGAAGAGGCCATCGCAAAGGTCGCCGCGTGGATCGATCACGGCGCTCCGTTTGATGAGCCGCTGGTCGCGGGGGCGATTGTGCGGGATAAATCGGCGGTCACGGACGAGGACCGGAAATGGTGGTCGTTCCAACCGCTGCACAAGCAGACGCCGCCCGCAGCGGGGCATCCAGTGGACGCATTTCTGAATGCGAAGGCGGCGGGTAAAGGTCTCGCGTTT
>JAYUSJ010000015.1:0-8609 GCA_043755735.1 Verrucomicrobiaceae bacterium | reverse complement strand
GCGTCCCGTTGTTATCGAGGTCGGCAAAAACCGCGCCGCTCGTCCGCGCGGGCACGCCCAATCCGGGCACGTCCACCGGCGCGAACTTCCCTCCACCGGCATTCCGAAACAGCCGGTTCAACACCGGTCCCGATGCCGGCGCATACTCCGCATCCGGACGATCCGCGAATCCGCCGACGAACAAATCAATCCGCCCATCCCCATCAAAATCCCCCCAAGCCCCGCCATGCCCCATCAACCCCGCGAGCGGCGCGCGCAGCCCCGCCGGTTCCGTGACATCTTCAAAGCGAATATCCCCAGCGCTCCACGCGACCAGCGGAGCGAACATCAGGGCAGGAAAAAGAGCGCGTGTGTGTTTCATGGTTACAACTTGCACGACTCTTCCGCTTTTCAAGACGGACCGTCGAGTTCCTTGCACGACGGTTGGGCCGGGGGCAACGTCCGTGCCGTTCGGCGGGGCGCTCCCGTTTCCCCCGGAACTAGACGATCGGCACGCCGATCGTCAGCGTTCTTATGGCAGTGGTCCGGGTGCCGCTGCTGTTCATAAATTCGCCCATGACACGCACCACCTGGCCCACTGTGAATGGCCCGATGGCGTTGCCTTTTCGGTCAAACGGCACGCTGTGTGTGAAGCCCGCGTCCACCCCTTCCACTTTCCAGCGGAGGTTCGAGGTGGTCGCGTGGTCGCCGCCGCCCGAGGCCCAATCTATCAAGGCGTGCAGTCCGTCGTCTCCGCCTTGGGTGACTGTGGAAATGTCCACGATGGTCGGTGCCGGCGTGCCTTCTTCCGTAGGGATGGCTTCGAGTGCGTTTTCGAGCGGTGTGCCGGGGTCTGCGCTGGCTTTTACGACTTTATACCAGCGTTTATTCAGCTCATCGGCGGCGGCGTCATGCTGGGCTAGGTTTTCTACTGCGGCCTTGAGCAATCCGGACTTTTCACCGCGGGTGCCAACGATATCGGTATAGCCATCGTACAGCGTTTTCGCGGCTGATGCGGTAAATGCAACACCGCCAACGACACGGACGATCGGAGGCTGAGAAGGCGTGAGTGCTGCAAGCGCGGTATTCGCGCGGACCCAGACGGGCAAAAGCTCGCGGAGGCGTTTCAAAATGGTCGACTCCGTTCGTGGCGAGTTGCCGTAGAGGTCTTTCACGTCGCGTATGATGGATTTGTTCTCGTCTAGATGGCCTTCGATAATTTGTGGAACTCTCGTGCCTAGTATGCGCATGATTGCAAGGGAGTCCAGCACTGCGCGATAGGCGGCATCATAAGTATCTTGCGCGTCAATACGGGCTGCAACGAGCGGATCGAAACCATCGATGAGCGTTTCGAGCACCGCCGACGACGATATGCCAACATTGAGCGCCGGAAGGTGTTGCTGCCAGACGACGAGGGTCTTTTGCGAGCGGTCTTTGGTGATTTGCCAGGGTTCCATGGTGGTTTGTGATGAGTTTGTGTGGTGCTGCGGCGGCTAAAAGTGCATTTGCTTCGTCTTGTTACTAAGTGGTTTTGGCGGTTGTAAAATTGTTTACGGCGACGCGTATTTAAACGGCTTCAGTTTATTGTCAGAATGTAATTAATTTTTTCACTGTGACGGCTTTTAATACCCATGTGTCGTCTTTTGTAATTAATGTATCGGCGTTTTGTGTCAACGCAACGTCTTTTTACTTTAGTGCAGCGTCTTTTTACAATGCTGCAATGGTTGCAGATGACAACACTGGTGTTGCATAAAGATAATAACACGTTGCATTTACAAACAACGACGTTGCATAGTTATACAACGCCGTTTTGTGGCATTTTGGCGAGTCTAGGGCTAGCCCTCAAGACGCTGGGTCGTTTTGGCCCGCCGAGGCGCGGAGCATGTCCGCTGAGCGGAATCCCTCCCTAGACCACCCCGTGCTTCAGAGAGCCGTTTCGGTCCCCCTTCCGGGCCTGAACAGATGTCGCGGCGACGCTACAGGGGGTTTGACCGGTCTATTCCTCGTCGTCGTCGACGGGCCATTGGTTGGTGATGTCGCCGTCAACATCGATGGTGATGAGTCCGGTGGAGGCGGCGGTGGCGACGAGGCAGATGCTGCCTTTTCCGGCGGTCCCGAGGACGAGACTGGTGTTGTCTTCGACGACGCGGATGGTGGCGCGGACGATGCCGAGCTCGGTGTAGAGGTGGAGCTGGCCGCCGGTGGGGGCGGCGACGAGGTTGGCGAGAGGAGTGTATTCGGGGCTCATGAAGAAGAGCCCGGCGGGGTTGGCGTCGCCGCCGCTGCAGAGGGTGAGGCGGGATTGTTTGGTCTCGGCGTCCATGCAGTAGAGGCTGCCGCCGATTTTTTCGTCGTGGCTGATGCCGATGAATTGGCTGTCGTCGGCATTGAAGACGGCGATTTGGCCCCCGGCGGGTGTGGTGATGAGGGAGACGCCGTGTGTTTGGCCGGGGGTGAAGACGGTGATGCCGTGGTTGTCGGGGTCTTTTGCCGAGATGGAGATTCCGGGCCCGCCCTCGGCCGTAGCGAAAAGGATGCTGGCGTCGTGGTTGAGTGTGGTGAGGAGGATGCGGGTTGTGGCGGCATCGTCGTTGAGGGCGATGCTGGCTCCATCGTGACTGGCGTTGATGGTGAAGAGGCTGGTGCCGGCGGGGTTTTTGAATGAGAGGCTGGGTCCGACTTTTGTGCTGTCGAGCTCGATGGCGGTGGCGGATGTGGAGTCGAAGATGCGGAGGTTTCCGCCGGTATTGAAGCTGGCGAGATCGATGCTGCGCTTGCCGGTGTGGTCGTTGAGCATGAGGGTGGCGCCGATGACGGTGTCTTTGGAGTCCGATGTATTCGGAACGTATCCGAAGTTGGCGACGGGGATTCCGCTGGCGGGCTCGATGAGGGTGAGCATGGGGCCTCCGTTAAGGGTGCCGAGCCTGGCGGCCTGGCAGTTGTTTTCATTCCAGATGATGAGTTCGCCGGGACCTTCTGCGCCGGAGAGGAGGCAGCGGAGGGAATCGGGCCCGGCAAAAACGGCGACGGAGCCGCCATTGTCGTTGCCGGTCATGGAGACGCTGCGGGTGCCTGCGGGGCCATAGACTTCGAAGAGACCCTTGTCTTTATGGGCTTTGGCGACGACGGCGTATTTGTAGTTGGTGGTGCAGAGTTCGAGGATGCCGCCTTCGTCGGTGGAAGCGAGGAAGGTGAGGATTTTGCCCTCTTTGTCGAAGAAGACGAGGGAGCCGCCGGTGTCGCTCTCGCCAAGGATAATGATGGGGCGCGGGCCGGGCGGGCCGATTTCGAGATTGGCGAATCGGGGGCTGAGTTGGGTCTCTTTGGTGAAGGAGCCGGTGGCGGAGACGCCGAGGAGTTTTCGCAAGGCGGCGAGTTCGGCTTTGATGGCGTCGAGCTCGGCGCGGAGTTCGGTTTCGGAAGGTGTGCTCATTGCGAGATGGGTAGCATGAGGGCGGGAGTTGGCGAGGGAGAAAAGGCGGACGGCGGGCGCGCGCGGTGCGAGGAGCCCGCGACGCCAAAGCGCGGGCCTGCGCTAGCCGAGAAACTTGCCGGGGTTCAAAATTCCGTTGGGGTCGTAGGCGTTTTTGAGGGCCGCGTGGATGTCGCGGCCGGTCTCGTCCACGGCGAGGGGCCACCAGCGTTTCTTCGCGAGGCCGATGCCGTGTTCGCCGGTGATGACGCCGCCGGATTTGAGCACCCATTTGAAAAGTTCGTCGAGCGCGCGGTCCACGGCGGCTTTGATCTTCGGCTGGTCGTGGTAGTTCGCGGCCATGATGTTGACGTGGATATTTCCATCGCCGGCGTGGCCGAAGCACGCGACTGCAAAGCCGTGTTTTTTGGCGAGGCGTTCGCCGAATTCGGCGAGCTCCACGAGTTTGCCGCGGGGAACGACGATGTCTTCGTTCAGCTTTGTGAGGCCGGTGGCTTTGAGCGATGCGCTGTAGGCGCGGCGGAGGCCCCAGAGTTCTTCGCACGGCTCGTCGCCGTGCGCGGTGAGGACGGAAATCGCGCCCATGGCTTCGATGCGTTTCTTGAGATCGGCGGTTTCGCTGCGGACGGATTTTTCGTGTCCGTCGAGCTCGACGAGCACGAGGGATTGCGCGCCGGGGGCGATCTCGCGTCCGAGATATTCGCGCGCGCTTTTCAGCGTGAAAGGGTCGGCGATTTCCAGCGCGCTCGGCAGATAGCCCGCGGCGAAAATTCGCTGCACAGCGTCGGCGGCTTCGCGAAAAGTGCGGAAGCTCGCGGCGAGCGTGGAGCGCGTCGGCGGGTGCGGCAGGATGCGGAGTGTGGCTTTTGTGACGACGCCGAGCAGGCCTTCGCTGCCAACGAAATTGCCGATGAGATCGAAGCCCTGTTTATTTTTGTGTGTGCGCCCACCGCAGTGCAGTACGCGCCCATCGGCGAGCACGACTTCGAGTCCGAGGACGTAGTTGCGGGTGACGCCGTATTTTAAGCAGCGCGGTCCGCCCGCGTTCGTGGCGATGTTTCCGCCGATGCTGCAATCGCGCAGCGAAGCGGGGTCGGGCGGGTAGAACCAGCCGAGCTTGCGGACGGCATCTGCGAGGTCGCCGGTGATGACGCCGGGCTCTACGACTGCGACGCCGTCGGCGGTGTTGATTTCCACGATGCGCTTCATCGCCGCGACGCTGAGGACGATACCGCCGTGCGACGGCACGCAGCCGCCGACGTAGCCGTAGCCAGCTCCGCGCGTCGTCACGGGGATGCCGTGCGCGTTTGCAAATTGCAGCGTCTGCTCGACATGCGCGCGCTTTTTAGCGAGGACCACGACATCCGGCTGGCGCGACGCAAACCAGCGGTCTTTGGCATGGGCGGTGAGCGTCGCTTCGTCGGACGCTACGACGCCGGGACCGAGAAGTTTGCGCAGCGATTCGGCAAGAGTCATCAGTCGTTGCCGAAAAGTTTTTTGACCCCGCCGCCGAAGCGTTTGAGCGCATTGGGCCGCGGCGTGGGCGCAGGAGTGGGTCGCTGCACGACTTTCGCGACGGGCGGTGCCGGCGTGGGCTTTGCGACGAGAAATGGTTTCAGAGAATCGCCCGCGGCTGTCTTCGCTACTGCGGGCTTCACTGCGGGCGGCTTGATTGCAGGCGGCTTCGAGACCGCTGGTTTTTCCGCAACGGTTTCGACGGGCTTGTTGTCGAAGCCGTCGTGCCGCTCCACGACGCCTTTTTGCGCGGTGATGATGAGCACGCCGAGCGGGTCGCCTTTCTCATTCATGACGGTCGCGCGCCATGCCGGCGCGTCGTTTTCGCCGTATTTTCCGAGCTCGTAATTGACCGATCCGAAGCGCGCGCCATTTGCCATCGGGAAGCGCGCTGCGAGTGACGCGACGGCATCGCTGTCGAACTTCACCGCGTCCCCGCCAATCACGTCGGAGGGCTTCAACCCGTCGGCAAATTGCGAGAGTGTGCGGCTCGCGGTGAGCGCGCCGTCGGCGACGACGTATTCGCGCAGGCCGAACTCCGCAGCGGGGTCGTGCACAAGGAGATACCAGCGCTCGGGCCAGGGCGCGCCTTCACGCGCCTCGATTCGGGCAAGCCGCTTTGCAGCGTCCTTGGGCAGGAGCTTGATCGCGGCGATGGCCGATTTTCCCTGCGCGAAGGCACAGGCTGTGAAAGCGAACGAGGCGACGAGAATGACGCGGAGCATTTTCGTCACGCTAGCGGCGGTTCCTGCGATTTCCAGCGCGCAATCTCGCGCCATCACTTCACCGTGCCGCGAAACCACTCGGCGAATTTCGGGATTCCGTCGGCGATCTTTGTATGCGGGTTGTAGCCGAGCAGGGTGCGCGCTTTGGAAATGTCCGCGTAAGTCACCGGCACGTCGCCGGGTTGCTCGGGCATTTTTTGAATGACTGCCTTTTTTCCAAGCGACGCCTCGATGGTGGCGATGAGTTCGCTGAGCGTGGTGGTCTGGCTTTCGCCGAGATTGAACACATCGCAGAGCTGCCCTTCGTAGCCGAGGCCCGCCTCCATTCCCTGCATGATGTCATCGACATACGTGTAGTCGCGCCGCGTCGTGCCGTCGCCAAATTGCTGGATCGATCGGCCTTCCCAAATCGCCCGCGAGAACGAATGGATCGCGAGGTCGGGACGCTGGCGCGGGCCATAGACGGTGAAGAAGCGGAGATTGATCGTCCGCAGGCCGAAGAGATGGCTGTAGTTTGAGCAGATCTGTTCGCCCGCAAGTTTCGTCGCGGCGTAAGGAGAAATCGTCTGCGTGAGCGCGAGATCCTCGCGGAACGGCAGGGTCTTCAGCACGCCATAGACGCTGCTGCTGCTGGCGCAAACAAAGCGCGGGACATTGGCCTGTTTGGCGGCTTCGAGGAGGTTCAGCGTGCCAAGGATATTTGTCTCCACGTAAAGGCGCGGATCTTTGATGGATGGCCGCACGCCGGCCCTGGCGGCGAGATGCACGATGCTGTCGTAGCGTCCTTCTTTCACCAGCCGCAGCATGGCGTCGGCATCGCGGATATCGAGCTCGTGAACAGCGGCGTCCTTCGCGAAAGCAGCGACGTTCGCGCGCTTGATCGCGGGATCGTAAAAATCGTTGAACTCGTCCACCACATCCACGCTGTGCCCAAGCCGCAAGCAGCGCTCGACAAAGTGCGACCCAATGAACCCGGCACCACCTGTGATGAGAATCTTCATGGCGGCACCCTATTTTTTATATGCACCTATCGCAAGATAGAACACTCCCATGGCGCGCGTTGAAGTGCCGCGCCTGCGGGAAAAGCTTGGCAAAAACTTCCCGCCCGCTGAACGATGGGCTGACATGATCGTCGTTCACCGAATTTCCATCCGCCAGTTCCAATGACCGGACGCACTCTGGCCGTGTGGCTCCTGCGTCTCGCCGTCACCTCGCTCCTTCTCGCGTGGGTGTTCTCACGCGCGGAGATTCGCGACGGATTGACGGCGGCGGAGTTTCGTCAGCCGTGGTGGCTGCTCGGGGCTTTCGTGTGCGGCGGGGCGACCGCCTTTCTCAGCGCGGTGCGGTGGCAGGCTTGTCTCCGGGCGTGCGATTGCGTGCTGCCGTTTGGCACGGTCCTTCGTGTTTCGCTCGCTGGAAATGCGGCGGGGATGCTCTCGGTCGGCTCGCTCGGAGATGACACGGTGAGGGTTGCGCTCGGCTCCAAGCATCTTCCGGATCACAAGGCAGGCTTCGTCGCGTCCATCGCGCTCGATCATATGACGCCACTGCCTGCACTTGCGGTTCTTGGCGCGGTGATGCTTGCCGGCGTGGATTTTTCGCCCGAAACCACTCGAACGGGGACCATTATCGGTATCGTGACGCTCGCGGTATTCTTCGCTGCGGGGCTGACGCTGCGCGTCTATTACCGGTCGCTACACGACCGCATTCTGGGTTACCTGGCGAAGCGGCTTCTTTCCCGCGGTGCTGCGGCGGGCATCCTGATTTCGGTGCCTCTGTTGTTACTCTACCACGGCGTCTTCTGGTGCGCGGCACGGGCGCTGCCGATTCCCGCAGATCCGATCGGGCTCTTCGGCGCATTTGTTGTCGCCGATACCGTCGCAGCACTGCCCGTGAGTATCGCGGGCCTCGGGCTGAGGGAAAAATCCATCGAGATTCTGCTGCACAATTGGTACGGAATCGCGCCCGCTTTGGCTGTGAAGGCCTCACTCTCGGGCCTGGCAATTCTGGCACTTTGGGCGGTTATCGGCGTCGTCTGCCTTCCTTTGCGAAGACTCAAGAACCGCGAGGCCCGGAAGAGTGGCGGCGCTCCGAGTCCCGGCGAGCTTTCCGCGCGATATCCGGAGCGCTTTGCCCGGTATTACGCGCATTCGAAATTCGCAACGGACCCACTTTACGGAGCGGTGTACGACTCGCTCGCCGACACTGACGCCCCTCTTCTCGACATCGGCTGCGGGATGGGGCTCTGCTCATTTTACCTCCGGGAACGCGGCTGCAAGTTCCCCATGCGCGGCCTCGATTACGATGCGCCAAAAATCACCCTCGCGAAACGGGTCGCCGCAGCGCATGCCCCCGATCTGGTCTTCGAAACCAGCGACGCCCGCACCGGCCTGCCGGAACATTCCGGCAGTGTGACCATCCTCGATATTCTTCAGTATATGGACGCCGACGGGCAGGCCGCCCTCCTTCGCGAAGCCGCCGCGCGGGTTTCCAAAGGGGGAAAACTCGTCATCCGCACCGGCATGGAAGGCCCGGGATGGAGGTTCAAACTGACCAAGCTTACCGATCTTTTTGCGGCATGCTGCTTTTGGATGAAAGCGCGGCCCATTTGCTACCCTCGGCCCGAAACCCTGAATGCCACTCTGGTAAGCTGCGGCCTCAGCGGAACGATCCGACCTCTGTGGGGGCGGACGCCGTTTAATAACTGGCTCGCGGTCTTTGAGCGTGATGAGGGGCATTTGAAGTCGGGCGTGAAATGACGGGTGAAGCCCCCTCGCAATCTGCCCGGTTGCGTTTCGTCGTTCGTCGTCCGTCATTTCAAAACGGGCGGATGATTAGTATGCATCGGTTGCCCACAGTGGGTGTGATTAAAAGTGGAACGTGCGATCAAGCGGCGAGGTCGGCGTCCCAAAACTCAGCCCAAAGAGAGTTTGAACGCAGGACGCGGAGTTGGGCCA
>JAYUSJ010000014.1:0-28598 GCA_043755735.1 Verrucomicrobiaceae bacterium | reverse complement strand
TCCACGCCATCAAACGCCCCCAAATCCGCCACCAGCCGCCCGCCATCGCCGCCGTAAAATCCCATGCGATAAATCGACAGCCGCCACCGCGAAACCGGCCGCGTACTCACGAAAAAACGCACCGTCTCACCCGCCCGCACACTCGTCGCCGAGGCAAAGCCCTCGACCCACGGGCACCGATACTTTACCGCCGGATCGACCTTCGTCTTCGTCAGCATCCAGTCGCGCGTCCCCGCTTTGGCATTCTCCTCCGCGATAACGCTGCGCTTTTCGTCCGAACGGGCGAGCGAAGCAAAGCTTAGGCTGGCGAGAGTCTGGATGGTCTGACGGCGAGTGCGCATGGACAAATCCTAGGACAAAAGTCCGCCACCGCAAACGAATCCCGCTTGTGTCTCCGCTTATGGGAGCCCACCACTTGCACCATGCGCATCGCACCACACATCGTCGCCTTCCTCGCACTCGCCGCAACCGCAACCGCCGATTTCGCCACCGAGATGATCGACGCCACGTTCAAGCTCTTTGACCCTGCCGTCACCGGCACCAGCTTCCTCGTCCGCCGCGAAGCGCCCGACACCGCGCTCTACCTCGTCACCGCCGGCCACATGCTTAAAGGAACCAAAGCCGACACCGCCATCCTCGTCCTCCGCGAGCGCCTCGACGACGGCACCTACAAACGCCGCGACCACACCATCCCCATCCGGCGCGACGGCAAACGCCTCTGGGCCCGCCACGAAAAAGACGACGTCGCCGTCCTCCGCCTTGCCGACCCGCTCCCCGTCCCCGTAGGCACCATCCCCTTCGCCGCCCTCGCCGACGAAGCCACCCTCAAAGCCACCCGCCTCGGTCTATGCAGCCAACTCTACGTCCTCACCTACCCCAAAGCCTTCGAGGCCGGCGAAGCCGGATTCCCCGTCGCCCGCCTGGGTATCATCGCCAGCCACCCGTTCCTCCCCTTGGGTAAAAAGCACAGCTTCCTCGCAGACTTCACCGCATTTGGCGGCGACAGCGGCGGCCCCGTATTCGTCCCCGGCCCCGAAGGCCACCCGCTCATTATCGGCATGGTCTTCGCCCAATTCCGCCACGACGAACAAATCAAATCCGAGTATGAAGAGCGCTCCATTCACTACCCCCTCGGCCTCGGCGACGTCCTCCACGCCCAATACATCCGCGAAACCATCGAGCTAGCCGCAAAGCCCGACGCCCCGAAACCGCCGGAGAAAGCCGCGCCGTAGCCGTTGTGGAGACAAATGTCGGCCAAAGCCCGTGGATGGCGCAATTGGCGTAAAGGAGCGGCGAATTCATTCGCCGACCTACACAACGCGAAGCGTCCATTCAATGAGCCGCGCCCGCTCCAGGGCGGGACGCAAAGGATTTGGCGCAGCGCAATCTTCCGTAGTGCGGGTGCGTGATGGAAAGCGGCAGTTCTCCCGCTTCGAGTTTGCGCTGCGTCGGCTGGAGGACTAAGCGTTGGTTTGATGCTCCGATTTCTTTTCCTGCACGTCTGTGCGTGCCTCCTGGCGCTGCGCCTGGCCGCCTCGTCGCCTGCCGAACTCGCGGCGGTGAACGCTGCGATGATGTACCCGTATAAAGGCGAGAGCGTCCGCGCGGTCGATACCGGCACGCTCACCGGGAAGGTGATGTGCGGGTATCAAGGCTGGTTCAACGCCGAGGGCGACGGTGCCGGGCGGGCGTATCATCACTGGACAAAAAACAACGGACGCCCCGCGCCGGGAAATACTAAAGTCGATATGTGGCCGGACGTCTCCGAACTCGGAGCGAACGAACGTTTTCCCACCGACCTGAAGCTCGCCGACGGACGCACGGCGGAAGTTTTCAGTTCGGCGAAAAAGGAGACTGTCCTGCGGCATTTCCAATGGATGCGGGATTACGGCATCGACGGTGTTTTCGTGCAGCGCTTCGGCGGGCCGCTCCGCGATGCAAGGCATGTGCGTGCCAACAATATCGTGCTCGACCACTGCCGCGAAGGCGCAAACCGCTTTGGGCGCGCCTACGCCGTGATGTACGACTTGAGCGGGATGCGCAAAGACCGGGTCGCCGAAGTCGCCGACGACTGGCGGGAGCTGCGGACGAAGATGCGCATCACCGAAGACCCCGCGTATCTGCGCCATCGGGGAAAGCCGCTCGTGGTCGTGTGGGGCGTGGGCTTTGACCGCGACCGCGACTACACCGTGGCCGAGTGCGGGAAGCTGGTGGAGTTTTTGAAAAACGACGGCTGCTCCGTAATGCTCGGGGTCCCGACGGGCTGGCGTGAACTCAACCGCGACGCCGTGAACGATCCCGCCTTGCACGAAGTCCTGAAGCTCGCCGATGTGGTGAGCCCGTGGACGGTGGGCCGTTACCAAACGCCCGCCGAAGCCGCACAGCACGGGGAGAAGATGATCAAGCCCGACATCGCGTGGTGCCGTGAACGCGGGCTCGATTATCTGCCCGTGGCATTTCCGGGATTCAGTTGGTTCAACATGAAGGGCAAGGCGTTCGACAAGATCCCGCGGCTGAAAGGCGGGTTCCTGTGGTCGCAATTCGCCGCCGCGAAAAAGGCCGGGGCCGACAGCCTCTATATCGCGATGTTCGACGAAGTGGACGAAGGCACGGCGATCTTCAAATGCACGAACGACGTGCCCGTGAGCCCGAAGGACAAGTTCGTGACGTACGAAGGCCTGCCATCTGACTTTTACCTCAAACTCACCGGACAGGGCGCCCGGATGATCCGCGGAGAGATTCCGCCCGACAGCCCGCTGCCAAAATAAGCCGGCTTTGCATGCACTCCCTCGCCATTGACTCCGGCGATTGCGCGCTTGCCACATTGCGGAATCACGCTTACTTGGCGACCGTCAACCCGCAACCCATTCGTCACTTCCATGAAACACACCCGTCTTTTACTTGCTGTACTCGTCACGCTAGCAGCCCCGGCATCCGCTCAGATCATTCAGGATTCCTCCCTGCTTTTTCACTACGACGCCGCGGATTTGAATGCCGACGGGTTGCCCGATGGGATTCCGGGCGGTGCGCGGATCAGCCAGTGGAATGACAAGTCGGGCAGCGGCCGCAATTTGCAGCGCGCCTCGTTTTTGACGGGCGCGGCAAACAGCTACGCGGACGATATTTTCCTGCTGCCGAATGCGGCGAACGGAATGCCGGCGCTGCATTTTGGAAATCAGATCGGGGGCAACACGGGCGGCTCGATTGATTACATGGTCGGGCCGCTTCTTTCCGGCACGCAACTCGGCGGCGCGGCGGGGAATCAGATGACGATGTTTATGGTGCAACGGAAGCACGCAAACACCGTCCATGCGCAGTGGGAAGCGAGTCAACGGGTGGGTTTTGAAGGAACGACGCGGTGGGATTGGGTGAATGGAAACACAACAGCGCCGATCGGCCAGTATGCGCCGTCGGTGACGACTGCGCAGACGCCGCTGATTCAAGGCGGGCAGTTTGTGGTCTATACTGCGGAGCGCACGGGCACGAGCGCCCCGGCGGGCATGACGGCGGAGACGCAGTATGTGTTCATCAACGGGACGCAGGAGCAGAAAATCCAGACGACTGCCGGGCTGAATTTGCTGGGAACCAACACAGGGCGCTGGGGCTTTGGCGGGCAGAACTCCGGCGGCAATCTGGCGCATGTGGATTTCTCGGAGATCATCTTTTACAATCGGAATCTGACGACGGCGGAGCGGCAGCAGGTGGAGAACTTTCTGAAGAAGAAATACAGCATTGATACGACTTCGTTCGCGAGCGGGGTGTATGTGAACAAGGCGGCGAACGTGTTTAACCAATACCACGGGACGTATTCGACCTCGATCAATGGAACGGGCGTGGAAACAGTGGACCGGTTGTTCGACAATGCGCCTTCCACGAAACTGCTGGTGGCGGCTACCGGCGCGACGAACATCAATATCGATGTGATGTTCCCAACGGACCGGATCCCGACGATTCGCAGCTACAATATCACTTCGGCGAACGACAATCCGGCGCGCGATCCAAAGAACTGGAACTTTCAGGGCTCCAACGACGGGACGACTTGGACGACCGTGGATGCGCAGACGAACCAGGCATTCACGACGCGACTTTTAACGCGGACATTTGTGCTCGGAGCCGCGCAGACGTATCGTTTCTACCGGCTGAATATCACCGCCAACAACGGCGATGCGACGAGCACCCAGCTTGCGGAATGGGGATTCAACACGGCGGTGACGAATACGAATCCGACGATAACCGGCGCTCCGGCGGGCAATCAGACAGTGACGGCGGTGGAAATCGCGGCGAACCTTTTCGACCGGCGCACGGATACGAAGTATTTGCAAACGAACACGGCAAACGTTGCGGTGACTGTCGTGTTACCGGCGGCTGAGACGATTCGCGCTTACACGGTCGCTACGGCGAATGATGTGTCGGTGCGCGACCCGCGCGATTTCAAGCTGGAAGGCTCGAATGACGGGACAAACTGGACGCTGCTCAACTCGCAGACCAACGTCGTCTGGCAGGCGCGGTATCAGGTGAAGGAGTTCAACTTTTCAAACAGCACCGCGTTTACCCAATATCGAATCAGCGTCACGAAGAACTGGGGCGACGCGAGCACGCAGATGTCGGAGGTTTCGCTGTTTCCGTATTCGGCGACTACGGACAGCGATGCAGACGGGGCGGCGGATGCGCGGGAGATTCAGGAATTTGGCAACCTTGCTTCGGTGACTGTGGGCGACTCGGATAGCGATGGGCTGCCCGATGGATACGAGTTTACGCACACTTCGCCGCGCAGCACGACGGCGATGGTAGCCGGCGGGGATCTCGACGGGGATGGGCGGACGAGTTTGGAGGAATTCACGGCAGGCACGCATCCGCTGGTCGCAGACTCGGATAACGACGGCCTGAACGACGGCGCGGAAGTTCCGGCAGGCACGAATCCGCTCGTGGCGGACACGGATGGCGACGGCTTGAGCGACGGCGTTGAAGTGAATACTTCACTCACGAATCCGCTGGTTGCAGACTCGGACACCGACGGAATTTCGGACGCGATCGAGCGGCAACTTGGCTTTAATCCGACGAGCGCGGCGAGCACTCCGTTCTTCTTCCCGTCGGTCGGAATCAACCTCGCGGAGAATAATCTCGATCTGCTTCAGCCGTTCGAGGTCGTTGGGGCTCGCGGGTACCGGCAGGCGAACTGGAATCACTTGCTCGGCTTTAATCAGGGCATCGCAGTCGGCTCCGTGAGGGACAATGCAGGGACGGTTGTTTCCGGGCTCAGTGTTGCCTCAACCGTGGGCGCAATCAACCGCGGTCGCGTGGGCGACAACAACGGCGTTTTCAATCGCCTGATGAACGGATGGTTTAGCGATTCGCCGACGGCGGACAATCCGACAGTGACGCTCACAGGCATTCCTTACGCGAACTACGACGTGGTCATTTACACGGAGTCCGAAACGACCAATGCGCTGATGGGTGGATTTAAAATCGTGGACCCGGCGAACGCGGCAAACGTCTATGCGGCGAACTCGTATTTCCGCGCGCTGAACAGCGCACTGGGTGCCAATCTCGACAGCTCATTCGTTGTCATCGATCAATCCGGCGGAACACCGGCGACCGCGCTTGCGGGGAACACGATCGTTTTTCGCAACCTCACACAGGCGAGCATCAAGATCGTCGGTCGTGCGCTCACGAGCTACAGTCGCGCCAGCATCACGGGAATCCAGGTCGTCGCCACAAATCCCGCGATCGATTCGGACACGGACGGCCTGCCGGACAGTCTGGAACTTTCTCTCTTCGGGGATCTCACGGCGCAAAGCGGCGCTTCGGATGGTGATGGCGACGGACGCGCCAACGCGCAGGAACTGGCGGCGGGCACTTCGCTGATTCTCACAGACTCCGATGGCGATGGATTGAGCGACGGCGCGGAAGCAACTGCGGGCACGAATCCTTTGATCGCCGACACCGATGGCGATGGGGACACCGACTTTACCGAGCTGAACACCCCGCCGCTCACCAATCCGCTCGTTGCCGATACCGACGGCGACAGTTTTAGCGATGGAGCAGAGCGGGCGGCTGGAACAAATCCGAACAACCCGGCATCTTTCCCGGCCTTTGTAAACTCCATCGGGGTGAACTTCGCCGAGACGACGAGCGATTCGCTGGCAGCCGGAGAAGTCGCGGGCGCGGGTAATTACCGGCAGACAAACTGGATGAACGTGCTCGGTGCGACCGGCACCAGCGTGCCCTGCATAAACAGCGCCGGAACCACGCTCGCGACGACCCTCACGTGGGCGACCGGCGCGACTTCGCGCGTCGGCGGTGCTTTCGATCCATCGCCATTCGCCACGCCCACCCGCAAGCTTTTGGTCGGCTATCTCGACGACAACGGCACCGCTGGGAACGACAACCCGGTAATCACGTTCTCGGGCGTTCCGTATTCGCGTTACGCGATGATCATTTATCCGGAGACCAGCGATACGGCGGGCATCGTGCTGGGCTCGTTCCGCGTGGTGGACCCGGCCACTGTGGGCGTGAATATCAAAGGGCCGAGCTACATCAAATCGACCTCCGGTCTGGATAGCACAATCACTTTGCAAGAAAACGGCGCGACCACAGCGGCGACGGCATCGCTGGCCAATGCGCTCATTTTTAACAACCTCACGAACGCAAACATCCGGCTCATCGCCAAGCGCGAGTCCACGCCGACGGCCACGCGCGCCTCGGTGACGGCGATACAGATTGTGGACACATCCACGGCGCTCGATGCCGACGCCGACGGGATGTCGGACAACTGGGAGATCATCTACTTCGGCACGAAAACGCGGACAGGCACCGGCGACTTCGACGGTGACGGACTCACCGATTTGCAGGAATACACAGCCGGGACGAATCCGACCTCGACCGACAGCGACAACGACGGCGTGTCGGATGGCGAGGAAGTAGCCAACGGCACAAGCCCGCTAATCGTGGATACGGACGGCGACGGCCTCACCGACTTGCAGGAGAAATACCTGACGACAAACGGCAACAACGTGGACACCGACGGCGACGGCGTGCAGGACGGACGCGAGGTCGCGCTCGGCAGCGATCCGAAAGTCGCAGGCTCTGTTCCGCCAAGCGGGTTGCTGTTCTACGAGGCATTCAGCAACAAGCTTTACGGCGCAGGTTCCATTGCACCGCAGCCGCTGACGAATCTCTACAATCCGAAGACCGCGACGGTGATCAACGGACTCAGCACGGTAACGGAAAACAGCCTCACTTACGGACCTGTCGCCGTGAATGGCGGACGACTCCGCCATTCAAATCTTGGCGCGACTTCGACCGCGGAACTCTACACCAGCCTCGACGTCACCGGCACGAGCGCCTTCGCAGCAAATGGTCTTGTAAGCACTAATTTCATCGGTGGCGGCGCAATCGCGCAGACGGTCTATGTGAGCTTCCTTTATCGCTGCAATCGTGTCGCACGTAACCCCGCAGGCGACCTCGATGGCGTGGCCAAATCCTTCTTCGGATTCCAAACCTACCGCGACGCGACGGAAGTCACCGGCATGGGCGAATCCACTGCATCCGGAACTTTCGGGCTCTTCGGGCCGGCGGTGGGCGACGTTCCGGCGACGCCCGCGTTTTCGACGAACAACGCGGTGCATCTCGTCGTGGCGCGCATCGATTTCAAAGCATCGGCCAACGACGATATCAAAGTCTGGCTCGACCCAAATTCGCTCGTCGCCGAGGCCTCGCAGCCCGGGACGGTGCCGACATCGGTCCGCACAGCGATTACGGATTTGAGCTTCAATCGCCTCGCATGGCGCGGTGGCACGACGGACACGGACCACGATGTCGAATACGACGAAATCCGAATCGGAACTTCATGGAATGCGGTTCTTCCGACCGTCAGCTCCGCGCTCGTCATCAACGAGTTTTCCGCGAATGGCGGGCTCGAAGATGAAGATGGCGGCAACGAAGACTGGATCGAGATTTACAATGGCGGCGTGACCGCTGTGGACCTGAGCGGCTACAAACTCAAGGACGCAACGGCGACGTGGGTTTTCCCAACACTCAGCCCGGCCGTCACCGTACAACCGGGCCAGCACCTCGTTGTTTTTGCCAGCAGCAAAGACGCGGTGAAACGTTCCGCTTACACGTCCGCGAGCGTTCTGCACACAAACTTCAAGCTCACTGCGGCTGGAGAATACCTCGCGTTGCTCGACCCGACCGATGTGGTCGTAACCGAATTCGCGCCGGCATTTCCTGCGCAGCAATCGGGTTACAGCTACGGATTGAAAGACGGCGTGTATGGATTCATGCAGCCCACGCCGCGCGGTGCAAATAGCACCTCGTATCCGGTAATTCCGGCGACGCTCACAGTCTCTCAAAACTCCGGCGTTTTCACCGCGCCGATCACCGTGAGCGTCACGGGACAGGCCGTCGGACAGCTCGTGCGCTACACGCTCGATGGCTCCATCCCGAGCATAGGAAATGGGTTTACCTACACCGCGCCGATCACGATTTCGAGCACCGCGCAGTTCCGCTGCCGTGTCGCGCAACCAGCGCTCGAAGGGCCTATTTCCTCGGAGATTTATCTTTTCCCTGCCGCGACCGTGCAGCCGGATGCAACATCCAGCTACACGATTCCAATCGTCGTCGTGGATACCTCGGGGCGCACAATTCAGCAGGGTGACGGCAATACGCATGAGTTTCCGACGCAGTGTTCCTACGTCATCTACGAGAATGTGCCGCCCGGCGGCGTGAGCCTCGCAAACACACCGGCGACCACTTTCTCCCGCGGTCAAATCAACGTGCGCGGAAAAACGTCCTCCGGCGAAGCGAAGAAGCCGTTCGCGGTTAAGTTCTTCGGTGAAGACAACGACGACGACAAAAAGCGTCCGATGTTTGGCCTGCCTTCCGCAGATAGCTGGGTTCTTTACGCTCCGGACAGTTTCGACAAATCCGGGCTGCGCAATGTGCTGATGTATGAACTCAGCCGTCAGATGGGGCAGTGGGCTCCGAACTGCCGGCTCGTGGAATTGTACATCAATACGACCGGCGGCTCGCTCACGAATGCGTCTTATCAGGGCCTCTACGTCTTTATGGAAAAACCCGATCGTGGGAAGGACCGTGTGAACGTCGAGGAAATCACGCCTTACCAAAACACGGGCACTGACGTGACCGGCGGCTACATCTTCCAGATCAACAAGCTGTATGTCACGCCGCCAACCGACCTTCGCGTGGGCTCCGGCACTTACGTCCCGGCCACTGGTGCGGACTTCCTCGTCGAGTATCCAAACGAGGCCGATACCACCATCGCCCAGCGGACGTATTTGAACACGCTGTTCAACGAAATCGAGGACACCATCAACGCCAATCCCGGCGGCGCGCCGACCTATATCCACCCGGTCACGGGCAAGCACTACCGCGACTACCTCGACGTTCCATCGTGGGTCGATCATCACATTCTCAACGTCGCCGCGAACAACGTGGACGGGCTGCGCCTCAGCGCGAAAATGTATAAGCCTCGCAACGGAAAAGTCTTCGCCGGACCCGTGTGGGACTTCGACCGCTCCATCGACTCCAACGACGGACGTGACGACAATCCGCTCGCGTGGGTCGGCACGAGCGACGCGACGAAATTCTTCCGCTACGGCTGGTGGAAAGCCCACAACGACCCCGCTGGCAGCGCCACTTCTCCAAACGGACTCGCGCACGGCTTGCTCAAAGATCCCGACTTTATGCAAACGTGGGTGGACCGCTGGAACACCATCCGCAGCGCCGGACAGCCGATGACCACCGCAAACGTCAACGCGCTGCTCGACGGCTGGCAGGCGCAGGTTTTCCCGGCGGGCGCGACCGCCACCACCCAATGCCCGGCCAATCGCAATTATATCAAATGGCCCGCGCAAAACACGCCGCGTACATTCCCGCTCATCGGTCTGAACACGCCGAGCCTCTACTCCAACGAAGTAGGAATCATGAAAGACTGGATGCAAAAGCACCTCGGCTTCATCGATGGCAACGTCGTGAAAGCGCCGGCCTATTCCGTTGCCGCCGGTGCCATCACCAACGCGACATCACTCGACCTTTCGTCCGCGGACCACATCCCCGGCACGACGAAAATATTCTTCGCCATCGACGGCGCCGATCCGCGGCCCGCCGGCGGAGCGATGCCCGTGGCAAACGGCACGACGCTGTTTGAATACACCGGCCCGTTCACACTCGCGACCGGTCACTATGTCGTAAAATCGCGCGTCTTTAACCCGACGCTCGCGCCATTCGACGAGACCGTCACCACGACAAAGCTCTCCCAGTGGTCGGGACTCAGCGAGACGTACTACTTCAGCGACGCCGTCGCGGCAGCAGCCGGAAATCTCGTCGTCTCCGAGCTGATGTATCATCCGTCTGACCCATCTCCCGCCGAGATCACCGCAGGCTTCACCGACTCCGATCAGTTTGAGTTCATCGAATTGCTCAACGTCGGCAACAGCATCATCGACCTCTTCGAAAGCCGGTTTACGAGCGGAGTGGATTACCAGTTCCGCAATGGAAGCATCACCCAACTCGCGTCCGGCCAGCGAATGCTCATCGTCAAAAACCTAGCCGCATTCACCCTGCGCTACGGCCCCGCAGCCGCCGCGCTCGTCGCCGGAGAGTTCGACGGCAATGACAACTTCAACAACGACGGCGAGACCGTGACGATCGTGGACCGCCTCGGAAATGTCATCCTGTTATTTACATACGATGACATCGCCCCTTGGCCGCTCAACGCCGACGGACTCGGACGCTCGCTCGTGCTGAAAAACCCCGGCCCGATGAGCGACTTGAGTCTCGTGACATCATGGCGCTCCAGCGTCGTCCAAGGCGGCGAACCCGGCGTAGTGGACTCGCGCACATTCCTCGGCATCGCAGGAAATGACAATGACGCCGACGGTTTCAGCGCACTCCTCGAATACGCGGGCGGCGCAAGCGACACAGACGGCACGGCGCGTCCGAACTTCACATGGGGCGTCGCGAACGACGGCGGACAAGACTACCTCACGTTGACATTCGTTGCAGACCTCCGCGCCGACGACATCACCATCACCGCCCAACGAAGCACGGACCTCACGCAAGCATGGGGCAGCAGTATCGTAGAAATCTCGCGTGTCCCGAACACCACAACGGGCTTCGCGATCATCACATTCCGAAGCGCCGTCCCTTACGCAGGAACTGCGGCGGAGTTCATGCGAATCCTCGTCACGAAGCCGTAGCCGACGGAGAGCGCACGGGGCTCTCAATGTGGAAAACCTCCGCGAGGTCCACCGCCTCGGGGCGTCCATCGGGATGCGCGGGCATTAGTTCCTTCATCGACGCCCACCAGCGTTGACACACTTCTGTCTGCGCGATGGCGGCCCACCGTGCTTCGCTCTCGATTTCCGCGTAGGCGAAAAGCTGTCGCGTTTCGGGATGGAGAAAGATGGAGTAGTTCGTCACACCGTGTGCGAGCAGCGTGGCCTCCAGCTCCGGCCAGACGGGCTGGTGTCGCCGCTTGTATTCTTGCTCCTGGCCCGCGTTGACGGACATGACGAATGCTTTGCGAATCATGTGGCTTCCATAGCGCAGACCCACGGGAATGCGCAATGCGATCACCGCGTCCGGTGTCAGCGGCTGCTTCGTTGACACCCCTCGTATCGGGGAGCAGTCTCGGCGTCGATGATTCGGCCGAAGACAAACCGGATTGGTTCGACCGTCGCACTCGCTTGCGCGGGGCTTGCGGCAGCCGTCGGCTGTCTGGCTTTTGTAGCCGGTCCGGACATTCCTGTTTTCGCGAAGAGCGAGCGTTCGAGTGCCGTAGCCGACGGTCCGCAAGATGCGAGTGCCGCGAACTCACGCGGGAGGAAATCCGTCGAGGCGCGGCGTCCCATCGGCTTTCCAGTTCCCGTGGAACGGGAGCCGGCTCCGCCGACCCGGAAATGGGCGCTCAGCGACATCGACACTTCGGGTGACTCCCGCGTGCGGATCGCCGCCGAAGTTGCCGGGCAGGATATTTCCCAACTCCCGGTGGTGGTGGAGAATATGAGGGATGCGCGTGGTCGTGTCCATTGATGCCAGTCTTGCAGCCATTCCTGGCTTCTGCGAATCGAATCAACAACCTGCTCAAGAACGATGCGCCGGCCGCACCTTTGCTGCTCGTCACAATGCGAAGTGGCGGCATCACACTGGAGACTTGCATCCGCGCTCCGTCTGGCCACTCTCCGTAAACTAATTTCCAACCCATGAGAATTTTCGCACTCTGCTCGCTTGCCGCCGTCACCTTTGCCCACGCCGATACCAACTGGCCCGAATTTCGCGGGCCGCGCGGCGATGGTTCGTCGGATTCAAAGGGGCTCGCAGTGGAGATGGGCGAGGGGAAAAACGTGAAGTGGAAAACGCCTGTCGCCGGCAAGGCGTGGGCTTCGCCGGTCGTGTGGGGCAAGTCGGTGTGGGCGACCACGGCGACCGAGGATGGCAAGCAACTCGGGATTGTCCGTCTCGATTTGGAAACGGGAAAAATCGTTCTCGATCAGAAACTGTTCGACGTCGCCGCTCCGCAGTTCTGCCACAAGTTCAACAGCTACGGCTCGCCGACTCCCGTGATCGAGGAAGGGCGCATTTACGTGAGCTTTGGCTCGCCGGGAATCGCCGCGCTGGATACGGCAAGCGGGAAGGTGATTTGGGAGCGGCGGGACTTTGTGTGCAACCATTTCCGCGGTGCAGGGAGCTCGCCCATTTTGTGGAAGAATCTGCTCATTCTCCCGTTCGACGGCAGCGACGTGCAGTTCATTGTCGCACTCGACAAGACGACTGGAAAGACGGTGTGGAAAGTGGACCGCTCCATCGACTTCAAGGACATCCAGCCTGACGGAAAACCGGAGGCCGATGGCGACTGGCGCAAGGGTTTCGCGACGCCGCAAGTGACGGAGATTGCGGGCAAGCCGATGATCATTTCCAGCGGGGCGAAGGCCCACTACGGCTACGAGCCTGCGACGGGAAAAGAGCTTTGGCGCTTTGAAGAACGCGGTGCGCACAGCGCAGCCTCGCGTCCGGTTGTTGGCGACGGCGTAGCGTTTATTCCGGTGGGATTCGGGAAGAAACAAGTGCTCGCGATCAAGCTTGGAGGCAGCGGTCTGCTCGACGAATCGGCCATCGTCTGGCGTTCGTTGAAGAGCGCTCCGAACAAGCCTTCCGTCTGCTACGACGGGAAGCGGGTTTTCGTCGTGGACGACAACGGTATGGCCGGAGCCATCAACGCCAAAACCGGCGAAGACCTTTGGCGCGAGCGGATCGGCGGCAACTATTCCGCATCGCCGCTGCTTGCGGAAGGTCGCATTTATTTCTTTAGCGAAGAGGGAAAAGTGACCGTCTGCGCTGCGGACGACAAGTTCACGAAACTGGGCGAGGGGAAGTTCGACGACGGCTTTATGGCATCACCCGCTGTGACCGGAAAATCCATCATCCTTCGCACGAAAACCGCCATCTACCGCGTCGAACCCTGATCGAATCGGCGGTGAAAACTAACCGATTTTCTCAGCGCCGAAATACGGGCGCAGGATTTCCGGAATGACGACCGTGCCGTCGGGTTGCTGGTGGTTTTCCAGCAGCGCGACGTAGAGACGGGCAAGCGCGGTGCCGCTTCCGTTGAGCGTGTGGCACAATTGGTTTTTGCCGTCTTCGCCTTTGTAGCGCAGGGCCATCCGGCGGGCCTGGTAGTCGCCGAAGTTTGAGCAGCTCGATACTTCGAGGTAGGCACCCTGGCCTGGTGCCCACACTTCGATGTCGTAGGTTTTGGCCGAGCCGAAGCCGATGTCGCCGGTGCAAAGTTCGATGACACGGTAATGGAGGCCGAGTCCTTGCAGGATTCGCTCGGCGTCGGCCGTGAGCGATTCCAGCTCCGCTGCGCTTTCCTCCGGACGGCAGATTTTCACGAGCTCGACTTTGTCAAACTGGTGCATCCGAATGAGTCCTCGCGTACCGAGCCCGGCGGCTCCCGCTTCACGGCGGAAGCACGGCGTGTAGGCTGCGTATTTCACCGGGAGCTGATCTGCGCGGAGGATTTCCTCGCGATGCAGGTTGGTCACCGGAACTTCGGCGGTGGGGACGAGGAAAAGATCGTCGTCGGCGCAGTGGTAAAGTTGATCGCCAAATTTCGGGAGCTGACTGGTGCCGATGAGTGCGTCGCGGTTCACGAGCAAAGGCGGCGCGACTTCGGTGTAGCCGCCCTCGCGAGTATGGGCATCGAGCAGGAAATTGATGAGGGCGCGCTCGAGTCTTGCTCCGGCGCCCATGTAGCAAACGAACGCGGGCCCGGCGACTTTCGTGCCGCGCTCGAAGCTGAAGAGACCATGCTTTTCGCCGAGCTCGACGTGCGATTTCGGCTCGAAGGTGAACGCGGGTTTTTCGCCCCACACGCGGACTTCCGGGTTGTGCTCGGCGGCGGTTCCGGCGGGGCAGTTTTCGTGCGGGAGATTCGGGATGCCGAGGAGAAGATCGCGCTGCTCGGCGTCGAGGGCCGCGGCCTCCTCGTTGAGGCGCTTCATGTCATCGCCAAATCCGCGCACCTGCGCTTCGATGGCGCTCGTGTCTTCGCCCGCTTTTTTTCTTGCGCCGATTTCCTTGCTGATTCGGTTGCGGTCGGCCTGAAGCGTCTGGAGCTGTGTCTCCGCCTGGCGACGCTGGACGTCGCACCGCAGCACTGCATCGATCTGCAAAGGCAGGTCGGCGTGGCGTGCCGCGAGGCGGGCTTTTACGGCGTCTGGATTTTTACGAATGAGCGCGATGTCGAGCATGGGCCGCGGAAAATAGCGGCGAAATCGAGGAAGGCAAGACGGCTAAAACCGTTCGGTCTCCAATGCGAGCAGCGCGGCCTTCCACTCCAGCCCGAGCGCAAAGCCGCCGAGGCCGGTCCCGGCCACGATGCGGTGACATGGGACGATGAGAAGGAGCTGGTTTGCGCCACATGCCTGCCCGACGGCGCGACTGGCGCGCGGGTTGCCCAGCCCGGCTGCAAGCTCTCCGTAAGTCAGAGCGTGGCCCCACGGAATTTTCCGGAGCCGATCCCAGACTTTCCGCATGAAGTCGCCGCTTTCTGGAAAGGCGATTTCATATTTACCGAGTTCCCGCAGGACTTCGGCGAGGTGCGCTGCCTCGATGCCGGAGGGGACTTTTTCGGGGAGGTCCACGGCGATGAGTCGCCCGCGATCGTCGAGCGTCGCGGTGACGGACAGCGGTCCGGCTGCGATGGTGCGGGCAGGCACGGCTATCTGCCTCCCATCACGCGGAACGCATAATAGAGCGAAAGGCATAGCCCGACGACGAGTACGACGCAGAGAAGCTGGCTGAACGTGCGGTCCTTGCGCATCTTCGGCCCGCGCCCTGCGCGAGCGATTGGGAGCGCATCGAACCGCCGATCCACGGGTCCGTCGAGATGGACGACCTTGGCTTTGCGCTTGATGAACTCGTCGCGCTGTTTGCGGACGAGAGCTTCGCGCTTTTTCGGCGCGGCTTCGATCATCCTCTGGAGGCGGGCTTCTTCTGCTTTGATGCGGGCGTCTTCCTCCGCAAGCCGCTTTTGGTGCGCAGAAATCGCCGATGTCTCGGGGCTTTTTCCATTGCGGTCGTTTTTGCGGGCCATGGGTGCTATTTGCTGACGGATAGGACGATGACGGCGAATATGATGGCGATGATGAGCGGCGCGGTGAAGGCCAGCCCCATCATGAACCATTCTTTGAAATCCCGGTCGGAGCTTTCGCCGCCGGATGAATCCTGGCGGGCGGCGGAGTAATCAGCCGCGGACTCCAAGGCGATCTTCGGGTTGCTCTTGCTATATTCGGTGCGCGCATCATCCACGGCGCTCAGCGCGCGGGTGAGTTCCTTGTTCAGGTCCAGCCCTTCCCACGCTTTGGTGTCGATGCTCTCGAGAAGCTCCAGATGGCCCCTGAATGAAGCGTCGATGGACTCCAGCGTCTCGACACGGCGTTGGGCTTCGTATTTTTCCCGCTCAAGAATGACGACCGAACGGGTGAGTTTCTCCACGATATCGGCGCGGCCTGCGTTGAACTGATCCTGACGCTTGCTCATCTCCTCCAGTTCGCGCTTCTGGCGCTCGATCAGGTCCTGTCTCTTTCGCAGGGACGCGAGTTCGTCCTGAGCTTTCTGGACTTGTTCATCCAGGTGTTCAGTTGAAGTTGATTCGCCTTCGGCAAGGTCGAGTAGTTGTTCGCGCGGACGGTCGTTGGGCATGGTAGCGGAGCAACGGATTCCTTACATCAAACAGGTCTCACAACTCCAGCGTTTTCACTCGCCGAATCGCAAGTATCATCGGAACGAAGACCAATCCTAGGCTCACGACCACCGCGACCATCGGCGTGAACCAATCCGGAAACAAGAACGGGCGCTTTGATACCCGGAAATATTCCGGCAACGCGAGCATTGCGACGAAGAACGTATTGTAGCAAAAGCTGATGACGAGGCAGAGCGTTCCGCCAAAACTGCTGACGATTTTCGACGGGTTCTCCTCCTTGAAATTCGGAAACAACGCGCCCAGCCCGACGCTGAGCCCGCTGAGCGCGGCACTCATGAGCCCGATGGCCCCGGCGAAATATGCGACCCTCCAGCCGGGGAATTTCAGCATCACCGATGAGGCAATCATCAGCGAAACCGTGATCCCCGAAGACACGATGAAGCTCATCCAGAACTTCTGCAAAATCACGCGTTTCAGCCCGACCGGCGAAAGCCCGAGAATCCAGATTCGGCGGCCCTCCAGGCTGAACATCGGATACACGAAACGAGTGGTCAGAGTGCTCAGCGTCAGCGCGCTCGCAGCAAGGTTCAGGTAGCTGATGATGGTCTCCCAATAAGCCTGCTTAAACTCCACGGCAACATTGCGAAGATTCGCCACATAGATGCACAGGAGGCCGAAAAAAATCATAAACTGCGACCACTGCGCCGGGTCCCGCCAGAAGATGCGCACGTCTTTGAAAACGAGCGCCACCACCTGCGGCGAGAGCGGACGCAGCTTATCCTGCGTCCACCCGATCAGCGTCCGGCGCCGGGTCCGCTGCCTTTTCGCCATCGCTTCCCGTTGGCCCCGCTCTGCGCGGGAGCTCAGCGCCGCCGACCAGCTCCCGTAATAGAGCCGCCCGGCACCGTCGAACGCCAGGAAGAGCCCCATGAGTGCCCAGCTTGACAGCAGCAAAAAGAAAAACAGCCCGTCCTTCCATAGCCCGTCCACGCTCCATGCGTGAACGGCTTTCGCGAGCCAGGTGCTGGGCAGAAAGCTGTTCGTTGCGAGCCGCGTGCCCTTCATCAGCTTTGGAAAAAGGAGCGCCTCCTGCACTCCGGCGGCGTCGTCCTCCGTCACCGGTTTGATGCCGACGATGATCGAAACCATGAGCAGCACAGACAGAACGATAATTGTGTTCTTTACCCACGTCCGCGAAAGCACCCGCACGAGCAAAAGAATGATCCACGATCCCGCGACCGCCGGGATGATGACGAAGGGAATGTAGCCGAGCGCGATCTGGATGTAAAAATACCACGGCACGTCATGCACCACGCCAAACGCGGTCAACATGGGCGCACTGAGAAAGACGAGCGCCCACGACGACACGGCCAGTGCTTCGACGAATTTCCACCGGTACACATCACGGTGCCGCACCGGGAGTGAGAGGAACCACTGTGCCTCCGGGTTTTTGAAGAGCGTGGAGTAGCCGATGATGAGGTTCGACACCGTGAGCATCACAAAAAAGAACCCGAAGATCAGAAACAAAATCCGCTCCGCAAGAAGGCTGCCGACGACGGGGAACCGGTACAAATAATCGAGCCCTCCCTTGAAGAGCAAAAAACCGAACATGAGATATCCGAGGATGAACGCAGCGAGGATCCAGGCAAGCAGCGGAGACTCTGCGTTCGACTTCGTCAAACGCGCGCGAAAAGCCCGCCAGTGCATCCATAGGAAAAGGCGAAAAAGCTTCGGTGTAGAAATGTGCGCGGTCCCCGAGGGCTGCATCGGCGCAAGCTGCATCGTCCCCGCAGGGATAGCAAGCGGCACGCGTGGTTGTATTCGCGGGCTAGATTCCCTCGCCCTGACCCGACACTTTCGCAATCAAGTGGTCATGGATCTCCGGATGATGCTGTTCGAAACAACCCGAGCAGATCCCATGGCTGAATTGCGCTTCGGAATGCTTTGAAATGTATGAGTCGATTTGTTCCCAGTATCCGGAGTCGTTGCGAATTTTTTTGCAGTGGGCGCAAATTGGCAGAAGGCCGGAGAGTGTCTTGACCTCGGCCTTCGTCTGAGCGAGCTCACGCCGCAACTGCTCGCGCTCCTTCTCCATCTTGTGTTTGTAAAGCGCGATCTCGATCGTGACACGGATCAACTGCTCGTCAAACGGCTTCAGGAGATAGCCGAAAGGCTCCGCCTCGCTTGCTCGTTTCACAGTCTCGCGATCTGAATACGAGGTCAGAAAAATCAGCGGCACGTCGGTGCCGATTTCTTTCAGAATACGGGCTGTTTCGATGCCGTCGAGGGAGCCATGGATATTGATATCCATGAGGATCAATTCCGGACTCGTATCCCTTGCGATTCGCATAGCCAGGGGTCCGGACGCGGCAATGCCCACGACGGTGTGGCCGATTCCCGTGAGGACTTGCGCGAGGTCCGCGGCCAGGATGGCTTCGTCTTCAACAATAAGGATGCGGGCTTTGATCATGATTCGCGAGCAGTGGTCGCAGGATGCGCATCTGGAATGTCAAAAGTCAGCGTGAAACTCGCGCCTTCCGGAGATTGCGCTTCGAGTTGAGCGGACAACTGCCCTGCCATCATCCCCACGATACGAAGCCCGAGAGTGGTCGTCTTTTCCATCGCAAAACCCTCCGGAAGGCCCACGCCATCATCCCGCACCGTCAGTGAGAATGTCGCACCTCCCGCATGGCGGAACTCGATGAAGATTCGGCCTGCGCGCTTGTCAGGAAATGCATGTTTGAGGCTGTTGGTGATGAGCTCGTTGACGATGAGCCCGAGAGGGACGGCAGTCTCGGTTCGCACGAATATTGTATCGGCCGTAATCTCGTGGGAAACGCGGCCACTGTGCGTGGCATAGCTGCGAATGAGCGCGGGAACGAGGGTTCGGAGGTAGGCGCCGAAGTCGATTTCTGCGAGGTCTTCTGTTTGGTAAAGCATCTCGTGAATCAATGCCATCGACCGGATGCGCTGCTGGCTCTCCGCGAATGCAGTCCGGAGCGCCGGGTCTGTGTAATCGCGTGATTGCAGATTCAGCAGGCTGGATACGATCTGGAGATTGTTCTTCACCCGGTGGTGAACCTCCTGAAGCAGAGACTCCTTTTCGCGGAGCGAGGCGGTAATTCGCTCCTCGGCCCGTCGTCGCTCGGCCACCTCGGCAGCCAGCCGCACGTTGGTCTCCTTTAATGATTCAAAAAGCCGGAACTTCATCAGCGCAGTCGCGGCGCATGAGGCAGTGGCGGTGAGGAAAGCCACCTCCTGCGGAGTATATTCCCTCACCTCGCGGTCAATCGCGTAGAGGACCCCGTGCGCCCTGCCATCCGCCAGCAGCGGCACTCCCACGTATGCGTGCATGCCAAATTGATCCAGAAGAGAGTTTGCGCCAAACGGGTCTTTCGAGATGTCGGGAGTGATCACCGGAGCCTGGGTATCGACGATCGCCCGCGACGCGCCACCCGTGCGGCGCACCCGTTGTGCTCCGGCCTGGGTCGGCTGGCCGGGAACCGTGCTGGAACTGAGGGAAAAAGTCTCGGTTGCCGCATCCCAAAGGAGGACGCTGGATGCGGTTGCGGGCAGCAGCGACGTGACTGTCGTCGCGATTCGGTCCAACACGCCCTGTAGTTCATCCTCGCGGTTGATCGCCGCTTCGAGTTCCACAATCGCAGCCTGCCTGCGTTGCTCCAAGGCCAGCGAGTCTTCCGCACGTTTGCGGTCTGCGCTCTCCAGCGCGAGTGCCAGCATGTCGGATACCGCCGTTGCAAAGTCCAGTTCCGGCTGCGACCACTTCCTCACCCGTCCGATATGTTCGCAGCAGAGAATGCCCGCGAGATTGCCCTTCAGCCAAACTGGAATATCCATCATTGAGCTGATCCCGAGCGGGCCGAGATAGGTCTCTGCAAACTCCCTGGTATCTTCATGCGTCCGCGCGTCATCTGCGACAATCTGCGTCAACTTTTGGAGCGCCCGAAAGTAGGCTGGATACGTCTCCGCCCGGAGAGTCAGCCGGCTGGTCTCAAACGAGCCGGTCGCGTCCCTGTAAAGAAACCGGCAAGTAATGGAATCGATGTTTGGAGAGGCGGTCCAGAAACTCACGCGCCCGACTTTGAGGGTTCCGCTCACAGCACGCAGCAGGCTTCGGAATGAGATGTTCAAGTCCGACTTATCGGCCTTGGCCAGATCGAAGAGAATGTGCTGCATCTTGAGCGCCTGCCTTGTCCGCTCCTGCTCCACGGTTTCCGCATGGGCTCTCCATTCGTTGGCTTTCTCGAGCTCCCGCGTGCGCTCTGCCACCCGCTTTTCAAGATTCGCCGCAAGGTCCGCAGCCTTCAACTCCGCCGCCCCGCGCCGCAAAATCAATTCCTGCACATACACGAAGCCAAACATCGGGATCGCCATGAGATACAGTGCATGGGAGACGGGGTGGAAAACGCTCGTGTAAGTCTCGTTCAGAGCGATGTCGGGAAGCTTCAGGAAGTCCCGGATGAAGATTAGCACGAGGGCCGTGCAGATCACATTCCGAATCAATCCACGGGAATTGCGGGCCAGCCAGATGGCGGCGACGGCATCCAGTGTGGAAGAGTTGAGGTGGAACAACCAATCGCACCAAACCTTGCCAAAACTCGAAGTGGGATTACTGGAAATGTAGCGGCCCCACCACCAAAACGTCGTCAGATACAGGAGTCCGCTCGAAGTCACGCCGAGCCGCCAATAACGGCCTGACATCCTGCTCTCGGGGACAAGAAACCGCATGAACCCGGCTGCAACGATCACCAGTGAGATGCTGCTCAATGCATGCTCCGGGGGAGGAAAGACCATGTGCAACGTCCGGCGGTCCACGAGTTCCAGCGATCCGCAAATCCTTACCCCGAGCATAAAAAGCTCGCGGCACAGCGCGATCGCGAACCCCCATCGCAACAGGGCCTCCCGCGGCTGTGGAGAATTCCGATGCTGGACGATCGATATCGACAGCAAAACAGCCCAGAAGAAACCGGCGATGGTGAATGCAACGATGTTGTCCGCCGCACCACTGCGACCACCAGTAAACTGGGAGAGGAAGTCTAAAAATTTATTCGCCCAGTCTGGCATCGAAATCCGGCTCTCTCGCCGGGCCATATACTGAGCCACAATCGCGCCGCACAGCGAGGAAAAACCCCTCCATCATCATCGGCGAAGCCTCGCAAGGTGCGTCATTTCCTCCACACACGCACGCGGTGGTTCTCGCTGTCGCCAATAAATATGGCGCCGTCGCGATCCACGAAGACCCCGTGCGGGCGGGCAAGCTGGCAACTCAGCGGATCGCCGCCATCAGGTCCGTCGCCTTTTGTGCCGTTGCCGACAAGGACTTCGACGGTGCCTTTTTTCACATCAATATAGCGGATGGAATGCGACTCCGTGTCCGCGAGATAGACGTTGCTGGCGGCATCGAGCGCGACGCATTTCGGGCCGGCGAGCTTCGCTTCCAGCGCAGGCCCGCCGTTGCCGGTAAAGCCGGATTTTCCAGTGCCGGCGACGCGGTTGAGTGTGTTTGCCTTAGGGTCGAGAAGGAGCACGGCGTTGCCTTCGCGCAGGGCGAGGTAGCATTTTCCGTCCGGCGCAAATGCAAGCGCCCGCGGGCCATTCAGGGCGGAGCCGGTAATCGGGGAGCCGTCGGGAGCGGTCGTTTTTTCGCCCGTGCCGCACCATGTTTGGATCGTTCCCGTCTGCGTCATGATCTTGCGGATGCGGTGATTGATGATGTCGCACACGAGAAGATCTCCGGCGGGATCGAATGCGAGGCTGTGCGGCTGGTTGAACTGCGCTGCGGCTGCGGGTCCGCCATCGCCGGAAAAGCCGGTCTTTCCGTTTCCGGCCACTGTCGAAATCACGCCCGTCTTTGCATCGACGCGGCGCACGAGGTGGTTGAGCCGCTCGACGAAAAACAGATTGCCCGCCTTGTCCCACGCGAGTTCGTAGGGCTCGTTCAGCGCGGCCTGCGTGGCCGGGCCGCCGTCGCCACTGTAGCCGCGCTGACCATTGCCGGCATACGTCGAGATTGTCCCATTGGCGCCCACACGGCGGATGCGGTGATTGTCCACGTCGCAAATATAGAGCGCTCCATCCGGTCCGCGATTGATGGCGAAGACGTTGTTGAGCTGCGCTTTGTCCGCCGGCCCGCCATCGCCCGAAAATCCTTTCCGGCCGGTGCCTGCAAAGGTGGAGACGGTGGCGGCGCGTGCGGCGCTCATGGACAGGAACAGAATGGTGAGAAGTGTGAGCTTTCGGATCATGGCGTCTGGATTCTGCGAAATACCGTGCGGCCTGTCAGCAACGACGTTTGCGCTATGTGCCGCAAAAGGTCTGCCGGACGACTTCGTGCGGCTGCGGCGCGTGCTCGAGGTCGCTGGTTTCCTCGCGCTCGGTGAACGGCTCGCAAAGCGCATCGGCGAGGCGATGAAATGGCGCGAAGTCGCCTTGATACGCGTGTTGAATGGCTTCCTCGACCCGGTGATTGCGGGGAATAATGACCGGGTTCGCAGCGCGCATTTCAACGAGTTGCTCGGCCGGTTTTGCAATGGTGCGCCATGTGGCGAGCCACGTCTCGCAGTTCTCGCGGCTGGCGAACAGAGCGGCAAGGTCGTCCGGATTCTCTCCCGCTGCGACCCGTGTGAGGTGGCGGAAAAATAGTGTGAAGTCCACGTGCTGCTCCGCAAGCATGCCGAGTGTCGCTTTGATGAACGCGGCACCGCCGTCGGCAAGGTCCGGCAGGCCGAGTTTTGCGCGGAATCCCGCGAGGTAGCGTTGCTGGAAGCGCGCGCCGAATTCATCGAGCGCCGCCTCGGCCAGTTCCGTGGCAGTTTCAACCGATTCGTCGATCAGCGGGAGCAGCGTCTCGGCGAGTCGGGTGAGGTTCCACTCGCAAATCGCGGGCTGATTCGCCCACGCATAACGCCCGTTGCGGTCGATGGCGCTGAACACGCACTGCGGGTGAAAGGCATCCATGAACGCGCACGGACCGAAGTCGATGGTCTCGCCGGAGATGGCGACATTGTCGGTATTCATCACACCATGGATGAAGCCGAGTTGCATCCAGCGCACGACGAGATCGGCCTGCGCGGCGATGACGGATTGCAGGAAGGCGAGGTATGGATTTCCGGCGGTTGCCGCGGGCGGATAATGGCGCGCGATTGCGTGGTCGGCGAGCAGACGCAGCCCATCGACATCATTGCGGGCCGCAAAAAACTGGAACGTCCCCACCCGGATGTGGCTGGCTGCCACGCGCGTGAAAACGGCTCCGGGCAGCAGGGTTTCGCGCTGCACCATTTCACCCGTGCTCACCGCCGCAAGCGCGCGGGTCGCCGGCACTCCGAGCGCAAACATCGCTTCGCTGACGAGGTATTCCCGGAGGACGGGGCCGAGGGCGGCCCTGCCATCGCCGCCACGCGAAAATGGAGTGCGGCCCGAGCCTTTCAACTGAATATCGCGACGCGTGCCATCCGTATCGATGACTTCGCCGAGCAGGATGGCGCGACCGTCCCCGAGTTGCGGCACCCAGCCTCCGAATTGGTTCCCGGCGTATGCTTGCGCAATGGGCTCGGCTCCATCCGGGACACAGTTGCCCGAAAGCATCCCGACGCCTTCGGGTGTTCGCAGCCACTTCGCGTCCAGTCCGAGTTGCGCGGCCAGTCCATCGTTTACGCGGATGAGCGAAGCTCCCGGAACCGCGGCCGGAGATTGCCTGGCGAAGAATCGCTCCGGCAACCGCGCGTAGGTGTTATCAAAAGGTATTTTCATTCGGTCATACATCCTACTGCGGAAGGCGGGTATTCGCTGCAATCTTTCACGCAACCTTACGTCGCCAAAAACAAACCGGCCTCCGACGCAGTGCGCCGGAGGCCGGAAATTATTTACTGCTGCCCGCAGGGATTATGCGTTGCGGCGGCGGCGTTGCAGGCCGAGGAGCATCCCGACCCCGCCGAGGAGCATCACAGCGCTGCCGGGTTCCGGCACTGCGGTGAGGACGCCATCGGTGATGAGCGTAGCGCCAGTGTAGGTGCTGGTGCCGCTGAGTTCCATCGTGCCGGGGCCGTTTTTGTTCAGTCCGCCCGCTTCATTTCCGAATGCGAGTCTGATTCGCTCCTGCCTCTATTTTAGCGCCTCATCATCCTGCGGGTGATGCAGGTCTGCGGCCTGGCCGGGGAGCGGGCGCGCCTTGTCGGCAAAGCGGTCGAACCGGTTCGAAAGAATCAGCAGCGTCGGCGCCCACAGACCTACGAAAATGCCAAAGCGTTCGGCATGGGCTTGCGCGTCCGGCTGGCTTCTGTCGAGAAACCACCAGATCGAGATAGAGAGGAGAATCGAGCCCAATCCGGCAAAAAGGCAGATCGTGGACATAGTGCGGCACATGGCGGAGTTCATAGGGCCGGACGCTCTCACGAACCACCCGCTTCGGGCTAGCCCCGGATTGGCCAACGCTGCCCCGAGATTGGCGCCGCGATAAACTCTCTCCTCTCACCCCGCCGCCATGCGGAAAACTACTGCGGCTTTTTCAGCGCCTCCAGGGCCTCCCGAACCCGCGGCAGGCTGACGTTTTGCACGTATCGATCGTCCGGGTTTAGTTTTGCGTAGTTTTGATGGTAGTCTTCCGCCTTCCAGAACTTCTCGTAGGGGACGATTTCCGTCGCGATGGGCTTGGCAAAATCCTTTTGCACCAGCGCCTTCACGCGTTCGATCTCCGCTTTTTCCTCCGGCGTGCGGTAGAAAAGAACGGGCCGATAGCTCGGGCCGAAATCGGGCGCGACCCCGCTGCCGTTGGTCGGGTCGTGCGACTTCCAAAACACCCGCAGCAGCGTCTCCAGGCTCACCCGCTTCGGGTCGTAGCTAAACTCGACCGTCTCCGTGTGATTGCCGTGGTTGCGGTAGGTGGGGTTCGCAGATTGACCGCCCGAATAGCCGGAAACCACATCGCCGACGCCTTCGATGCTCTCGTAGATCGCCTCCACGCACCAAAAGCACCCGGCGGCAAACGTCGCCTTTTGCAACTCCTCCGCCTTGCCTGCGACCGGCGCGGCGTCCGTTGCGAAGCCCGCTGCGAATTCCCCGAGGCCCGCGCTCGTAAGCTCCGCCTGCGGCACAAATCTCAGCGCGGCGGAATTCATGCAATAACGCTTCCCCGTCGGCGGCGGACCGTCGTCGAACACATGGCCCAAATGAGTATCCGCCTTCACCGAGCGGACCTCTCCGCGCTCCATGCCGTGGGATGTATCGAGAGCCACCTTCACCGCCGCCTCCCGGATAGGCCGCGTGAAACTCGGCCAGCCCGTGCCGGAATCAAACTTATCCTTTGAGCTAAACAGCGGCTCGCCCGAGACGATGCTGACATAGATCCCCGCCGCGTGATTATCCCAGTATTCATTCTTAAAAGGCGGCTCCGTCCCGTTTTCCATCGTCACGTTGTATTGAATCGCCGTGAGCCTTTCCTTCAAAGCCGGATCGGCCTTCACACTCCGCTTGGCCGGGCTTTTGAGGAGATACACACCAGTGGCGACGGCCACGAGCAGGACGAGAAGAATGACGTTTTTCATGAGATATTGTGAATGATTACATGATGAGAGCGCAAAGCCCGCATCTTATTCCAGCTTTCAGACGAGGCAATTGGCGGCGGCAGGCCGATATATCCGTGATTGAAGCCGCAGCCCTATTACGCTTCGCTCGCGGTATCAGGCGCACCGCGGTCCGGCGCGCTGCTCTCTCAATTCGGAATTCCCACCATGTGTCATCCCTGTTCCTGAGCAGGGTGGGGACTGACAACGGCGAGGACCGACTAATGGCTCTCTTGAGGCCGACGGGGCGATGGCAGGCCCGCTCTGCTTGGCGCACACTGTATTTACAAAGAAACCGCGCGCTTAGGAAAAGAACGCGCATCCGCTCATAAAGACGCTTGTGTTGCATTAGCAGAGCTTACACGGCAAATGAAAGAAAGAGCACAACAAATACTGAATTTTACACTTGGTGTACAAAATATTGCACGTTTCATGTCAAAAATCACACACGTCGTACTTGGTTTTACACGTGTGATACAAGTTATTACTTCGTCTATGTGCGTTTTTGCATCTTTCGTACAACTTTCTTGACAGCCTTGTGCGATATTTTAGTTTGTTTAACACCTTTCGTTATGCCGTTATCAAACCGTTCTTTTGCCGACAAACATTCCAGAGCGCAATCATTGCACAATGCCATTGCATTATTTGTCCCCGTTTTTAGCCCGAGCGCCTCAAATCTTGCCGCAAGTGAGTTTCAGACTTTTATAAATGAGATTGAGATGAATAATAATGCGGTCTCGACTGCCGAAGCCGAGCTCTCTCCTTTGAGCTATGGGCGCGTGGCGGACGCACGGGAGTTGCGGGCAATGGCTCTGAGGGTCAAGGACCATGTAAAGGCGAACCTTCTATGGAAGAAACATGCCCGTGCGATTGGCGCGGCCGCCGATGCCGTCCGAGGCTATCGCCCCACGAAGAAGGCTGCCGCCCCTTCGCCCGAGGCCGGTTCCGTTCCGCCCAAACCCAAACGCCGGGGGAGCGGCCCGCAGTACAGTTATTCGAATTTAGCCAAATTGTTTGCAAAGCTAATCACCCGTCTAACCAAAATCACCGGCTATGTCGCGATGACGGGTTCCGGCCTGACGATTGCCGAACTCTCCGCGCAGAAGGCCGCTTTTTCCGCGCTCAACGACACAATTTCCACCGCCGAGACCGACCTCTCCGAAGCCCGCCGCATCCGCAAAGAATCCTACGACGGCGACGCGGGGCTGCGGGTAAAAATGAAGTGCATCAAACACGCCGTCCGCTCGCAATACGGCCCCGCCTCCCCCCAATTCACCGCCGTCCGCACCATCGCCCCGTAGCCCGGCGCTGGTCGATGTTTGGGAGCTTGCGCGGCGGGCAGTTCCTATTACCCTCCCCTTTATGGTCACGGAAACGATCCCACAATTGCAGTCCCTTTCGCTCGCGAAGAAGCGGGTGCTCATTTCGGAGTTAGCGTCGGCATTGAACTGATGCTGCAGAAAATCGCCAAGCTGTTTCGCGAGACCTGGCTCTTTTGGGTTTACTCCATTTGCTACGGCTTCCTGGTTGGTCGGGAGACGCACGCAGCCCCCATCCCGCCGCGAGTCGAGATTGTTTTCGGGCTGCTGTTCGGCTTTCTCCTGGCGACTTGGGTGGCTGCGGATGCGCGGCGAAGAAAGGAATCGATGGGCTACGGCTTCCCATCATTGGTATTTGTGCTCTGGCCGATATTCGCCCCGATCTACCTTTTCCAAACAAGGGGCGTGCGAGCGTTTTTGAGCATCTTTCTTTTCGTCGTGACGATGATCATCACGAACTTCATCGGCGAGTTCATCGGGTTCATGACGGCGAGAGCGGAAGTGGCGGGGAATTAACCCTGCCGCAAGCGCTCCCGAATCCACGCGGGCCTGCGACGACAGTCCACAACCGCGTGGATGCGGATGACATCCTCCGCCACTGTATAGAAGATTGCGAAAGGGAACCGCTTGGATAGCGCTCGGTGAAAGTGTTTGTACGGGGTCGGATGAAGTCCGGCGTAGAGCAGTAACGAATCAATATCCGCGAACAGGTTGGTGAGAAACCAGTCCCCCAAGCCCGCATCGTTTTCCTCGTAGAATGCGTATCCTTCGATGAGGTCTTGCCTTGCAAGGTCGAGGAGTTCGATCTTCACCGCACAGCCTGCCGGATTTGCTCCTTCGCCTCTTCCCACGGGATGAATACTGCCTGCCCCGATGCTGCAAGGCTCTCGCGTTCATCGAGCAAATCCTTGTGCCACTGCGGAACTTCCACGCCAGCCTCATCCCGGCAAAGCTCGCTCCAAAGCATCTCCATGACGTAGAGCTTTTCCCGAACAGGTAACTGCTGAATAGTTTCGAGCGCGATCATGGTTGAATTTACCGGGCTGCCGGACCTGCGGCAATGGGTTTCTTTATGCTCACCTTGTTAGTCGTTGAAGTGGAATGGAGCGCGGCGGAATGGAGGGCCGAAGGTCCGCAAATGTAATAGCCCAGGCAAAGCGAGGAACGAGCGCAGGCCTGGGTTTGCGACCCCACGAAAACCATGAGCCCTGTAGGGGCGACATCGTTCGCGTGGCTCGCGGTTTGATTCCGCCCCTACAGGGCTCATCGCATTTCTTTGATCTGACCCAGGGCTGCGATCCTTCGTCGCTGACCCTGGGCTTTTACATTGCCGGGCTTTCAGCCCTTCACCGTCCCACTTTTGATCAAACACGGAATGGAAGGCAGCCCCGCTCTTGATTCCCCCCGCTCCTGCCGCGATGCTGGAGGGACGATGCCTTTTCATCTCGATAGTAAAATGCAGCCGCGCGG
>JAYUSJ010000013.1:0-8631 GCA_043755735.1 Verrucomicrobiaceae bacterium | reverse complement strand
CGAGCGTGAGGAAGTTCGTGCTCGTGGTGAGTTGATCTTCATGAAGGTGCAGGACGTAGAGGTCTGTGGTCTGCGGTCCCCAGGCAGTCGTGCTGGCGTAGATACCGGAGAAGATCTGCTCACGGCGGGTTTCGTTGCCGTTGTAGAGATCGCTCATGTTCATCCCGGAGCGGCGCGGCACTACGACCGACGCGGCAAAGGCGTCCACGGTGAGGGGTCCGCTCTTGTAGGTCAGTTTCGCCGCGTCGAAGGTGCGGCCGAAATTGTTCCAGTCGAATGCGCCGACAATGCGCTCGTCGCCGAAGCTGAGAATCTGACGCCCCAGCTTGAGCCCCCACGGAGATTTCGCGTAGTCGGCGATCTCGATGTAGGCTTGGCGGAGATCAAACGAATCGTCGCCCTCTGCGCCGAGCACGCCGGGGAAGTCGGCGCGGTCGCTCATGATTTCGCGGCTGTCCTGTCCCTGCGCGTAGAATGTGAGCCAGGACGTTGGCTTTATCTTGATGCCGATGCGGGCGCGCTGGAGCAGCCAGCTATCGTCGGTGAGGGAGTTGACCGGGTTATTAAAGTCGAAGTTGTTTTCCCGCGATTCGAAACGAAGGCGTTCCTGAATGTCGATGGTGATGAGGCCGTCTGCGAAGGATAATGGATTTGCGTCCGGAGTCGGAGGCGCGGGCTTGGTGGGTATCTGCGGACCCGCGATCGCGGATAGGGAAAGTCCGGCGAACGCGGCGATGGCTGCGAGTGAATAACGAGTGGTTTTATGCATGTGTTTGTTTGGTTGTTGTTGGGTCTTGATTGGGTTCTATGCCGCGGTCGCCTTTGCCTCGGATGGTGGCTCGGCTGGTTTCGGAAAAGCGACGCGCCGCTTGTGGTGTGCGTGGATTTCGAGAAACTCGATGAGCCTTTCGCGGAGCCGGTAGTATTCCGGATGCTCCATCACCGCGACGCGATCCCGGGGACGCGGGAATGGGACTTCGACGATGTCGCCGACCTCGGCCTCGGGACCGTCCGTCATGCAGACGATCCGATCGGACAGGTAGAGCGCCTCATCGACGTCATGCGTGACCATCAGCGCGGTGGTGCGCTGACGCCGCCAAAGGTCCAGCAGCACGGCCTGGAGTTCATAACGCGTGAGCGAGTCCAGCATGCCGAACGGCTCGTCGAGCAGGAGCATCTTCGGTGAGAGCGCGAATGCACGCGCGATGCCGACACGCTGGCGCATTCCTTGCGAGAGCTCGGCGGGTCGCTTGTCCATGGCGTCCACAAGGCCGACGACGCTGAGGTAATACTCGGCGATTTGGAGCCGTTCGCTTTTCGTCGCGGTGTAGAATACCTGATCCACTCCGAGCATGACATTTTCCCTCGCTGTGAGCCACGGGAGCAAGCTGGGCGATTGAAAGACGACGCCGCGGTCGGGGCCGGGGCCGGTGAGTTCCTTGCCTGCGAGCACGAGGCCGCCGGCTGTCGCATCGGTGAGCCCCGCGACCATCGAGAGGACGGTGCTTTTGCCGCAGCCGCTGTGGCCGATGAGCGTGACGAATTCGCCCTCGGCGATGTCGAGGTTGAAGTCATTGACGATGACTGCTGAGCCTTTCGGGGACTGGTAGGTTTTGTTGAGCTGACTGAGCTCGAGATAATTCCGGCGGACTTTTGGTGCCGCCATTGCGATGAGTTCGTTCATTGGTCTTTAAAGGATTATGCGATTTCGAGGGACTCCAGTTTCTCTTCGCCCCGACGGCGGGGCTGCCGCTTTGCGCCGAAGAGCGTGCGCGGCTGATTGAGGTCTTCCGGGAGAAGATCCGGAAGGGTGAGCTTGCGCTTCACCACGGTCTTTTGCCGTCCGCCGGGTCCGAGCAAATAGGATATCACCTGTTTGCGGACCCGCTTGAAATCCGGATTGCTGTTGAGTGTTTTGCGGTCCCGCGGCCTCGCGATATCGACCTCCACACTCGGTCCGAGTGTGGCGCCCGGACCCGCGCTGAGCGGGATGATCCGCGCCGCAGTCATGATGCCCTCATCGACGTCGTTTGTGATGAGCACGATCGTCCGCCGGTCCTGTTCCCAAATGCGAACGATTTCATCCTGCAACGTCGCACGAGTCAGCGCATCGAGAGCGCCGAGCGGTTCGTCGAGCAGGAGGATTTTCGGCTCCGCAGCTAGAGCGCGGGCCACGCTGACGCGCTGCCGCATTCCGCCCGAGAGTTCGCGCGGAAGCTTGGCGCGGGCGGGTGTGAGATTCACCATCGCGAGATACTTGTCCACCTGCGCGCGGCGCTGATCCGCAGGCCATTCCGGGAATACTTGGTCCACAGCGAGCGCGACGTTTTCCGCGACCGTGAGCCACGGTAGTAGGGAATAGTTCTGAAAGACCATTCCGCGTTCCGGACTCGGCTCCGTGATGAGTTCACCGCGAAGTTTCACCGTGCCTGTATCGGGCTTGAGAAGACCGGCGATCATCGAGATGAGAGTCGTCTTTCCCGCGCCGGAGTATCCGACGATTGCGACAAACTCGCCCTCCTCGATGGATAGATTCACATCGCGCAATACTTCGGTCCGTTTGTCGCCAGAGCCGTAGCTTTTGCTGACGTTTTTGAGTTCTAGAAAAGGCATGGAATTTCTGATTTCTGGTTTTTGATTTCTGATTTACGCATGACTTCATGACTCAGGATGAATTGAAGCGACGGACGAAGGCGTTTGCTCTTCGTATTATGGCGATGACCGATGCCCTTCCGCAGAACTCGAAGGGACGTGTGTTGGGTGGGCAAATCCTTCGGAGCGGAACCGGTGTTGCTGCGGGTTTTCGCGCGGCGTGCAGGGCTCGTTCCAGACCCGACTGGATCGACAAGGTCGGGCGTGTTCTCGAAGAAGCGGATGAAACCGCTCTTTGGCTGGAGTTGATTCATGAGGGCGGGTTGCTGCCGGCCTCGAAGATTGAGCCCCTCTTGCAGGAAGCGCGGGAGTTGACCGCGATTTTCGCTGCGATGCACAAGACTTCGAAGGGTCCCCAAAAATCCGAAATCCGAAATGAGAAATCATAAATCCTTCATGCGGTTTTGAATCGGCTTTCCACGACGCTCATCAAGCGGTCGAGCACGTAGCCGACGACGCCGATGGTGAGGATGCACAGGATGATGTGTGAGTAACTGAGCGCATTGTATTGCTGCCACAGGAAGCCTCCTACGCCGGGGCGTCCGGTGAGCATTTCTGCGGCGACGATGACGAGCCATGCGATTCCCAGCGAGAGCCGGAAGCCGGTGAACATGTAGGGCAGCGTCGCTGGCAGCAGGACCTTCACGAGGGTCTTGGTCTTCGAGAGCTTCAGCACTTTCGCGACGTTTAAGTAGTCCTGTGGCACGGCGCGCACGCCGACGGCTGTATTCAAAACCGTGGGCCACATGGAGCACACAGCGATGGTGAAGATCGCGGCGAGGTCGCTGGCGGTGTATTGACCGAGGCCGGGCACGGTGAACTTCGCGGACAGGAAGAGCACCATTCCCAAGGGCAGCCACGCGAGGGGCGAAACGGGACGGAGGATCTGGATGATCGGATCGAACATCTTCGCGAACGAAGGTGACAGCCCGAGCAGAAACCCAATCGGTGTGCCGATGAGCAGTGCGATCGCGTATCCCTGAATGACGAGCTTTAACGACAGCCATGTGAAGCGAAGCATCCCCTGATCCAGTTCGCCGCGCTTGGCGAGCGGTTGCGTGACGTAGAGTTTGCTCGCGGTCCAGGTTTCTGTGGGAGAGGGGAGATCCTCCGAGAGTCCGACGCGGACGGTTTTGGTCACAGTATCGCCAAAGTCATCGACGGATGTTTTTGTGATCGGTGTTCCGGCGATGATCGCCCAAATGGCGATGCACATGAGAATGCCCACGATGGGCAGAATGAGGTAGTCTAGTTTGAATGATTTCATGGTCTTGAATTAAGTCAGAGTGCGCGTGAGCGCGGGGCGTCAGCCCTTGATTGAATTGATGGCAAACGATTTCGCGAATGCTTCCATGTCGGCCTTCGGGTCGAACTTTACACCGTCGAAAAAGGTCTCCGGTTTGTCGTCGGACACGCGGTCTTTCACGCCGATCTCCTTCATTGCTTCTTCGTAAATGTCGCCCCGCATGACTTGTCTGGTCACGGCTGCGTAGTCGGGCGCCCCTGTCGTGAAGCCCCAGCGACGGAGCTGCGAGAGCCACCACATGCAGTATTTGGCCTGCGGGTAGTTTGCATTGCGGTCGCTGAAGGTCATGTAGTTTGGGTCGCGGAACTTGCGTCCGTCGCCCATGTCATACTTTCCTTGGAGGCGTCCGAGGATTACGTCCTCGGGGCAGTTGATGTAAGTCGCGGCGCTCACGATTTTGGCCTGCTCGGGACGGTTCTCCATTTTGTCGAGCCACACGCTGGCTTCGTGGAGTGCTTTGAGAACGGCTTTCACCGTCTTCGGGTTTTTGTCGGCAAACTCCGCGGTGAAGGCGCACACTTTTTCCGGGTGATCCTTCCAAATTGCCTGCGTCGTCATGCTGGTGAATCCGATGTCGTCTGCAATCGCGCGGGCGTTCCACGGCTCGCCTACGCAATAGCCGTCCATTTTGCCCACTTTCATATTCGCCACCATCTGCGGTGGCGGCACGGTGATGAGTGAAACATCCGCGCCTCCGCCCATGGCGTCGCCGGGATGAATGCCGCCTGCCGCGAGGTAATAGCGCATCCACATTGCGTGCGTTCCCGGAGGGAAGGTCATCGCAAATGTCAGCGGAGTACCCGCAGCCTTGGCTTCTTCGGCGAATGGCTTCAGCGCCTTCGGGTCGTCCTTCACTTTGCCTTTGTATTTGTTGGCGAGCGTGATCGCCTGGCCATTGCGATTGAGCAGCCACGGGACGACCATCGGCTTTTGCGGAGCGCCGGCCAGTCCGAGTGTGGAAGCGATGGGCATTCCGAGGAGCATGTGCGTTGCCTGATTGTCGCCATTGGTCAGCGAGTCGCGAATGGCGGCCCAACTCGCTCCTTTGGCCACGGTGGAGTTGATGCCGTATTTTTTGAATAGCCCCTTTTCGTGCGCGACGACGATGCTCGAACAGTCGGTGAGGGCTATCATCCCAAACTTCATGTCCGCAGTCTCCGGCGCATCACTCGCATATACGCTTCCGCTCCACGACGCGGGGAGTCCGGCGAGGAGCGATGCTGCGGTGGAACGACGAAGGAATGAACGGCGGGTGATGTTTGATGGTGTGTTGTTGATCATGTCGGGAACCCCATTAGCCGCGCCTGTGCCAACTCCCGGTTTGCGGTCAATAATGATACAGAGAGTTTTTCCGAAAAACGATGAAAGGTATTCATGGAGCGGCAGCGGCTGCTTTGCAAAAGCACCGTCGGTTGCGGGGTGTCGCGACACGGAAGCATGATCGGGACATTTCAATAGCGTCGGCGAAGATTCCGGCTTCACCGGGTTCCGTATCAAAACATGCGTTAATCGATCCGGGTGGCCAAAAAGAACCAGTGCCGGAAAACTGAAGAACGCGAACGTATCTCCGGAAAGCGGCCGCATGCTGCGAAATAACGCCGAAGAATGGAAATGAGGTTTGGCGTATTTTCCGGATTATGATGAAACAGGCTCATGTCATCTCAAACATTGGATACCCGTCAGCTTCGCGCATTTGTCGTCCTCGCGAGGACCGGCAGCTTCACGAAGGCCGCTTCGGAGTTGCACCTCACGCAGAGCGCGGTTTCCCATGCGATGAAGGCATTGGAGCAGGATGCGGGTTGCCGCCTTTTGGATCGGACGGGGAAAACAGTCACTGCAACAGAGGCCGGTGAACTCCTGCTGGTGCATGCGGAGCGCATCCTGTCCGAGATGGCCCATGCGCGGGCGGCGCTGGAGAAGCTCGGCAAGTGGGGGCAGAGCCGTCTGCGTGTGGGCGCGAGCGCGACCGCTTGCCGGTATGTGTTGCCGCCGGTGTTGCGGGAGTTTGGAAAAGAGTTCCCGAAGTGCCGGATCATCATCGAGCCGGGAGATACTCCGGAGATGATCGAGCTCCTGCGGAAGGGGAAGATTGACCTTGCGGTAAACCTGGAGCCGCCGAGTCGCGAGCCGTTGGAGTTTCGCCCGCTCTTTACAGACGAAATGCAGTTTATCGTGGCGCCGTCGCATCCGTGGGCGGCGAGCGGGCGCGCGGTGCGGGAGGAAGTCGCGATGCAAAACTACATCCTCTACACGCGGAAAAGCTACACGGGCGAGATGATCGATGACTACTTCCGGGAGGAGGAAATCGTCCTGCGCACGGCCATCGAGATGGGGAGCATCAGCGCGATCAAGGAGATGGTGAAACTCGATATCGGCGTGAGCATTCTGGCACCGTGGACGGTGGCCGATGAGACGGCTGCGGGGGCTCTTGTGGCGCTTCCGCTGGGAAAACGGAAACTGAAAAGACGGTGGGGGGTGCTCCACTGGCAGTCGCGGCGGTTGAGCATTCAGGAGGAGCGTTTCGTGAAGATTGCGCAGAACCTCTGCAAGGCTTTTGCGACCTAGCCAACAGAGAAAACCGGGAGTTTTTTGGAAATGTCTATTTTTCCGATAGACAATCCGTGGAATCCTGCTTTTCTCCGCTCCTCTTTTACCAAACACCGTGAATCTCGATTTCCGCGACCATCCTGCATACAGCAAGCTTTATCCAGCGCCCGAGCCTAGCAAGCCGCCCGTTTTTTTCCCTGAACGGGTCTCACGCGACGACGCCGATCACCTCGATGCCCTCGAAGCGCAGAGCGTGTATATCATCCGGGAGGCGTATCACCATTTCAAAAACATCTGCATGCCGTGGAGCATGGGCAAGGACTCAAACGTCCTCATCTGGCTCTCGCGGAAAGCGTTTGGCGGGCACATCCCGTATCCGCTTTTGCACATCGATACGACGTACGAGTTTCCTGAGATGATCGCATACCGCAATTGGGCGGTCGAGTATCACAACCTGAACCTCATCGTGAAAATCAATGAGGACGCCCGCGCTGGAACCGGCGACTATAAAGAGCGTGGACCGATTGGCTACGAGACGGCCGACCCGGTGACTGTGACGCACGAGTTGAAAACCGCGGCGCTTCAGCAGGTGATGGCGGAGTATAAATGGGACGCGCTCATCACCGGCATTCGTCGTGATGAGGACCCGACCCGCGCTAAAGAACGCTACTTTTCCCCGCGCACGAAGGACTTCGAATGGGACTACAAAGATCAGCCGCCGGAGTTTTGGAACCAGTTCACGACAAGCTGCAATCCCGGCGAACATGTGCGGGTGCAGGCGCTGCTCGATTGGAGCGAGCGCGACATCTGGCTCTACATCCAGCGCGAAGGAATCCCGATTCCGCAGATGTATTTTGCGCGACAGGCCAAGGACGGAAACCGCTACCGCTTCCGCTCCCTCGGCTGCTGGCCGATTTCCGGTCCCGTGGAGAGTGAAGCGGATACGATCGATGGAATCATCGAAGAACTCGCGAATACCAAGACCAGTGAGCGCGCAGGCCGCGCCCAGGATCATCACGAGCGCAACGCCATGCAGAAGCTGCGGGCGAAGGGCTTCATGTAAATCGGCTTCGAATCGGGCATATCCATGGACGCGCCGGCTAAACTCAGGCCTGTTCCGCAAGGCGCATGGGTCGTCGCGTTTCTTCTATTCCCGACAGGGCCGTTTATCGCTCTTGGCGTGTCGCGAGCAATTTCGGTGACCGAGGCGACACTTGGATGCGTTGCTTCACTGATCGGTCAAATTGGAATTGTCTCAGTGCTTGGCGAAACCAATGGAACCCAGTTCAAGGAGCTCCAACTTTTCGTGCTTCTTGTGGCAAATCTCACGTTCTTCACCCTCGGGTTTTGGCAGTTTTGGGCCGGACAAAGAAATGGCTACTGGTCCTCGGATGCGCTGCACCGGTGGCGCGTGGCAGGCCGTTTTTACGGAACGTTGCTGTGCATCTTTGTAGCGATGAGCGTTGTAATGTTCCATCTCGATCGGGCCCTCAACAAGTAACTCTTCCCGTAACTAAAGCGCCTTCCGCCGAGTCGCGAGATCGAGTGTCTCGCCGGGGCTGAGGAGGAAGTATCGTTTGCCGTCTTCTCCTGCCCGATAAGCGATGTCGTAAACGGCGATTTTGCTCGCGCCGATCACTTTTGCCCGGTCGCCGGTGACCACGATTGCGGTGCCTTCGTCGATGCCGATGCCGAGGATGTGCGGCTGAACAACTATCACGCCGAGCATGTCGTCCAGACGACCGCGGGCGATGACGTGTTGGTCGATGGCGGTGTTTTTTAAAAAGCCAAATCCTTCCTCGCGGCCTTTCGCGAGCATGATGTGGTTTCCTTCCGGTGCGCCGCGGACCATGGTGCTGCCTTGGATGGTTGCGCCCGCGCTGCTGCCGCCGATGATGCCGCCGCGGGCGAGGAGTGCTTTTAATTCTACTACGACACGGGTGCCGAGGTAGGCGTCGGCAAGTCTCCATTGCCGCCCACCGTCGATCCACACGCCGCGCGCTTTCGTGAGAGGCTCCACGAATTGCGGGCTCCCCGCTGTTCTGTGTGGGCAACAGAGAACGGCGTTGATGAACTGGAGCCGGATTCAGTGGGGAACAATTAACGCTGGCGCGGGGGCTGAAAAT
>JAYUSJ010000012.1:0-8658 GCA_043755735.1 Verrucomicrobiaceae bacterium | reverse complement strand
AGATTCGGCACAGCCGACGTCTGCACGGCGTTCGAATTGCCGTTCTTGCCGTTCTCGGGCTTGATCGGCTCGGTCTTCATTTCCGTGGGCTCTTTGTCTCGTTTTGGAAGGTCATCGATCTTGGTCGAAGGGTTTGTCAACTTGGCCATATCAGCGGGCTTCGGCTCCGTTTTTGGCTCCGCCTTGGGCTCGACCTTTGGTTCTACTTTAGGCTCTGTTTTCGGTTCTTCTTTTGGCTCGACCTTTGGTTCGACCTTTGGCGGTGGGTTTTCCGTCGGCGGTGGCGTGGTCTCGACTGGCGGCTGGTCCGGAGCGGGAGGCGGTGTGGTTTCCGGAGGGGCGGACTGAAGGACTGCGACGAGCATATTCGGGTCCTGCACGATGAGCTCGGGTTTTTTGAACAGCTTCCTTTCTTCGGGACGGAGCGTGACGACGGGCTGTGTGAGGAAGCCGATTTGTTTCAGAAGGACATCCGACTGGATGTGGAGCTTATCCATTTCCTTTTGGATCATCTTCTTCCGCTGCGCACGGTTCGCGTCTTCTTGCAGGACGCGCATGACGATCCCCTGGAGGAGACGGTTCTCATCGGTCATCCGCTTCTGCTCTTCCGTGCTGGCGGTCTTGTCTGCCTTGAACTGCTGAATCTGCTTCGAGTAATCGCCTACTTTCTTTTGCAAATCGGCGACTTCTGTTGTGAGGGTGGTGCTCTTCTCGTTTGAAACAGCGAGGGCTTTTTGCGATTCGGCGACCTGTTTTTGGAGGTTTGCGATGGCCTGTTCCTTGTCCACGGAGTCGGACTTGAAAGTGAGGATCTGCCGCTCTGCGTCGCCCAGTTTTTTCATGAGCGACGAGTTGTCGGCGATGAGTTTGTCGGTCTGTTTGTTGAGTTCTTTGAGCTTGGTGATTTCCGAGCGTGCGTCGTCGCGTTCCTTGGTGAGGGTGCTGACCTTTGCGACCAATCCATCATTCTTTTTCTTCTCTTCTGCGATGACGTTCTCGAGGTTCTTGATTTTGCCTGGCAGTTCGCCGGCTTCCTGCGCTTTTGTCGCGAGGGCTCTGGCGCGGGCATTGAGCTGCTCTTCGCGCTCGTTGGCTGCTGCGAGCTCGGTCTGCATCGCTGCGACCTTTTTGTTCGCCTCTGCAAGCTGCGTCTCCATTTCCTTCGCTCGCGTTCCGTTTTTCTCGCCGGAGTTTTTGATCTCCAGCATGCTCTTCTGGTAAATATCGGCGAGGTCCTGCGCTTTTTTCTGCGCGACCTCTGCGGTCTTTCGGGCGGTCGCGGCGGCTTCGAGATCCTTTTCGAGCTGCTTGTTTTTCTCGCGCTCCGAGGTCAATTCGTCGTTCGCGTTTTGGAGGTTTTCTTCGAGTTGATTGATCCGGTTTCGAATCATGTCGATTCCGTCGCCTGTGCTGACTGCTGGTCCCGGCTGGACCTTCGGTCCCTTGATGGTTTTCGTAGGCTTGCCGACTGGCGGGAGGGTCTCGATTGGAGGAAGTGCGATTTCATTACCGGCTTCCGGCGGGAGCGGATCCAGTGGTTTTTCGGCGCCCGGATCGAGCGGCGGGAGGACGCTCGCGCCTGTTCCGCCCATCTGTCCTTGAATGCGCTCGATGGACTCCATGGTGCGTTTGAGGCGATACTCGACAATGTCGGGCTGCCAGCTTGGCCACGTCTGTTTGACGCGGGTGAGCAGATTGGCCGCCGTTTTGAAGTTCGCAATTGCGCCTTTGAGGTTCCCGTTTTTCTCGTCCTCGTCACCCTTGCGAGCGGTGAGAAATGCGTCAACGAACTGGCTTTGAGCAGTGGCGTCCTGTGCCCGTGCAGGAACGAGTGGCGCGGTGGCAAAACCGGCGAGCAGGCAAATAATAGCAAATGTGCGGCGCATAGAAGTGTGACGTTTTTTCAGTAACGGCCTGCGAAACTAGTTGATTCGGAGCGGGCTGGCAATCAGTTCTCAGGCTTTTCCTCGTGAAGTCACAGTTACCAAATCGTCCATTCCATCATTTTACCTCATGGCTGAAGCCTGCTCAACGCATCGCATTCGAAGCCGCGGGGACCACCGCACATCGTCTCGCATCCGGCCCTGGCGGCTGGGTGGAGCGGCTCGGAGACGATGCGATGATCTCCTATAAAGACGATGCTTCGCTGGAGGAATTCACGCACGGGCTGGAGAACTGGAGCGCTGATTCCGGCTGGCGGGCCGCGCGGGTGTTTGCTCGTTTTTTGCCGATCAAGAGCGATGAGCGTATCGCGCCGACCTTGCGTTCGGGCGATGCGACGTTGCCGATGACGGCGGTGGTCACGGAGGCGCACACGAAGTATGGCCTCGATTTTGCGGCCGGCTACAGCCACGGGCTTTTCATCGATCAGCGGGCAAACCGCGTCCTTTTGCGGTCGGTCAACCCCACACGGGTGCTCAACTTGTTTGCTTACACATGCAGCTTTAGTGTCGTCGCGGCGCAGTGCGGGGCGGAAACGCTCAGCATCGATCTTTCCAAAAAATCGCTGGATCGTGGCCGCGAGAACTTTGCACTGAATGGAATCTCCGAAGAAAAACACCGGTTCATCGCCGATGACGTCCTCGACGTTTTGCCGCGGCTCGCGAAGCGCGGGGAAAAGTTCGATGCGATCATCCTCGACCCGCCGACGTTTTCTCGCGGAAACAAAGGGCGTCGGTGGCAGGTGGAGCAGCATTTTGAGGATCTCATCAATGCTGCGCTGGAGCTCACCATGCCGAAATGCGCGATTCTTCTTTCGACGAACTGTGCCCGGCTCGACCCAGCAACACTGGAGCGAAACGCCCGCTTTTGCGCCAAGCTGAACCGGCGCACTGCGGCGTATATTCGCCCCGGCACACTGCCCGATTTCCCGCCGATGCACGGTGCGAGTACGCTCTGGATGAACGTGCGGTAGCTGATTGCAAGAGGGTTACGGGGAGTTAATGAGTCCGCTTGAAATTCGCGTTGACGCATTTTTTCCGGCCATCTAGGTTCATCGCCCACTAGCTGATTCAAACCTTTAACCGAAAAACCGCACAACCCACGTTGTATGCTGATTTTCAGCGCACAACGGGGGTTTTTTAGCCTACTATGGCCACTGAACTTTCCTACGTCCTTTTAACACCTTACACCATGCGCAAGAGCCGCACGGGTGGCATCATTTCGCGCCTGATTTCCCGCACGGGTCTCGACCTCGTCGCAGCGCGTGTCTTCACGCCGGGTGGTGAACTCACGAAGAAGTTTGCCGCCGGTCAGGTGACCGACAGCGATCTCAGTCATAGGGCCGCCCAGGAGCTGATTCAGAAGTATGTGCTGTCGCACCTTTCTGGTGACGGGGCAGCGACGAAGCCGCGGATTATCATACTCGTTTTCCGCGGTGAAGATGCGGTGAAGAAGATCAAGGAATCCGTCGGGCACATCCTGAATGAGCGTACCGCAGGTGAGACCATTCGCGACACATACGGCGATTACATCACGGACGCGCAGGGGAATGTGACCTACTTCGAGCCGGGCGTCCTGGCCCCGCCGGATGCGGCGAGCGCCGAGCGGGATTTGCAGCTTTTTGCCGAGTATTCGGACAAAGAGGGCGGCGTGATGGACGCAGCCATCGAGTTTCCAAAAGGCGGGAATGTCGAAAAGACGCTCGTGCTTATCAAGCCGGACAACTTCCAGTTTCCAAATGCGCGTCCAGGTGGAGTGATCGACCTGTTCAGCCGCACGGGCCTCTACATCATCGGGATGAAGGTGCATCACATGAGCTGCGCGCAGGCCGAGGAGTTTTACGGACCGGTGCTCGCAGTCCTTCAGGACAAGCTGCGCGGACGAGCCGCAAGCATCGCGAAGCAGGCTTTGGAGCCAAAGTTCGAAATCACCTTCACGCCCGACCAAGAAAAAGCGCTCGGTGATTTGCTCGGCCCAATCACGGGACGCGAGAACTGGGAAGACATCGTCGAGTTCATGAGCGGACGCCGTCCGAGCACATGCCCGGCGGACCTTCGCAATGCTCCCGGCACGGCGAAGATCGTGGCGATCATTTATCAAGGCGTCGATGCCGTGGCGAAAATCCGCGAGGTCCTCGGGCCGACCGATCCATCGAAGGCACCACACGGCACGATTCGCCGCGAGTATGGCCAGAGCATCATGGTCAACGCCGCGCACGCCAGCGACGCCGCCGAAAACGCAGTCCGCGAAACCGGCATCATCCAGATCAACGAAAACAATTTCCGCACGCTCATCGAAGCGTGGTACGCAAAGAAGTAACCAATTTTACAACACCAACTACGCATGTCTCTCGCACACCGCTCTACCATCCTATCGCCATCTCTCACGCTCGGAATCGACAGCAAAGCCAAGGCTATGAAAGCCGAAGGCATTGACGTTTGCAGCTTCGCCGCGGGAGAGCCGGATTTCGATACGCCGGACCACATCAAGCAGGCCTGCATCGCTGCAATCAATGCCGGCATGACAAAATACACGCCGAGCGCCGGTATCCCGGAACTTCGCCAGGCCATCAGCGCGAAGTTCAAGGCCGACAACAACGTCGATTACCCCGCGAGCCAAATCATCGTCAGCAACGGTGCCAAGCACTCGTGCTTGAACGCTATCCTCGCCTGCGTCGGCGAAGGCGACGAAGTGATCATTCCCGCTCCTTACTGGCTGAGCTATCCTGAGATGGTCCGCATCGCAGGCGGCGAGCCGATCATCGTCCAGACTTCCGAAGAGAACGGCTGGAAGATGACTGCGGATGAGTTTCAAGATGCGATGTCCCCGCGCACGAAGATGGTCATTTTGAACAGCCCCGGCAACCCGACCGGCGCAGTTTACACCAAGGAAGAGCTCGAAGAAATCGGCGAAGTCGCAGCGGGCGAGGACATCCTCATCCTGAGCGATGAAATCTACGAGAAGCTGACGTATGATGACGTCAAGCACGTCTCCATCGCGAGCCTCAGCAAAGAGCTCTACAATCTGACAATCACCGTGAATGGCTTCAGCAAAGCCTACGCGATGACCGGCTGGCGTCTCGGCTACCTCGGCGCTCCCGAGCATATCGCAAAGGCGATTGATGCGATCCAGAGCCACAGCACGAGCGGCTGCACAAGCTTCGCCCAAAAGGGCGCGCTGGCTGCACTCACGGGCGACCAGACACCGGTCGAAGACATGCGTTCGGAGTTCGATATCCGCCGCCAATACATGGTGGACCGTCTTTCGAAGATCGCGAAGATCACGCTCGTCGCACCGCGGGGCGCATTCTATGTCCTCGCGAACATCAGCGGCTTCGGGTTGAACTCGACGAACTTCGCGGATCGTTTGCTTAGCAAGCATCACGTCGCAGTGGTTCCCGGTATCGCATTCGGCGATGACCGCACCGTGCGCCTGAGCTACGCAACCAGCCTCGACATCATCAACAAGGGCCTCGACCGGTTCGAAGAGTTCTGCAAGGGACTGTAAACCTCGAGTCTCATAAAATTCAGCCAAAGCCTGATGCTCTGTAAAAGGGTATCAGGCTTTTGTCTTTTCCGAGGTCCTATCGGACAAACGGGAGCGGGTGCACGAGAATCGGAACGGCTCTATCTCGCATTCCCTCGCTGGCGGCATGAAGCTCGGATTCCGGAGCTCCGCGCCGGAGAAATCCTAATGCAATGGGCCGTTTCAGGCCGATCGAAAAGGCGCTGCTGGTGATGATTCCGCAATCTTTGTCGGCTGATTCCGGGCTGAAGATTCGCGCTTTCGGTGGAAGCGGCTCTCCATTTTGTGACACGAAGCCGCAGAGACTGCGGTTCACGTGTCCGACGCTCTTTACGCGGCTGATGACTTCCTGGCCGATGTAGCAGCCTTTGTGGAAATCGACATGCGTGCGGTCCAGGCCGGCTTCTGCGGGAAGAGTGTTTTCGTCGAGCTCGAATCCCCAGCGCGGGATGCCGGCTTCGATTCGGAGAAGCTCGGCGAGTTCTGCGGAGATGATGGGAAGTCGGGCGGTGAGCTTTTCCCAAATGGGCGCGAGGTTCTCGCGCTGCGGAATGACGAAGTCTGCGCCGGGCGTGCCAAGGCGGTTCACGGGAAACGCGGTCTGGAGTCCAATGAGATTTTCGAGCTCCGATCGTTCAATGCCGATGCAATGAATGAGCGCAGCCCGTTCGGTGATGTCTTCGATCACGACATCGTCCGCGACGATATATTTTTCCAGCCGGGCCTGAAGCGTTTCCTCGACCGAGGCGTCGGCGTCCACAATTGCCGCGGCTGGCCAGGCGCCGACAAAGACATCCGCACACAGTTTGCCTTTTGCCGTGGTGACGCACGCGGGTTGCACACCGTTGGCTCCAGTAAGCTTCGCTGTGAGTTGGCCGTTCAGGTAACGAATGCGGTCGTTGCCGGTGAACGAAAGCTTCACGCGATCGGCGAGATCGATGATGCCGCCGTTCTTTTTTACCGCCGCGTATTCATCGCAGAGGCTCACGGTTTTTTGGTCGCGGGCGGGGCAGGGGATTCGTAAGTCTTCGAGAGCGCCGCATAGTCGAGGTCTCCCCAACCGCGTGCAATGGCGCTGTAAAGAACGCCCGCGACGCAGCTTGTTGCCGGGACTTCGAGGTCGAGTTTGTTCGCGAGATGGACGCCGAGTTTCACGTCCTTGAACATGTGCTTCACGGAAAAATGCGGCTCGTAGTCGCTGCTGATCATTTTTGGAAGCTTGAGATCCGTCACGCCGCTGCGCATCGCGTTGAGTTCGATGGCTTGCATCAGCGCTTCCGGCTGGATGCCGGCGCGGGTCACGATTGCCAGAGCCTCGGCGAGGGTCTGGGCGGTGGTGGCGCTGATGAGGTTGGTGACGACTTTGATGACGGCTGCCTGTCCGACTTCGCCGACGCGGAGAACGGCTTTGCTCGTGGCCTCCAGCGCGGATTTGGCTCGCAAGAAAACCTGCTCTTCACCGCCGACGTAGTAAACGAGCTGCCGCTTTTCCGCGGCCCCTTTGCTGCCGGTGAACGGTGCGTCGAGGAACGACGCGCCGAGTTGCCGGACTTTCTTCGCGGCATCAAGCGTAGCGTCGAGCCCGATGGTGGCGTTGCAAACGATGATGTGCTGAGGAGTCAGTGCCGGGCGAAGCGCGTCGATTGTGTCCATGACCGCCGCGCCATCCGCGACGAAAAGCTGGATCACCTCGCAAAGCTCCGCGACTTCCGCAGGCGAACCGAGAAAATTGGGCACTGATTTCGGGGAACGGTTCCAGACAAAGGATTGGAAGCCCGCGTGGCGCAAGCCGGCGGCGACCCGAGTGCCGATGATGCCGAGGCCGATGACGCCGACGTTTTTCTTTTGGTTTCGAGGTGCAGGCATGATGTTGAGTTTGCGAAAGGGGGCGCAATGCAGCAGAGAAACCGCGCCGCTGCAAGCGGGGGAAATCGGACTCTATTTCTTTACCGGTGCGAGAACTACGGATTCACCCTCGCGCGCCAGTCCTACGCGTAGCGATGTGCCGGTTGCGAGCGATTGCGCATGAGCCAGCATTTCGGCGAGGAATTCGTCATCATGAGCGGGGTCATGGTGGAAAAGGAAGAGCTGCTTCACGTTGCTCTTGAGGGCGACGCGCACGACATCATCCAGGCATCCGTGCCCCCAGCCGACGTGTTTTTTGTATTCCTCGGCGGTGTATTGCGCGTCCATGATCACCACATCGGCATCGCGGATGAAGTCTATCACGGATTGCTCCATTGCACCTTCGATCGAAGCCGGGCCGGTTTTGCTTTCCGGACCGGATTCGTGGTCCGGAATGTAGCAAATGCTCCCTGCGCTCGTGTTGAGACGATATCCCACGCAAACGCCGGGATGGTTTACGTGGCACGTGCGTCCAACGATCGGACCAATTTTGAAATCGAGAGATTTCAGCTCTTCGATGACGATGTTTCCCGGCATTTGCGCCAGTGCGATCGGGAAGTAGGGACTTTCCATTTGTCCCGCCAACGTCGCCTGTAAATCATTCCGCGCGCCCTCGTAGCCCAGGATTCGCACGCTATTCGCCGGGTCGTATGCCGGCACAAAAAACGGGAATCCTTGAATGTGATCCCAATGCGTGTGGGTGATGAGAACGGTCGTCTTCAGCGGGCGCGTTCCAAATTCCTTTACCAGCGCCCGTCCGAGCGGACGGAGTCCGCTTCCCGCATCAAAAATGATGTGTTCACCATCGGCCCGAACCTCGACGCACGAGGTGTTTCCGCCGACACCCACCGTATCCTGCCCCGGTGTGGGGATGCTGCCGCGGACGCCCCAAAAGGAGATCTTCGCCTGCCCGATCGACAACATCAGCAAACCCTCCTTTTCATGCGTACGAGGCCTTCCAGCCGCTGGGAAGGGCGGCAGGTCGCCAGTTTTACAGCGAATGAGGTGGTCGTCATTTTGGGCTGGGATTATCTTGCTTCGCGAGCTCACGTTATTGATGTGTTTCAAAGTTCACAAGCCTTGTTAAGCAGGTTGCTTGCCTAGATCTGCTTTCCGATAAATCGCCGCTTCTTTCGGTTGGCAGGAAATTCCATTTGACGCCTCCGCCCGTGCTCACTATTCGTTCACTTGCTCTTATCGAGAGTGGCGGAGGGTTACTGGCCCGACGATGCCACGGCAACCGCTTTGGTGGTTGAGGGGAAACTCTCAATTCACCGCAGGACCAGG
>JAYUSJ010000011.1:0-8663 GCA_043755735.1 Verrucomicrobiaceae bacterium | reverse complement strand
CTGAAAAATTCATCGCCGTTTTTGTCGGCGCGCTCATTCAGCGCAAGGGAGTGCATCACCTCCTCGAAGTCTGGAAACGGCTCGCGCTGCCAGACGCGGAACTACGGCTCATCGGCACCGTCCACGACGAAATCGCGCCGCTCCTGCGCGACGCGCCGGCTAATGTGAAAGCTCTCGGTTTCGTAAAAAATGTAGCCGCGGAGTATCGCGCCGCGGCCGTCCACATTTTCCCCAGCGAATGCGAAGGCAGCGCGAAATGCACCTACGAAGCCGCCGCGTGCGGCATCCCGCAAATCACCACCCGCGAGGCAGGCGATGTCGTTGTTGACGGCATAAACGGCATCATCATCCCGCCGAACGATCCCGACGCGCTTGCCGCCGCGATCCAGCGACTCCATAGCGACCGCGGGCTTTGTGCGAAGTTCGGAGCCGCCGGGCGCCAGCGTGTCTGCGAGCAATTTACATGGGCACACTTCCGCACCCGACTGCTTTCCGCGTATGAAAGGCTAAAGCAATGAGAGTTCTCGTGCTTCAGCTCAAACGAATCGGCGACCTGGTCCTCACAACGCCCGTGCTCACCGCGCTCAAAGCCCTCGGCGCACGGGTCACACTCGTCGCCGACGGCCCATGCAGTTCGCTCCTCCCCGCTTTGCCCGGCGTGGACGAAGGCCTCGCATACAATCGCAAAGGCGACAACCGCGCGCTATGGAAGCGCATCCGCGAGCGCGACTGGGATGTGTGCCTCGACTTCACCGGCAGCGACCGCTCGGCATTCATGGGCTGGCTTTCCCGCACCCCGCGACGCATCACTTTCCAGTGGGTCTGCAAGCGCTTCCTCCGCCGCCTCGCCTACCATGAATTTGTCGATTCACCCGTCCGCCTCGCCCATACGTGCGACCACTATCTGGACCTGCTGCGCCCGCTCGGCATCACCGCAGCAAATCCGGCACCGTCGCTCATCGTCCCGGTTTCGGCGCAGGAAAAAGCGAAGGAGATCCTGAAGAGTGCCGGCATTTCCGGCGACTACATGCTGCTCCATCCGGGAACCGCGCGGCCCGAGAAATACTGGCTGCCCGAACGCTGGACCGAGCTCATTGCCAGGCTTGGCGGCACCATTCCTCCAGTCATCACCACCGGCCCCGACGCGTACGAGCTTCAGCATGTCGCAAAAATTGCCGGCGCCCCGGTCGTCCGCCCCCCCGATTTACTCGTTCTCGCAGCACTCGTGGAAAAGGCGCGCGTCGTCATCAGTTGCGACACCGCCGTCGTCCACCTGGCCGCCGCATTTTCCCGGCCGCAAGTCGCGCTCTATGGCCCGACAAATCCGTTTCACTGGAGACCGCGCCACAACCGCGCAGTAGTCATCAGCGCTGCACAACTACCGGACCCGCTAACCCGGTTTCTTCCGAAGATGGCTGGGGCGCCGACGGAGAAGATTCCGACTGAAGTTGTGATGCAGGCGGTAGCAAAGGCTCTGTCTTTGCCACCTTCTTCTTCGGCAGGTAACTCTTGAATTTTGCAAGCCAGCGCCGCGCCCACGCGAACTCAATCCCGAGAATGGCAAGGCCCAACGGAATCACCAAAATAGCCGGCCCCGGAGTCAGCACCATAGCCACGCCGATGAGCAAAACCGTCAGCCCGATCACAAGAATGAAGAGCCTGCGCATGGTGCGCCAGGTCGCCAGCAAAGCACCCGTGGTCACCGAGAGCTGGGCACTTGGTTTCTGTATTGGATCGACTTCGGGTTCATTCTGCATTGCGGATTAAAGATAGCACCAATCCAGCCGCCTGCGTGTCAAAACTAAATAAATCTTCACGTTGGCCCGCCCAATTGGCGCATCACTTCGTAAACCACGATACCCGCAGACGTGGAGAGGTTCAAAGAGCGGACTGAGGACGGAACCATCGGGATCGTCAAACACCGGTCCGCATTCGCCGCGAGAAGAGACTCCGGAAGCCCCTTGCTTTCGCGACCAAAGACCACCGCATCGCCATCCTGAAACTGCACATCCCAATAGGGACGGCGGCTTTTCGTCGTCAGAAAAAAGAATCGCATCCCGGGCTCCTGGGCCGCCTGCATCGCCTCAAAGTTTTCCCACACGGTGACCTTCACATCCTTCCAGTAATCCAGCCCCGCACGCTTCAACTCGCGATCATCCAGCGAAAAACCGAGCGGCTTGATCAAGTGCAGGTGCGACCCCGTCGCGAGGCAAAGGCGACCAATATTGCCGGTGTTCGGCGGAATTTCCGGCTCGATAAGAACGACGTGAAGCATGCTGTAAAAGCAGACATTGGGCGCAACCGCAGTCGTCCATCAACTCTCAACTCGCTGAATACGATTCTAGTTTCATCGCGAGTCGCTCAAACCAATGAAACCCTCGACTTCGTCCGCAATCACAGCCTCCCGCTAAAACCCGAAATGCCCGACCATCCACTCGCAAGACTCCTTATCGCCATCGTCGGCCCGCCCCTGCTCGTCATCGTTTGCCTTTTCTTCGTGATCGTGGTCGTCGATGCATCCCGCCGCAGGCTCGGCGATGCGAAAGTGAACTACCGTCCGCTCCGCAACCGGATCGCCGATTGGGTGCTGATCATCCGCCTCTGGCGGAATAAATAACTACGGAATGTTGCTGTAAAAAAACACGCCGTCTCCAATCGCGAGATAGCGAATCGTGCGCGTCGTGGGAGGAGCGTAGGTCAGCCCGTGAGGAACAACGAAAATGCCCCATTCATTCGTGCCGGCATCCCCGCCCAATGCAAGCGCCGCGCCGTCCTTATACAGCGTCACACGGAGCGGCTTGAGCTCGCGAAATGTTTTCGGCCATGCCGTCTGTTTCAGTGTAAAAAACTCGGGGCCGGGAACCGCAAAATAGTCACGGTTCAAGCGCCCCGATTCATTTCGCAAGGATTCCAAATTCGAAGCCTTCACCCGCCCCCTGGCCAGCGCCTCAGGATCACTGCAAGCCCCGAGCACCAGCAACATCGGGAAAAGAAACAACCTGAAATACCGCATAAAACTCCATCGCATTCCCGTTGTTATTTACCGGCCGGGAAGTCCACGCGATCCAATTCGATCCAAACCGATCCAATAAATACCTCCGCATCAATTTTGAGCAGGAGTCGATCGCGATCATCCGACAACCAGGCCGTCGCTTTTTTGAACTTCTTATGAGTTCCGAGCGAAAAATCCTTCTTCACTTCGCGAAGCTTCAGCGAGCATCGAATCGCGTCCCATTCTTTACCTCCGGCCTTCAGTTTCTCCCGGCCCTCCACACCGATTTCCGCGAAATACGGAGTGTTGCCTGGAAAAACGCACATGCGCACAACGTCGCCGTTTTTGAGCGGCTGACTGCGGAGAAACAGGAGAGCGCCTTGCTGATCGTAAACACTCGCCAGTTTAAAGCGTTTCGGCTTTGGCAGCGTCTTGTCCGGCGGATTTGGCACCCGCATCCGCTCCGGGCCTTCGGGCTTGAACGCCACTGTGGTGGTCATCGTCTTGTTTGAATAGACCTCGACCTGCTTCAGCGCGATTGGCCGCAATGTCGCTGAGTCACACGTGGAAATCGCCTTCGAATCCATTCTCCAAAGTGTCCGGGCAAACCCCTTCGTGCTCGCCGTGAGATCGAGCTGGTTTTGTCCATTACCAATCGAAAATTTCGCCTCCGCCTCCGCGGCCTTCACTCCGCTCCAGCCGAACTGGTAGTGGACAGAAAGCGGTCGCAGCGCTGGAAATTTTCCCGGCGCTGGCGTGAGCGTCTTTTGCCAGTCCTCGGCAATCGCAGACAGTGCAAAGACGCACATCAAAATGAGCAATTTCATCGTTGTTTGAGAGGTATGACGCGCTCAATCGCGTTCGCCTTCAACCAACCTTTTTGCCCCCCCGGCAACATCGCGAAAGTCCACTCACCCTGCTCCGATAAAATGCGGACTCGAGATCCCGCGCCCAGCGACTCGGCAAGGGTGGCACGATCCGCCGGCTCACGACGCGCGTCCGATTTTTGAATGACGATCGCGTCGTTACCCCGCTGCTCATTCCGCCATAGTTGCCCCGCACCGTAAGCCGTACCCAGAACCACCAGCAACATCCCGCCCACGACCCCGGCTGCGCCCGAGCGCCGCCACAGCGCCGCGCCCGCCCACAGCCAGCCGAGCCATGCCACGCCCACGGCAAGTCCGAGCCCGACATGCGAAGTAGGTGCATCGAGGACGACTTCGTACCAGAGCGGCTCGGCAACACGTCCGCCGGCCTGGTCCCGGACGAACTTTAGATTCGCCTGCGCATCGGGATTCACACCGGAAAGTGCGACCGCCCGCTCATAGTGCAGAACGGCGCGCCCTGGCTGGTCGAGCCGGTAGTGCGCGTTGCCGAGATTATAGAGCACGCCCGACCGCCAACCTTCTGAAAGCGCCCGCTCGTATCCGCGGCGTGCATCCTCAAACTTCCCCTCGGCAAACGCCGTATTCGCATTCTCGAAGTCGCCCGCCTGCAACGAGCCGCACAGCGCGAAAATCATCACGAGGAAAACTTTCGCCAGCCTGCTTCGTTCCCAGCAGCTCACCGCGTCCAGCACGCGATCGCGCTCCACGGGAGCCACCTTCTCACCGCGCCCTCCACCGGCAAAAAGCAGTTCTGTTCGCGAGGCCATAAGTTCCCGGATTGCCGCGTCCGCTTTTCCATCGAGCGAACGCGTGGCCAAAATTGCTGCATCGTCAAAGCTCTCCCGCGGGTCCCTCCGGGCAATCGCCGTGTCGATTTGCAAAATACGCCCGACGACCTCGAACAACTCGGCGCGATCCTCCGTCTTTTTCATGCGCGCCACAAGTTCCGCCCGTTCCCTGGCGAGCGCCGCAAGAGGCTCCGCCAAAGGGTCCGTTTTGCGCGAACGCCATGCCAAAAGCCCCAGCAAAATCGGCAGCGGTGCCAGAACCGCACCAAACAGCAAGGACGGTGCAATCGTCTGACCGAGCTTGCCCACCGCGCCCGGCGCCGACTGATTCGGAAGCAACTCCGGTTTGACCTCCGGCTTCGGTTCGGGCTCAGCGGAAACGCCTGGCAAAGGAGTCGAAGCCACCGGCACACCCTCGACCACAAGCGGAGTCGCCTCGTTCTTCAAGGTCACATACTTCCCGGTATCCGGATCAAAAAAGCTGAACGCAAAAACAGGAATCGTCGTCTTCGCCACAAGCGGCGAAACCGGCAGCTTGAAAGTCTTCGTGCCGATGGTGGCGAGTTGATCCGAAGGAGTGAAACTGTTCTCACTGTCGTAGGCGTTCCACCCATCCGGTTCGGCAAGCGGCGGGACGGTGATCCGATCAAAATTCCCTGTCCCCTTCACCACTAGATTCATCGTGATTGGTTCGCCGACCTTCACTTTCGCAGGTGAGCCCGTGCCCTCAAACGTGAAGTTCCCGATTGCCCCCGCAAAATCCTTGGGCTTGCCCGCAGCGGGAAGTGGCAGGACTTCGAACTCAATCTCCGGAGCTGTGATTTCCATCTCCTGCATCCGGCCAAAACCGGGGAACGGATCGTAGCGATTGTTCGCTCGCGGACCGGAATACTGCGCCCGCAATTTCACCGCGCCGAGCTTGAGTTTTCCTGCCTTCGTAGGCGTCACCACGGTCTGGTAAACGACGGTCACGTATCGCTTCCCGGAGAGTTCCTGCTCGCCCTGCTTCCCAGCGAGGATGTCGCGCATATTGAATCCATCGGCCGTGAATTTCGGCTTGTCCAAAGCACTCCAGCGAACACCGGCATCGAGGTATCCGCGAATCACCACGCCAATGTCCTCGCCGACAAACGCCTTAGCTTTCAATGGCTCGATCACCGCAAACGCAATATCGCCCGCACCGCGCGCCGGAGCTCCGGCTTTCACCGTGAGCGTGAGAGGCTCCGTGTTCACCTGCTGACCTCCAGCCGTCACGGTGACGGGAGGAATCACAAACTTCCCCTCCCGCCGCCCGACAAATCTGAAGGTGTGCGTCGAGCGCTGCGTCACCTGAGTGCCGATGATACTCATTTGGCTGCTTTGACTCGCGCCTTGATAATCGAGCCCATCGACCAAAGGCGGGGCCGGTGCATCTGCGCGAACGTCTCCTTCGATATTGATTTCCAGATCCACCGACTCTCCGACTCCGATCGACGGAGATGAAAGCGTCGCGCTTACCTTCGGCGCGGCCCACGCCGGAAGCGCGAGAGAAAAAATGAACAACAAGATGCGGAGAAAATTCCTGACTTCCATGGCTACCAGTTCTTTTCCGGGCGGGGCTTGTTTTGCATGCCGGGCTCCTGCCGAGGGTCGAGCAGTCGCACGCGGCGCTCGGTGCGAAGCATCGAATCGAGCAACTCTTTTGCGTTCTTTTGAGTCATGCGCCCTTCTTTGGCCGCAGCCATATCTTCTGCGGCTTCGGCTTGCTGTTCCTTGTCCTCGCCTTTCTCGCCGGGATTCGCGGCTTTCAGTTCGCCCTGTTTTTTCTCGCCGTCCTTTTGTTCCTGAGTCTTTTCGGGCTTCTCGCCGGGCTTGTCGGATTTCTCCTTCTTCTCGCCGTCTTTGGACTCCCCGTCTTTCTTCTCGCCGTCCTTCTTTTCGCCGTCCTTCTTTTCGCCGTCCTTGGACTCACCGTCTTTCTTCTCCCCATCCTTCTTCTCTCCGTCTTTCTTTTCGCCATCCTTGGACTCCTCATCTTTCTTCTCGCCGTCCTTCTTCTCTCCATCCTTGGACTCCTCATCCTTCTTTTCCTGATCTTTCTTGTCGTCCTTCTTGTCCTCGTCCTTCTTCTGTTCGTCCTCTTTCTTCTGTTCGTCCGCCAGAAGCTTTTTGAGCAAATCCCGATTATGTGCGGCGTCCGGGTGCGTCGGGTTCAGAGCAAGCGTCCGGTCGTAGTGCTGGATGGCGTTCTTCCAATCGCTCGTTTTGTCATCCTTGGACTCCTGTTTTACGCCCCTCCGCGCCAGCGCATTGGCCAGTCCAAATGCCGCCTTCGATTGCAGCGCGGGTTCGCCGCCACCAAGCGCGCTGCTTAATGCTTCCGCCGCTTTGTCCAGGTCGCCCGCTTTGTAGGCGCTGATTCCGAGGTTGTAGTCGATCTCCGGCGCGTTCCGTTTCGCACGCTGCTCTTCAAAAACCTTCGCCGCGCCAGCGTAGTCCGCCTTTGCGAAGAGGCTTTGCCCCTCATTTGCGGTGCTAGCGGCATTCGCCGATTGCACAGACAGGAGCATCAAAAGAACCGCCACCCGTTTCCGCTCGCCCACAAGCATCGCAGAAACCCAGCAAGCAACCGCCGCAGCGAGCGGCCACTGATACCGCTCGGTCGGTCGCTTCGAAAAATGCGATTCGTTGGTCGTGGCTTCTTTCATTTTACCAAGGCCCTCCGTCGCGATCTGTCGCATCTCCGCAGGGCCGTTCTGGAGATGAACATAGAAGCCTCCACCGGCTTCCGCAACCTCCCGTAATCGTTTCTCGTCCAGTTTTGATTTCACGTATTCACCTTTCTCATCTTTGACAAATTGGGTTCCTCCCCGTTCACCCGGCATGGGAATGAGCGCGCCGTCCACCGAGCCGAGACCCACGGTGAAAATCCGGAACTTGTCTTTATGCTCCCGAGCAGCCTTCACCGCGTCCTCCTCCAACTCCTCGCCATCGGTAAAAATAATGAGCGCCCGCTGGTCGCTCTCGCCTTTGCCAAACGCATCATTCGCCGCAACGATCGCCTCCGTAAGATTCGTTCCGCCGCGCGGAATGATGTCCGTGTCGAGTTCTGCAAGCGTGTCTTTTGTCGCCGAGAAATCCGACGTCAGCGGAGCCTGCAAAAACGACGACCCCGCAAACGCAATCACCCCCACGCGATCCCCTTTCAAATGAGTGAGCAAATCCTCCGCAGCGAGCTTTGCGCGTTTCAGCCGGCTTGGCTGAAGGTCCGCCGCAAGCATCGACCGCGATGTATCCACAGCGATCAAAACATCCCGCCCCATCTCTTTACGTTCGTCCCACGAAAAACCCCACTGCGGACGCGCCATCGATAAAATCGCCAACGCCAGCCCGAGCATCGTCAGGGAGATAGTCACACGACGCCTCCCCACGCTCACACTCCCCGCGAGACGCGCCTGAAGCCGTGCCGCAATGAGACGGTTCAGCGCGAGACGGCGGCTCCGCTCGCCGTGCAGATACAGCGCCCCGAGAAATGGAAAAACCCCCATCGCCCACAGCCAGATTGGAGCCGCAAAAGTAATCATGGAATCGTCCTCCATATCGTCTGACTCAGCAGCCAATAAAGCAGCGCAAGCCCAACACCGGCCCCGAGAAACGATTGGTAGAAATCGCGCCAATCGACCTTTTTGTTCAGCTTCACCTCCGTCTTTTCCAGCTTGTCGATCTGCGAGAAAATTTCGTTCAGCGACGCCGTATCCGTCGCGCGGAAAAACTGCCCACCGCCAATCTCCGCAATCTTTCGCAGCGCGCCCTCATCGACCGACACCTGCACCTGCCGGTACATCTTCCGCCCAAACATATCCTGCACGGGATACGGTGCCGTCCCCGTCGTTCCCGCAGCGATTGTGTAAATTTTGATTCCCACCGCCTTTGCCGCCTCCGCCGCAGTATTCGGCGGCACGGTCTTTACGGTCTCATCACCATCCGTCAGCAATACAAGAATCTTGCTCTTCGAAG
>JAYUSJ010000010.1:0-2928 GCA_043755735.1 Verrucomicrobiaceae bacterium | reverse complement strand
GCGCCATCTGCTCCGTCAGCAAAGTCGCGATAGCGCGATGGGGGACAGAAGATAAACCATCGCAAACCTCAGCAAGAATCCAGCGCGTCGTCACAATTTGACCAGTATATCCCTTAGCAAACTCTTTCGCCGCCGCGTGATGTTGGTCGCGCGGATTCACCAGCGCTAAAAAATACAGAGCATCCCCGAAAACGATCATCGCCCGCTCCGCTTCTGCGTCCCGTGAATGTAATGATCATGCTCCGCCGCGAAATCCGGCGGCAACCCCTCGGCCTTGCCGATGATGTCCTTGAGCGAATCAAAGAGACTAGTCGGTTGCTCATCAGGCAGCGTCACCTGCACCTCCGCGCCATCGCGCACCACAACATCGGGCGGCAATTCGATGCAGTGATTGTGAACTTTCGCAATAATCGTCATAGCTCCATCCGTAACATGGCTCTGGGCACCTGTCCCGCAGAATTGCCGGACTTACCGGCCAAAGCCCTCCATGTATTTTTTATTCGTCGCAAGGTCCGTAACCCCGGAATCCACGATTCCACCCCCGTCCTTCATCCGGTCGTGCAAACTTGGCTTTCTCTTCACCGGCTTCTCAGCGAGCTCCTTCGCCAGCGACTTAAAAATCTTCTGCTTCTCCCGACGCGGAAGCGCCTTCACTGCGGTCTCCATTTTCAGCGAATTTGTTCATACCTGCGAGGCTGGCACACACCTGCAAAAACCCTCAAGCGAACAAACGCGATGCACGCAGGTTTTTGCAAAGGATTGTAGTGCAAAAAATCAGCGTCCATCTGCGCAATCTGCGGACTCAAAAGCCACCCCGTCGCCGCAAAAGTCGCACCGACAGCAGCAATACCTGCAAACAGCGCATTCAGCGCACCGAACGAATCACCAAATTGGCCGACGTTTTCGTAGGGGCTATCCGAATCTCCTGCCCAAAATCCAATAATACATTTCCCAAAGAGTGCCCACAGCGCCCAAGCGACGATGGCGGTTGCTACAATATTTTTGAAATTCCGGTGGCTGATGTCGAATGTCATATTTGTATGCGTTCTTTTACAGCCTCATCCCGCCATTCCACGCATTTCTCACCGCTGCCAAATCTGCCGCGCTGAGGATGCCCAGTCGGCGCAGGAAGATGGTTTTTTCCGCGGTCACGAGACGGTCAATGCGTGCGATGGAGGGCTTTAGCAGCCCGGCGGCTTGCCAGTCGTGAAGGGTGATGTCGAGTGGGCCGGTGCGTTGCACAGAGGTGACTCGGCAGATGATGGCGTCTTGAGCGAGGTCGAAGAGGACGAGCGCGGGGCGGATTTTCGAGCCGGTGCCGGAGGTGAAGGGGAACTGGCAGATGATGACTTCGCCAAACATGCGTCAGCGCAGGTTGTCGTAAATGGCGTCCTCTGCTGAGTCGTCGCGGAGGAATTGTGCATACGCTCCGGCTTGCCACTCCGCATCATCGGAAGTGTCGTCGGTGAGGACGATGATGCGAGCGTTGCCCGACTTGGGCAACCGGGCGACGATCTCGCTGGGGATGGACAAGACGGCGGTGCCGCTGAGTTGTGTGGTAAATTCGATGGCGTGCATGGCTGGATAGTATGGCGAAGGCGGGACGCGGTCAAATCGCCCGGCAGCCTTTTGTTTTACGCGGGGGGCGGAGTTGGCGCTGGCGGCGGTGTCGGGCCGTGGCCGGCATCGCGGACGATGCGCGCTGATTTATACGCGGCGATGAGGGAGCGTCCGGCTTCGGTTTCGTTGTAGGCGAGGATGAGGTTGTCGAGCTCTTCGTAGAGGGTTTCCACTTTTTTGAACTCGGCGCGCAGGCCGAGGGTGCGGGCTTTGCGCTGGGCGATGCTGGCTATTAGAGCCATCATTAGAGGGTATCTTGATGCTATCCCACCATCTCCCGCACGGTGAAGCGCAGTCCCTTCACCGCCGTGGATGCGATCTCGTCGTTTTCATCGAGCACTTGCACTTGGGCGTAGCCGATAGCGGCGGGCTTGCGGAAGACGTGGAGCTGCCGCCCGGCGAGGTCCACGACCCAATACTCGGGGATGCCAGCTTTTGCGTAGGCGCGTTGTTTTTTCCCGATGTCGTAAGCGAGGCTGGTTGCGGCGAGCTCAATGACAAGCAGGGTGTCGCTAGGGCCGGGGTGGGCTGTGCCATAGCCTTCTTTGCGGAGCTTGAGGATGGCGAAATCGGGGATGGGCTCGGAGTGGTTGTCGAGACGGATAGGGTTTTGAGCGCGGACGCGGTATTGGCCGTGGAGTCGAGTGATGAGTGCTTCGTTGAGCCAATCATGGCTGTCAGCGTGAGATTCTCCGATGGGTTGCATAAGGATGATGTCGCCATCGAGCAGCTCGTAGCGGCGCTCGGGGTGGAAGATTCCAGCCTCGCCCATGCGGTAAAAGTCGCGCACGGTGCAGCGCATTCGCTTTGGGCCGGTGTCCGCACGGTTTTGTGATCGTGTGAGTGTCGCAGTCATGTGGTGAGTGTATTTGGGATGGCGTGTTTGGGCAAGACGTTGGTTCTCAAGGCCGCATGGTCTTCCACCCCGCGTCGATGCCGCACATCTGCGCCATCATCGCGAGCGCCCAGACGAGCAGGCAGGTGCCTTGCACGTCGCTTTCCTCCAGGCCGCGCGAGACGGGGACGCCGTAGTAGTTTGTCTGCGCTTTGCGGGCGTAGAAGGAGAAGCCGCCGTCTTCGTTGGCGTGCGCGGCAAATTGGGCGGCGACGTTTTTGCAAAACGCCACAGTGGCGGCGTCGGCTTTGAACTCGCCGCCGTGTCCGCACAGGGCGCGGTGGAGGACGTAGATGGCATCCACGAGGTGACACCCGGTCTGCGCGGGCGGCGCGGCGAGGACGGTGGCGGCGAGGCGGTCGGGGTAGTGGATGGGCATGTCGAGCCAGTCGAGCGCCATGAGCACTTTCATC
>JAYUSJ010000009.1:0-8788 GCA_043755735.1 Verrucomicrobiaceae bacterium | reverse complement strand
CCTTTTTGTTCATGGACTCGGGAATCTAAGCACAAGTACAAAAAAGTACAGTTATGGTATTTATAAGATTCGGGCGTTCCACTTTTAATCACACCCGTCACAAATCACAGCCGACAAACACGCTGGTGTGCCATCACATGACGACTGGCAGAGGACTAGCCCTGCGCGGCTTCAGCGGCTTCCTGCTCGGCTGCGATCCGGTGGAGGGTTTCCTCGTTGAAGAGAACTTCCAGCTCGCGGGATTGCTCGGCGATGAGTTCGCGCTGGCGCTCGCGGGCCAGTGCGTAGTCGCTGCATAGTCCGCAAAGCGAATCACTGGCCTCTTGGAATCGACCGAGCTGGCGGAGCGCCTCTGCGCGGAAAAGCACGAGTTCGTGGTCGCCGTCCGCTGCAAGCTCGATGAGCCGTGCCGCATTTCCGACGGCTTCCGGCGATTGCGGAAAACGACCGGGCTCTTTGGAATAGCGATACTTGTCGTTGCCTCGCCACCACGCATAAACGCGAAGCTCCAGCTCCTGTTCCGGAAATGCGGCCATGCCGTCACGGATGGCTTCGAGAAAGCCCTCTTCATCCGTGGATGTCACGGCCGGGACGCCGTTCCAAGTTGCGCGTTCCCCTTCGCCGACTTCGCCTGGCATGAGAAAACCGAGCTGTGGTGCAACCGCGAGCCAGTAGAGCTTTGAGCACGCATGGCAGCGCACGACATTGGGCTGACGCGGACAACCGGGGAGCTCCTGATATCCGTCCGTCCATGAAAGCGCGCCAGTCGGATCGACGGCGTCGAATGTAGGCAACTTGGCAAGCGCGTCGCAATGCGGGCATGCGATGATGATGTCGGGTCCGGGTATCATGGAGTGAAGCGTGGCACGAAGTGGCGCGAAAGGCACGCTACTTCTGGACTGCGCGCGGCAGCACTTCGCCGACGCCCAGCCCGAGCGACTCCTCCGCGACGCGTAGAAAAGCAGTGCTCGGGTCGGTGAGCGCGACTTGCAGCTTCGAGGGATGCTTCGATCGCGGAGCCGCGATCTTTTGTTGCTTCAGTGCTTTCTGGACTGCGATGGCGGTGTTTTGGGCGGAATCGACGAGCGCAATATCCGGCCCTACGAAACGCTGAATCGCAGCGCGCAAAAGCGGGTAGTGCGTGCAGCCGAGCACAATCGTATCCACGCCCGCGCGCAGCAGTTTTTCCAAATAGCGGGCGATGACGCGGTTGGTCACGTCGTCATCGAGCCAGCCTTCTTCGATGAGCGGAACGAATAGGGGACACGGTTCGGCGATGACTTCAATTTCGTCGTCGAGAGCCTCGATCGCCCGTTCGTAGGCCTTTGAGAAAACCGTCGCCCGGGTGCCGATGACGCCGACTTTCCCATTCCTCGTGGCCTTCACTGCGGCTTCCGCACCGGGCCGGATGACGCCGATGACCGGCACGCGCAGGGTTTCCTCCAGCGACTGCACTGCCAGCGCGCTTGCTGTGTTGCACGCAACGACGATGAGCTTTGCGCGCTCGGCGAGCAGGAGGCCGGCGAGCTCCTGGCTGTAGCGCTCGATGGTCGTCTGACTCTTCCCGCCGTAGGGCACGCGAGCCGTGTCGCCGATGTAGAAAATGCTCTCGTTGGGCAGGAGCTTGCGCAATTCCGCCACGACGGTGAGTCCGCCGACTCCCGAATCGAAAACGCCGATTGGGCGAGGTGGTTGTTCTTTGGCGGCGTCAGCAGTTTTCCTTGGCATCGATGAGTGCGCACTGAGCCGCAGTTCCGCGTCTGGAAAAAGGAAAAACTGTCGTCGAGGCTTTGATGAGGTGCCTTTTCAGTGGGTGACTTTTTTGGGCAGCGCTTTGGCGGCTTCGATCCATCCCGCCACGACTTTCTCGCTCGGCGCCTGTCCGGCGAGTTTTTTCTCGTCGTTCACTTCCTTGAGTTTGGCGGTGAGATTTGCGGCATTGCGTTGCGCGAGTTCGGCCACGCTGTCCACACCTGCGGCCTCCAGCAGCTCGGCGTTTTGTCCGGCGACGCCTTTGATGCGGAAGAGGTCGGCGTAGTTTGCGAACTTCAGGATCTGCGCTGCGGTGAGGCCGGTTTTCGCTGCGAGTTCATCCCGGCTTTTTACAGTTGCGGCTTTCTCCAGCAGGTCGTCGGTGCTGGTGACGCCTGCTTCGGTGAGTTTCTTTTCGGTGGCTTCGCCGATGCCCTGAATGGCTGTGAGTTTATTCTTGGCGACCTTTGGTTTTTCGGCGGCAAAGAGACTGGTGGTGAGGAGGATGGCGAGAAGAATGAGCGCTTTCATACGGGGATATGGTGCCACTGAAACCGGCGTCTGCGAGGGGAAAAGTGCGGTTTTTTGACTGTTCGCTTGCGAAGGACGGAGAGTGCGGTATGAGTGGGTCCACGCTGGAGGGATGGCAGAGTGGTCTATTGCACTGGTCTTGAAAACCGGCGGGCCGAAAGGCCCCGTGGGTTCGAATCCTACTCCCTCCGCCAATTCTCGCAGATGCCCGAACAATCGAACAACGCTCCCGAAAAGCTATCCATCTCGCGGAAGGTCATCCTCGGGGCGGGATTCACGCTTTTCATGCTGGGGCTGATCGCGCTGACGAGTTTCATGACGACGCGCCGATTGCTCGAGACTGCGGCCAAGGTCAGCGAAAAACGCGAGGTATTGCTGACTGCGGAGCGGTTGCAGCGGCGCATCGTGGACATGGAGAACGGAGTTCGCGGATTCATCCTCACCGGCAAAGAGTCCATGCTGCTCCCTTACTCGGTCGGGCATTCATTCATTGTTCAGGATATCATGAGCCTGAAGAAATTCTCGCAGGACAGCCCCGATCAGTTCCTCCAGCTAGGCCGCCTTCAAGAACGTGTAAGCTCTGCGGTGGCGATGTTTGGGGAGTTCATCACGCTGCGAACGGACAAGGGGCCGGAGGGCGTGGCGAAAGCCTTCAACGAGCCGGAATCGCTGAACCGGTCTGCGGAGATTTTTTTGCAAATATCGGAGGATATCGAGGAGTTCGACCAGGTGGAAAGGCGGCGACTGCGCGACCTTATGGAGAGCCTCGACGAGATCGGGAGGGTGAATACTTCTTTCGTCGTGGGCGGCACTTCGTTGACTTATATCGCGCTGTTGCTGGCTTGTTTGCTGATTCTCCGGGACATCCGGGAGCGGCGGCACACGGATGAGCAACTGGAGCTGGAGCGCAATCTTCTTCGCCGTGTGATGGATACGATCCCGGACCAGATTTTCGTGAAGGACATGGAGGGAAAATACGTCCGCTCCAACACCGCCCATGCGCAGTACGTCGGTCGCGAAACGGCGGAGCAGGTCGAGGGACTGACGGACTACGATTTCTATCCGCCGGAGTTGGTGGAGCAGTACCGGTCGGACGATTTGGTGGTGCTTTCATCGCGGAAGGCGCAACTGGATAAAGAAGAGCCGAGCCGCGATTTTGGCGGGCAGGAAGTGTGGCTGGAGACCTCGAAGGTCCCGCTCTTTTCCGCCACGAACAGGCTCATCGGTCTCGTGGGCATCAGCTCAGATATCACGAAGAGGCGGGAGGACGAGGAGAAGCTCGTCCACTACGCGGATGCGCTGACGAAGTCGAACGAGGAGCTGCAACACTTTGCGAGTGTCGCCTCGCACGACTTGCAGGAACCGCTCCGAAAAATCCAGGCGTTTGGCGACCGGCTGCGCTCCCGTTGTGCGGACAAGCTGGATGAAAGCGGCCGCGACTATCTCAACCGAATGCTCAACGCTGCGGAGCGGATGCAGCGGCTGATTCAGGACCTTCTCCAGCTTTCCCGTATCGTCACACGCGCGCAGCCGTTTGCGCGTTGCGACCTCAACGAGGTCGTGCGCGGGGTCCTGAGCGACCTGGAGGAGCGTGTGTCCTCGCTGAATGCGACCGTCGTCGTGGAGAATCTGCCGTCCATCGACGCAGACCCGACGCAAATGCGGCAGCTCTTTCAAAATCTCATATCGAACGCCCTGAAATTCCAACGTCCCGGCGTGAAGCCCGAGGTGCGGGTCAAGGGCTCCGCGATTCTCAATATCAACGCCCAGTTGCCGACCTCGCAGCATGCCGCGCCACTCGTGGAGATTCGTGTGGAGGACAACGGGATTGGGTTTGAACAGAAGTTCGCAGAGCAGATTTTCGGGGCATTTAAGAGGCTCCACACGCGGGACGAATTCGAGGGCTCCGGAATTGGCCTCAGCGTTTGCCGCAAAATTACGGATCGCCACCACGGAAAGATTGTGGCAGACAGTCAGGAAGGAAAGGGAACGACGTTCATTGTCACCCTGCCGATTCATCAACCGCCGACGACATCATGAAAGCAGTCACACAGCCCATCACCATCCTTATGGCCGACGACGATCCGGACGATCGTCTCCTCACTGCGGATGCGCTCAAGGAAGCCCGCCTCATCAACGACATTCGTTTTGTCGAGAATGGCGAGGAACTCCTCGAATACCTTCGCCGGCAGGGGAAATACGCCACCGCAGAGGCACCGCGACCCGGTCTCATCCTGCTCGATTTGAACATGCCGCGCAAAGACGGGCGCACGGTGCTCAAAGAGCTGAAGCAAGACCCGGACTTGCGCTCGATCCCGGTCGTCGTGCTCACCACGTCGAAAGACGACGAGGACGTGTATCGGAGCTACGATCTCGGCGTGAACAGCTACATCGTCAAACCCGTCACTTTTGAAGCGCTTGTGGACATCCTCCAGACGCTCGAGAAGTACTGGTTTGAGATCGTCGAATTGCCACACAATCGCGAGTAGGCGCGGGGCCGTCCTGCAATTTAAACGATCCGCAGCATTGTCGGCGGCGGAAAGATGATGCATAGATGCTGTTCGTGGGAGCGAACCGCTGACACGAAGAACTTTGTAATCATGTTTGTTGACCACATTAAAATCCACGCAACCGCCGGCCACGGCGGACGCGGGTGCGTCGCCTTTCGGCGCGAAAAATTCGTCCCCCGCGGCGGCCCGAGCGGCGGCGACGGCGGGCGCGGCGGCGATATCATCCTGCTGGCCGATGCCAACGTGGACAACCTCGTGGACTTTTACTACCAACCGAATCTCCGCGCCAAAGCGGGCGAGCCCGGCTCCGGCAAGAACTGCTACGGACGCGCCGCCGAGGATCAGGTTTACAAAGTGCCCGTCGGCACTCTCGTTTACCGGATGCCGTTTGAGCGCGTGAGCGAAGAGCCTGCACCGCGCGATACGAGTTCATACGTCAATCTTGCCACGCTTTCGGATGAGGAAGTAGCCACGTTGCAGGGCAAGAAACACCGGCCCAAAGTGGATCTCGGAGATCTGGAACTCATCGCAGATCTCACCGAGCCCGGTCAGACCTTTGTCCTTTGCAAAGGCGGCGGCGGCGGAAAAGGAAACGTCCATTTCAAGAGCAGCCGCAACCGCGTCCCGACTCAATTTACGGATGGCGAAGAGGGCGAGGAAGGCGAGTATTACGTCGAACTCCGCAAAATTGCTGATGCCGGCCTCGTCGGTTATCCGAATGCCGGAAAGAGCACGCTCCTTTCCCGAATCTCGAATGCGCATCCGCGGATCGCGCCGTATCCTTTCACCACGCTCACGCCGCACATCGGCGTTGTGGACCTGCCGGAGTTTGACCGCATCACGGTCGCCGACATCCCCGGCTTGATCGAAGGCGCGCATACGAACGTCGGGCTCGGGCACGACTTCCTGCGGCACATCGTCCGGTGCAAGCTGCTCATTTTCGTCCTCGATATGGCCGGCAGCGAAGGCCGTGAGCCGCTCGAAGACCTGCAAAAGCTTCGCAAGGAACTCGACCTTTACGACCCGATGCTCAGCGAGCGTCAGTGGATCGTCGTGGCCAACAAGATGGACCTTCCCGAAGCCGAAGAGAAGCTGGCCCACTTCCGGGGGCGCTACAAGAAGCTGGAGATTTTCCCGATCAGCGCGACTACCGACGATGGCGTCGCTGAATTGATCAAGCGTCTCGGCGAGCTCATCCTTCCTGCGCCGAAGGTTGTGGTCGAGGAGCCCGCGCAGGGTTAAACCACCGAAAACGAAAAAGCCGCCCGGTGACGGGCGGCTTTTCTTCTGCGTTTTGCAGCGAAATTTCCTCAGGCGGCCTGGTCGGCTGTCTTGGGTGCCTGATTGAGAACGCGCATCAGAGCGGAGTAAATTTCCGATGGCCCGAGGCCTTTGCTGACGTAGCCGTTTGCGCCTGCCTTGCGGGCGGCTTGCATGGCTTCTTCATCGTAGCCGAGGCCCGTGAACATGACGATTGGCACGGTGGCGAACTTCTCGCGAATCATCAAAATGAGAGACAGTCCGTCGATTTTCGGCATCCCGATATCGAGGATGATCGCGTCGCAAGCATTGAGGTCGAGCCAACTCAAGACCTTGGAAGGGTCGGTGAGGGACGAGCATCCGTGACCTTTACTGCGTAAGTAAGTGGTCAGGAAGCGATTCAGCAGGCGATTGTCGTCAACAACTAGGAAGTTCATTGGTTTTGGGCGTTCTATTTAAAAGTAAGATAGCACCGCCTGTGCCATCTCCGACACGATTTCCTTCGGAGGCTTAGGAAAGGAACATGCCGGTCGCGATCACTGCGACCGCAGCACCAGCGTAGCGAACCCACGAAGCCCGGGATGTCTGGATGGCCGTTTGACCGAGCGCCACGCCTGCAACGTGGAGCGCGATGCTCGCGGCGATGAAGCCGGCACCATAGAGAACGCCCGTTGCATCCGTCGGCATCTCGACGCCGTGCGCCGCGCCGTGACAGAGACCGCAAACCGCCATCAGCCCCGCAGCCACCGGAAGCGAAAGCCGTAGTGCAAAAGCGAGGATTGCTCCGAGAACGAGCACGCTCAGCGCGATGCCGTGTTCCATCCCGGGAATCGCAAGACCCGCAGCGCCCAGAATCGCGCCCGCTGCCAGCGAGCCAACAAACGCCGCAGGAACCGCCCAGCGGGAACGTCCGCCGAGTTGCGCACCGAGCAGTCCGATGGCGACCATTGCGAGCAAATGGTCGGCTCCGAGCAGCGGGTGCATCAGCCCCGCGGACACATCGAGGATTCCATGGCCCGGATGCGCATGCACGGTGGCAGGAATGGCGATGGCGACGATGGGAAGGACGCGGCGTAGGAAGTTTTGTGTCATGGAGCGAGTAGAGTCCGAAATGCCAAATCAATGCAACCTCTTGGTGAGGGTTGGGACGCAAAAACGACGTGCAACAATCCCGATGCTCCCTTGACCGAAAGGCGTTCCGCGTGTTGTCTGCGCCCTCATGTATCGGCTCGCGCTTAAGATGCTTTATGGGGATGTGGCGAAGTTCATCATGCTGATTGGCGGACTTACCGTATGCGCACTTCTGATGACCCAGCAGTCTGGCGTGTTTTGCGGGCTGATGCTGTGGACGACGGCGACCGTCCGCAATGTGGATGTGCCCATCTGGGTTTGCGATGCCAAGGTGGAGCAGGTGAACGAGAGCGTCCCGATGCGGGACATCGAGGTGAACCGCGTGCGGAGCATTGAAGGCGTGGAATGGGCGGTGCCGCTGTATGCCGGCATCATCCAGACGCGATTGCCGAACGGGTCTTTCCAGCAAATCCAGCTTCTCGGTCTGGACAGCGCCACGCTCGTGGGGCGGCCTCCGCGGATGACACAAGGCAACGTGGAAGATCTGCGCCTGCCGAACGCCGTGGTCGTTGACCAGATCGCAGTGAAGAAGTTCAAAACCAAAGGACTCGATTTGAAAGTGGGCGATGTTTTTGAAATCAACGACAAGGAGGCGCGCGTCGTCGGAATCTGCATCGCGGAGCAAAGTTTCCTTGGCCAGCCCTACGTTTATACGACGTATGAGCGGGCGCTGGAATACGTTCCGCAGCAGCGAAAGATGCTCTCGTTCGTCCTCGCGAAACCTCGGGCCGATGCAAGCATTGATGCCGTGACGGCGCGAATCAAGGCGATCCCCGGGCTCACGGCGTTCACCAGCCGGGAGTTTCAGGACAACACGATCGCCTGGTATATCAAATACACGGGCATCCCGATCTCATTTGGCTCCGTAGTGGTCTTGGGAATCATCGTGGGAATCGCAATCGCCGGACAAACGTTCTATCTTTTTGTGTACGAAAACGTGCGCAACCTTGCCGCGCTCAAAGCCATGGGCGCGAGCAACGCGCTGCTTGCGGAAATGGTGTTTTTGCAAGCGCTCATCGTCGGCGTCATGGGCTTCGGAATCGGCACCGGTCTCACCGCGACAGTCGGCTGGGTCTTCGTGAAATTCGGCGAACCGCCGTTTTTCCTCCCGTGGCAGGTGCTCGCATTCGCCGCCGCTGTGATCGTTTTTATCTGCATCTTCGCAGCCAGCGTCGGCCTGCTGAAAGTGTTCCGCGCCGAGCCCGCGATTGTCTTCCGGTGAGAGTATTGAGTTCGCCAGAGCGAGAGAGCCACACCTGCACCGTTTGCATGTTGCCCGGCATTCGCTACTCATCATCACCGCCACGATCAACAGAGCAATCCTGCGAATAACACATTTCCGGCGGCGATAGGTTCTCAGTGATTTCACTGTAGATTATTGATGATTCTGCAGTTGACGAGCGGATGACCAAATCACAAGAGTCCACGTAGCCCACGGTAACCAGCCACTATCCACTTCGAGCCGACTCCACTCACGGCACGCGCAGCATGTTTGCTTGCTCGACGCTCTTCACTTCGACGGCGCAACGGACTCAGCGCAACGGACTCAGCGCAACGGACTCAGCGCAACGGACTCAGCGCAACGGACTCAGCGCAACGGACTC
>JAYUSJ010000008.1:0-29091 GCA_043755735.1 Verrucomicrobiaceae bacterium | reverse complement strand
CGGGAATCCAGCACAACGCAATGCCGAGATACGGAATGATGCCGAGGAAACATAGTCCGAACCCGATTAGGATTCCGAAGTCGAGGCCGGCCGAAGCGAGCAGGATTCCGGTGGCCACGCCGTTGATGAGACTGACGATGAGCTGTCCGCGGAAGAACGCGATGAGGTAGCCGTTGATCTCGGTGAGGCAGGAGACGACCTCGTCTTTAAATTCGCTCTTCCGGAGCGGGATGTAGGACGCCCAACCCTTCGCGATGTGCGGTGATTCTGTGAGAAAATAGAAGAGGTAAAGCGGCACGATCACGAGGGAGAGCAGGAAGCCGAAAAAACCGAGAAAGCCGCCGAGGCTGGCACTGAGAAAGGTCCAGACATTCCGAGCGATCGCCGGGAGCGCATCGCTCACCCAGTCGCCGCTCACGACCTTGTGCAGGTTTTCTTCGAGGTTTTCGTCGCCCGGCAGCTTCGTTGCAGCGGGCGGGGGCGCGACAGCAAGAGTTGGTGAGCCATCCGCAGCGGGGTTGGCGGGTGGAGCGATGACAATTTCCTCCACGGGTGCCGCAGGAGGTGTCGCCGATGCGGGAGCTTCTTCGGCTTTCTTCACCGGCGCTTTCGGCACGACCTGCTTGGGCAGGGTGAGCATTTCTTCCGGCAGAAGCTTCACCCCATACTGGTCGCGCACGCCGATTGCGAATTTTGCCACGCCGAGCCGGACTTTGTAGCTGATGTCGGGCACCTTTGTGGCGAGTTTTACCGTCTGTGTGGAGACGACCGGAATGATCCAGAAAAGGATGCCGACAATCGCCAGTGACGAGATGACGAATACACCTGTCACCGCGCGGTGTCGGGTGGTGCCGAACTTCACCATCCGCGTCACAACGGGCTCCATCAAATAAGCCATGACGCCCGCAACCGCGAAGGGAACGAGGATGGGCTGCATGAAAGCCATGACCCGCGAGAAGACGTAAAGGAACGCCACCGATACCGCAAAAATGACGGCGATGGAAAGCGCGGAGGCGGCGCGCCAGATTACTTTTTTCTGCCAGGTTGTTGGATACTCCGGAGGAGGTGTCATGCGGACTGGATGTTTGTCATGCATAAGCGCGGCGGCAACTCATAAAGCGAAAAAAGCTTCGATTTTCGCGATTCGGATCGGCGTCTTGCGTTATTGGAAGACTGCGGGTAGAAGAACCAAGTCATGAAAATCGCACACGCATTTCTCGCTACTGTCGCCGTCGCTGTAACCGCTTCTGCAGAGCCGCCGAAGATTTATTCCATCCCGCTCAAGGATATCGACGGCAAGGACACTTCGCTGAACGCATTCGCCGGAAAAGTCGTGCTGGCGGTAAATGTGGCCTCGCACTGCGGTAATACATCGCAATACGAGGGGCTCCAGTCGCTCTTCGCAAAAAACAAGGACAAGGGACTCGTGGTGGTCGGCTTCCCGTGCAATGACTTCGGCAAGCAGGAGCCCGGCACCGAGGCCGAGGTGAAAGAGTTTTGCTCCACGAAGTATCAGGTGACCTTCCCGATGATGGCGAAGATCCACGTGAAAGGCCCGGAGCAGCATCCGCTCTATAAAGAACTCACAACCGCGCTTCCCGGCGACGTGAAGTGGAACTTCGGCAAATTTCTCATCGGTCGCGACGGCAAGGTGCTCGCGCGCTTCGAGCCCGGCTTGTCGCCGGACGACGAGAAGATCACGAAGGCCATCGCCGACGCGCTCGCCGCGAAGTGAGCGTCGGGGAGAAGGAACGCCAACTCACCGAGCGACTCGCGCTCATTGAAGACCCGCAGGAACGGCTTGCCGCTTTGATGTCGCGTGCAAAGAAATGGCCCGTCCCGCAGTCTGAGCAACTCGTGGATGAGAACCTTGTGCCCGGCTGCCAGTCGCGCGTCTGGCTCGTGCCGACTTTGCAGGATGGCGTGTGCCGGTTCTCGATGGAGTGCGACGCGCCGATGGTGAAGGGACTCGTCGCGCTGATGTGCGAAGTGTTCGACGGCGGCGCGGCTGCTGATGTCGCGGCGACGGAGCCGCAGATCTTCGAGATGCTCGGTTTTACGCGAATGGTCACGCCCACGCGGCTCAACGGGCTGGCGGCGGTGCGGGGGCGCATCCGGGAATTTGCCGCAAAAAACTGAAACTTCCTGTTTGCAGGCGGGCGATGAGGGAATACGCTGGCCGGAAGATGTCCAACCTGCCCCGCATCACCGCAATTCTACTCGTCTTCGTTGTAATGTGCTTACAGGCCGTTGCGCTACCGAAGCCGCCGCGCCCGCCTGTGCCCAAGCCAAAGCGTCCGAACAACTCCCATCTTTTGTCGAAAGCCGCCGCCGCGAAATCGCTTCTTCTCTCCAAGCAAAACGCCGGCAAGGCCGCACTGCTCAAATCGGCCGCAAACGCAGGCAAGGCGAAGCTGCTCTCCGCTCGCAACTCCAACAAGGCCGCACTCCTGCGATCGAAGAATGCGGGCAAAGCCGCGCTGCTAAAATCGGCCGCGAACGCCGGTAAAGCCAAGCTCCTTTCCGCTCGCAACGCCGGAAAATCGGCGCTGCTTCTGTCGAAGAATGCCGGTAAAGCCGCATTGCTGAAATCCGCTGCGAACTCCGGCAAAGCGAAGTTGCTCTCCGCGTTAAACTCCCACAAATCGGCGCTGCTTGCCTCGAAGAATGCGGGAAAAGCCTCGTTGCTCAAATCGGCTGCCAATGCCGGAAAAGCCAAGCTTCTTTCGGCACGCAATTCGCACAAGGCAGCGTTGCTCAGCTCCAAGAACGCGGGCAAGGCGGCGCTTCTTTCCAATGCGCGCAAGCTGTCGCGGCACAGCCGCTCGAACAGCGCGCTGTTGCTTCAGGCTTCGCGGCGCGCCCATCATCATCCGGTATTTACCCGCCGCCATTCGCCAAAAAACAACGCCGGAGCAAAGCTTTCGCTTGCTTCACGCGCGGCGGCGGCGGCTTCGCATCAGCATTCACTCCTCCAGCAGGCGCGGCGGGCGGCGCACAACTTCAAGGCCTCGCAGCACAACGCCGGGCCGAATTCGAAGAACCATCAGTTGCTCCTTCAGCAGCAGAAAAACACGGTCCGACTCCTTCATGCCGCGCAGGCGCGGCGGGGCAACACCAGCGTGAACAATATCCTTGTTGGGAATCGGCGGTATGCGTCGCCGGGGGTATTCCGCAGTGAGGATATCGAGACGGGAAGCAAGTCCGATGGCGTCGGTCTGGAGGATCAGGGGATCAATGTGGGGGGCAGGAGAGAAGCCGAAGAACTGGATGATTGGATGAGTAATCCTTTCTTCCTTTTCTGGTCTGAATAGGAGGAAGGGTTTCCCGGTTTCCCGCGATGCGAATCCTCATAGCGCCCGATAAATTCAAAGGTTCTCTCACCGCGCTTGCGGCTGCCCAGGCCATTGAGCGGGGTTTCCGCTCGGTGTATCCGGATCTTGTCGCAGACCTCGCGCCGATTGCCGATGGCGGGGAGGGGTTTGCGGAATCGCTCGGTGCGGCGCTTCATTCCGAGTGGATTTCTGTGCAGAGCGTGGATGCGCTGGGCCGTAGCGTGGAGGCGCGGTATGCGTGGGTGGCGGAGCAAAAGCTGGCGATTATCGAGATGAGCGAGGCCAGCGGTTTGTGGCGGCTCGCGCCGGATGAGCGCGATGCGCTTCAGGCGAATACTTTCGGCACGGGGATGCTGCTGCGCGATGCGGTGGCGCGTGGGGCGAAAAAGATTCTCGTCGGGCTCGGTGGAAGCGCCACGACGGATGGCGGCATCGGCGTCGCCCGGGCGCTCGGGTATCGGTTTATCAACGATGCGGGCGAGTATGACGCGTTGCCCTCCACGCTTGATTTGCTCGCGGCCATCGAGCGGCCTGCGGGGCTCTTGCTGCCGGAAATTATCGCTGCGTGCGATGTGCAGAATCCGCTCCTTGGCGACCGCGGCACTGCGCGCGTTTATGCGGCGCAAAAGGGTGCGGACCCCCACGATATTGAGACGCTTGAATTTGCCATGCGGCATCTTGCGGATGTTTGCGGGACAAGCTTTGGCCGGGACTTTCGCGATACGCCGGGCGCGGGCGCGGCGGGCGGGCTGGGGTTTGGGTTGCTCACGTTTTGTGATGCGACGATTCGTCCGGGGTTCGACATAGTTGCGGAGACGATGCGGCTGGATGAGCGCATTGCCGCCGTCGATCTGGTCATCACGGGCGAGGGCAGGCTTGACGACCAAACGCTCGATGGCAAAGGCCCGGCGGGCATCGCGCAGCGGGCTCGTGCGGCGGGGAAAAAGGTCATCGGGTTTGCAGGCGCAGTGGCGCAAGTGGCGGAGCGCTCGGGGATTTTCGATGCGCTCGTCCCCATCGCGGACCGCCCGATGTCTTTGCCCGAGGCGATGCAATCTGCGGCGGCTTTGCTGGAGCGCGCGGCCGCCCGGGCGGCGAAATTGATCGCTCTGTAGGATTTAGAGGTTGAATCGCGGGCGTAACCGGACGATTCCCGAAGCGTGGCCAGCATCACGCTATTTCACGCAACGCCTGCGATTCCGAGCCGGCTGGATTTGACGCCAGCGGAGGCGGCCTCGCGGCTGCGTCATTTGCCGGGGCTTGTGTTTTTTGACTCGGCGAAAGCGGACGGCGAATCTCTTTCCATCATCGCCGCAGCGCCGGTGGAAACCATCCGCGGCAATGTCGCGACCGACTGGCCGGTGCTCCAGGCTGCGATCGCCAAGCGGCGGACCGGCGCGGTGCGCGATGACGGGTTGCCGCATGGTTTTGCCGCAGGCTGGATGGGCTACGACGGGGAATTCTGCTTCGGCATCTACGAGGAAGCCCTCTTCTTTCGCCACGGCGTCCAGCAATGGTTCGAGATGGGCGACCTCACTTCGCGGATGGCTCCGGAGCGGCCTGCGCATTGCCAGCGGCCGCAATTTACCCCGCAGAGCAGCGCCGCGGAATTCTGCGCCGCCGTCGCGAAAGCCCAGGAATACATCGCGGCGGGGGACATCTATCAGGTGAATCTCTCGCACCGCTTCACCGCCGCGTGGTCCGGCGAGCCGTGGGCGTTTTACGAGGCGCTGCGCCATTACTCGCCCGCTCCGCACGGTTCATTCATCGACCTCGGCGGGCGGGCGGTGCTCTCGACATCGCCGGAGTTGTTTTTGAAAATGAGCGGTCGCTCCATCCGCACCCGTCCCATCAAGGGCACACGGCCGCGCCGCTCCGACGCGATGGCCGATGAAAAGAGCGCGTTCGATTTGATCACCTCGCCCAAGGAAGTCTCCGAGCTCATCATGATCACCGACCTCCAGCGCAACGACCTCGGTCAAGTCTGCGAATACGGCACAGTCGCCGTGCCCGAACTTTTGAAACTCGAGCGGCACGAACAAGTCTTCCACCTCGTCTCCACCGTCGAAGGACGGCTCCGCGCCGGCATCGACCACGCCGCCGCCATCCGCGCATGTTTCCCCGGCGGCAGCATCACCGGCGCGCCGAAAAAACGCGCCATGGAAATCATCGCCGAACTCGAAGCGCGCCCGCGCGGACTTTACACGGGCTCCATCGGCTGGATCGGGTTCAACGAAGAAAGCGCATTTTCCATCACCATCCGCACCGTCATTATCGAGGGTGCGGAAGCCTCCTTCCACGTCGGCGCCGGCATCGTGGCCGACAGCGTCCCGGAAGCGGAATGGCAGGAGACGCTGGATAAAGCCGCCGGTATTTTGCTGGCGGCGGAGCGCGTTTAGGGGGCACGCGAGACCACTGCGAGACAAAGAGGCGGCGCCCATTTTGCAAGCTGAGTCTCTTCCCATCATTGATGGCCCTTTTTCCTCCGATAACACGGCGCGGCGACGTGCTGCTTCGTCTCGTTTTGCACGTGGAGCGTTTTTGAATTGCTCGTCGACGGCAAATTTGGTTGTTTATCCATGTTTTCCGGTCCGCAAAACATGTTGCTGACGCTCTGCAACGGCTTCGTGCTTTGCTGCAACGGCTGCGTGTAATTCAGTGTCGGCTACTTGGAAAAAAACCAACACTTTTGTTTAGTTTGCGGGTTCTGGTCTGCTTAAAAATATCTCGAAGCTGTGCAGTGTGTCGTCGTTATAAAGGAGCAAGTCGCCGAAATAAAGCGCTGCAACGGCGGTTTATGGCAGTGCAGCGGCTTTTTCATGCAATGCAGCACCGGTACAAGGATATGCAGCCATTGCAGCTGGTCGAAAAGACGCTGCATCGCATAAAAAAGACGTTGCATCGACAGACAAAGAGGCGGCATTAAACCAAAAAGACGAGGCAACAATAAAAGAAGCCGTTGCAGTAAACAAAAAAGCCGAATCTGTAAGAACCGCGGAAAGTGGTGTAGTTCTAGGCGGCCTACGAATTTAGACGGACGGTGTTGCAGAGGAGTCAACTGACTACGCAAAATCATAAAAAGCCTGCTCAACGGTGCAGACACAGGTCGCATACGCCGATGGATGTGCTGCAGAGGAAAACAGGGGCGTTGCTGCCTTTAAAACATGCGCAGCAACAAGTGGTGCGTTGCATTTTATGGATAAAAGGGGCGGAACGGGCTGAAGGGACGCCGTCGCTTTTGTTTCTCAACCAGCCTTACTTCTCGGCAGTTCGCGGGAAACAGAGCGCGAGCCAGCCTGCGAGGAGGAGGAGGCCGCCGATGGGGGTGGCGTGGCGGAGGGCGATGCTGCCGGTGGCTCCCATTATATAGAGGCTGCCGGAAAACAGGATGATGCCGGCGAGCATGAGCCGCCATGCCCAGGTGGCGACGGGTTCACGGAGGGCGATGGCGAGCATGGCGACGGCGTGGATGATGTGGTATTGTCCGGCGGTGTGCCACCAGCCGAGTTGTTTGGCGAGCTGGGCGGGGTCGAGATTGGGCTTGAGCGAGGATTCGAGCCCGTGCGCGCCGAGTGCGCCGAGGGCGACGGCGAGGAATCCGGTGATGGCGGTGATGCGAATGCGGTTCATGGGCGGGAGGTTGACGATGGGGCCGTTCGATGGCAATCGTGCGTGTATGAACCTCACTGTTTTGACCGCTCTGTGCCTCGCAGCATTTGCTTTCGCCGAAGACGACGGAAAGCTGACTATCGATATCCCGTCGTCCGTGCAGGCGACGATTGCGAAGGAGAAAGGGGAGGCGGGAAAGGTGCGTGAATTTAAGCGAGTGAATGAATCGGACGGGGCGACGTACCTCGTGGGGCTGACGATCGATGGCCAGAACTATGAGCTGACGCTGGATGCTGCGGGGCGCGTGATGAAGAAGGCGGTGGAGGAGACCCACGAAGGGCCAAGGATGATGAAGATCAAAGAGGTGCCGCTGAAGGTGCAGCAGACGCTTCAGCGGGAGGCGGGCGCGGGGCTGATCGGGGAGGTGGAGAAGTCGGAGGCGAAGACGTTGTTTCAGACGGAGGTGACGATCGGAACGCGGAACTACCGGATCATCGTGGATGCCGACGGGTTGCTGGTGTCGAAGGAATACACGGGCGACGCGGAGGAGAAATGACGCCGCTGCGCCTTGTGGCGGAGGGGCTGTGGTGCTGGCAGGCCTACGAACCGGCGGTGAAGTGCGACCTTTCGGCGTGTGCGGTTGCGACGCCGGAAGGCGTAGTGCTGGTGGACCCGTTTCCGTTTGCGGAGCCGCTGCCGTTTGTGCCGGTGGCCGTGTTTCTCACGAATGGAAACCACGCCCGGTGCGCGGATGCCGTGCGGCAGCGATACAACATCCCCGTTTTCGCGCCAGCGGATGCGTCGCTGGAGATCGCGGTGGATGGGGAGCCGTCGATGAGCGGGGTGCAGGTGAAGGTGCTGCGCGTGCCGGGCGCGGGGCCGGGGGAGGTGGCGTATCTCTTCGGGCGGACGCTGTGTCTGGGCGATGCGGTGATTCATTTGGAGTCGCACGGGTTTGCGCTGCTGCCGGAGAAATACTGCACGGAGCCGGGGATTCTGCGTGATTCGCTGCGAAAACTGTTGTCTTTGGATTTCGACATCCTGACGTTTGCGCACGGCGCGCCAATCACACAGGATGCACGCACACGTCTTACACAACTCATCGCATGAAACTTCTCTCGCTCCTTTCCATCATCGCACTACCGCTTTTCGCGCAGGCCCCGCCGCCCGCCAAGCCCGCCGTACCGGCGAAACCCGACGTGGCGGCCGAAGTGGAACATCCTGCGCAGACTGCGGAGCTGCCGGAGAAGATCGTGAACCGGTTTTTCGGTTATCTCCAGCGCAAGGACGTGGACACGGCCTACGATCAACTCACCCGTGCGACAAAGATTGCCGAGCGCTCCGACGATGTGAAAACGCTGAAGGCGAAAACGAAGGAGGCAATCAGTGTTTTCGGCGCGATTAGCGGCTACGAAGTGGTGAGCACGAAGACGGTCGGCGAGCGGCTGGTGCGCTACACGATCGTTTCGCTGGGGAAGGAGTTTCCGCTGCGCTGGCGGTTCTATTTCTACAAGCCCGCGGATGCGTGGAAACTGATCGATATGCGCGTGGACGACCGGCTGGCGGCGATGTTCGACGAGACGGATGAGGACAAGGCCGGGAAGCCGTAAGCATCCGTGATCGCCGGCGCACTCCGCTTCATCCGGTTTTCTCACACAGTCTTCGCGCTGCCCTTCGCGCTGGGGTCGATGCTTGCAGCGGCGCACGGGCTGCCGGGCTGGCGTCTGGTGGGGCTGATCGTTCTGGCAATGGTGTTTGCGCGCACTGCGGCGATGACGTTCAACCGGCTTGCGGATTGGGAAATGGACAAGCGGAATCCGCGGACTGAGGGGAGGCACCAGTTGGTGTCGTTTCGGGGTGCGGTGGCGATGCTTGTGGTGTCGAGTCTGGGGTTTGAGGCGACTACATTTTTCATCAACCGGCTGTGCTTTTGGCTGTCGCCGCTTGCGCTGGCGATCGTGTTTTTTTATTCGCTGACAAAGCGCTTCACACATGCAGCGCAATTCTTCCTGGGGCTCGCGCTGTCCGTCGCGCCGGTGGGCGCGTGGCTGGCGGTGACGGGGGCGTTTTCGCTGCCGCCGCTCGTGCTGGCGCTGGCCGTGCTGCTGTGGGTCGCAGGGTTTGATTTGATCTACGCGACGCAGGATCATGAGTTCGACAAGGCCGAGGGATTGCACTCGATGGTGGTAAAACTGGGCGTGCCGCGCGCGCTGGTTCTGGCGCGTGCGCTGCACACGGCGGCGTTCGCGGGGTTGCTGGCGTTTGGCTGGTTCGCAAAGCTGGGGGCGGGGTACTCGGTCGCGGCGGTGGCGATTTGTGGGATGCTCGTATACGAGCACCGCGTGGCGGCGCGGCTGGATGTGAACGCCGTGAACCGTGCGTTCTTTTTGAGCAATGCGATTGTCGGTGCGCTGTTCGTGGCGGGCGTTGCTGCGGACGTGTTCCTGCGCTAAAGAGTCCGTAGATGCAGTTTCCAAAAGTCACCCGTCGTCAGTTTGTTCGCTCGGTCGCGCTCTCCGGAGGGACGTCGGCGCTCTGGATGCGCTTCGTCGAGCCTTGGTGGGTGCGCGATGCTTTTCACACCGTGCCGCTCGGGCTCGGCGGTCTGAAATTGCTCCATCTCTCGGACATGCACGCCGATCCCATGCCGCTCGATTTTCTCAGCCGTCAAATCGACCACGCCCTCGCATGGAAGCCTGATTTTATCTGCGTCACAGGCGATTTCATCACCACGAAATATGAGCAGTGGGACGCCTACGCCGCTGTGCTTGCGAAGCTCTCTGCCGCAGCGCCGACCTACGCCACACTTGGCAATCACGACGGCGGTCGATGGGCGCGCTTCAGCGGGTATTCGACGACGGAGAATGTGCGAAATTTGCTGGAGCGCGCGAAGATCCCGCTCCTTCACAATACGCAGCAGGAAATCGAAGTGCGCGGACGACGCCTCAAGCTCGTCGGGCTCGGCGACGATTGGGCCGGCGAGCTGGAGCCCGTGCAGGCTTTCGCCGGATTCCCCACGGACGTAAAGCGCGGCGCGATCCCGACAATCGCGCTTTCCCACAACCCGGATACGAAAGACGAACTCGCGGGATTTGCGTGGGATTTGATGCTCTCCGGACACACCCACGGAGGGCAGCTTTCGCTCCCGCTTTTCGGCGAGCCATTTATCCCCGTGCGCGACAAACGCTTTGTCCGCGGCCTTTACGAGTGGGACAGCCGATGGCTGCACGTCACAGCCGGACTCGGTTCGCTGCACAAAGCGCGCTTCAATTGCCGCCCGGAGATCTCGTATTTGACGCTCGCGTAGCGGCGTGAAAATAACGGCGGCTTCACTGGTGCCGAAGGCGCGTTTTGGGTAGGTTTCGCCCATGACACCTCTCATGAACAAAAAAAGTCCGCCAGGGAACCGCGACAAGGAAGGGCAAGATACCGTTGCTCCCTTCCGGGTCTGGCGGGGTTTTCTAGCCTTCAATCCGCGGCCCCTGACGGAAGCCGCACACTGCCACGCTCCGAGCGTGACCGTAAATGAAAACTTCGGAAATTTTTTTGGGAAAGCCCTTGCAAAGATAAAACAGGCCCGCTTAGAAGAGCGCGCCAATTAACCCAGATGCGTGTCCCACCGCGCTGAACCACTTTAAATTTTTACCACTCACTACAAAAGAACATGATCTCAAAGGTATTCTCCATACTCACTCTCATCATCGCCGGGACTGCCGCATTTCTCGGCATGAAGGGCAAAGAAGCTGTTGACCATCTCCAGGGTGAACTTTCGAGCTTCAAGAACAAATATAACTCGGAAGTAGCTGCACACGGCAGAACCAAGGATAAGCTCGCGAAGACCGAGGAGGAACTCGCCGGAACGAAGGCCGAACTCGAATCGACCAAAGGGAAGCTCCGCGACACCGAGACTGCTCTCGCTGCGATGAAGACGGATCTCGATGCGACGAAGACGGCGCTTGCGATGAAGGAGATGCAGTTGCTGGCAATTCAGGCCGAACTTGATAAGTTGGGCGGCGGAAAGAAGATTGAGGAATTGGGTACGCAGATCGCGGAGATGACAGCCAAGGTGAAAGACCAGGAAACGAAGATTGGCACGCTCGAGAAAGAGAAGATCGAACTCACCAATGCGGTCGCCAGCCTCGAAGGCCAGGTCAAAACCAAAGAAGAGAAGATCGCTCAGGATACCGTCAAAATTAAGCGCTGGGAAGAAGGCATCATGCTCAAGGGCACACGTGGCCGCGTGATGGCGGTCAATTCCGGCTGGGGCTTCGCAGTTCTCAGCATCGGCGACAAGCAGGGTGCGGCTGCAAACAAGGTCATGATTGTGGGACGTGGCGGACAAGCTATCGGCAGGGTGAAGATCACCTCAGTCGAGAACAACCAGTCTATCGCCGACATCATCCCCGGCTCATTCACAAAGGGTCTCTACGTGGAACCCGGCGACGAAGTGATTTTCACGGGCGACGACAAGGTGAAAACCGATGTGGTCGTAGGCGCAAGTCCCGGCACCGGGGCGGCTTCCGATCTTCCGATTAAGTAATTACTGCGCTGCGGAATATGAGAGCCTTGTTTTTTCTTTTGATTGCGGCTTTCTGCCTGTCTGGATGTTCGACCACGAACCAAGATCCCGACACAAGTGCCATCAGCACGATTCCTTGGAATCGTCCTGAAAAATGGGAAGGTCAAGGACCGTTCGGCGGCATGGTTCCCGGCGGATACTGAGGTAGCCCGCGCGGGTGGAATGATGGCCTGGAAGGCAGTGTCTTTCTGCCTTTCATGGTGTGGGCGGAAAAGTCCGTATCGCGACAAGTCTTGAAAGAGTCGCATGTCGCACGAACTATTGTGCCTGCGTTTTCTATGGGGTAGCCTCTCGTCTCAGTTCCGCGATTAACACCCGCCTTCGCCGGTTGCCGCGTCCGGTTTGAGAATCATCCCGGGCTATAGCGCGATGCCTTTTACCGCAGCCGCCTGATCGCTTCCGCGGCCGTATTGACCTGCCACGGCTTTCTTGATCGCCTTCATCTTCTCTTTCAGACCGCCTTCGCCGTCGTAAAAATTCGTGCGCGTCGTTTGCGCTTCACCCAGCGTCGCCTCCGCATCCTGTACCGCAGAATTGAGAGCAACGTATGCCGTTTCCTGCGCGGAAAGCTCTGTCAAAACCAAGCCGCTGCCCACCGTGGCGGTGTAGCCCGTGATCTTTGCGACTGCTTTTACCAGTTTTGAGAAGTTTTTCGCAATGTCGGCATAGCCCTTCTGCGATTTCGCACCCGAGCGCGCCGGTTTCACGGGCGGCGGCGGCGAACCAGGGGCGGGGGCCGGTGGCTTGCGGGCTGGCGTGCTCACTCCGCGAATGGCGCGCGATGCGTCGATGATGCTCTTGTGGTACTTCTTCCACGCCACGTTGGACTCCACATAATCCTGCACCTTTCCGGCCTTCGCTTGAAGTGCCGCAGCCGCATCGCTCCGTTCGCCGGTAATCGTCGTAAATACCGACTCTGCCTCACTTACGTCGGTATTGGCCGCCTCGCAACCGTTGCAGTAACTCTGAAATGCGGACGGCGAAATGTTTGAGTCCACCGGCGCAAAGACCGGGGTGAACCCATCAATGGTCGCATGCATTTCGCGAGCGCGCCCGAGGCGGTCTGGAAAGGATTGTTCGTTATTGGCAGGCATAGGAAGAGTAGTGGTAAAGAGGTTTGGTGATGGTTGAGAGTTAGACGCGTAAAATATCCAAGCCGGCAGAGTATTGTCCAGACAAATTTTGTCCAAAATACAAGAAAGTGAATCAAAATACAGGAAGTCAGCCGAGCTGTTCAAAAAAATCATCATTTGATGTGCGCCAGAAACAATCTACTGTGCCTCCCGACCAATCTGCCTGGCGGTAGGGGCTCTGTAATTCTAGACGGAAAACGAAAGCTCTCAAGTCGGACCGCTACTGGAGCAAGTCAGATTGCTACTAGGGCAGGTCGGATTGCTACTCGAGCAAAGCGGGGCGCTACTAGAGCAAGTCAGATTGCTACTGGGGCAGGTCGGATTGCTACTGGAGCAGGTCGGATTGCTACTGGAGCAAAGCCGGGCGCTACTAGAGCAAGTTGAATTGCTACTAAAGCGAGTGGGATCGCTACTGGAGCGAGTGAGAGCGTTCCTCTTCCACCCCTCTGCGCGCAGGATTTGACTCAGAGGACTGCGTAAGCCGCGCATTCCTTCGGTGGCCCGAAAATCGCTTAGAGTGACAGGGGAGGGGACCATTCGCAGCTAGTCAGGGTTTGTTCCGAGTAAAATGAGTATAAATCCCATAATGCTTGGCTGCAAATGTGCTTTGAAGAGCAACATGAACTATTTAACATCGGAGAAATCAAGCGAGAGCAGCTCCCCACTAAAGGCCTCCTGGAGTCGTCGGAGGGCAGGGACGACGATGATCGAGTGTGTGATCTCGCTGGGGGTCCTCGGCTTTGGCCTCGGCGGGGTGATGATGGTGAACTCGCAGCAGTTGCGCCTCGTGCGGGCGACGCATGAGGTCGGCTCGGCGGACTTTTCCCAGCAGGAGCGTATCGAGCAAATGCGCATCGCGACTTGGAAGCAGATTACGGATGCATCTTATATCCGGAGCACGTTCTTCGCGGCGCGTCCCGCTTCGTCGGACCCGATCGGGGCGATTACGGAGGAACTGACGGTGGTTGGAACGACCGTGACGGACCCGCCGTGGACGGAATTAAAGGTGCGCCGTAATGGCGACGGGACGATCCAGACGCTGGGCCAAGGGTATAATTTGTCGGCTCAGCCGGGAGTGACGGCCACTTTGAAGGTGAATTGGGCGGGTGCGGATGGGAAAGATCGCACGATGCAGACTTCCGCTGCCTTTTCAAACGGAGGGGTGACGAAGCTGAATCTTCCGGCATTTGGCCAGGTCGCGAGCGGAGTGGCCGCGCCGGCACCGACGCCGGCACCGACTACGTCGACAACCAATCCAACTCCAACCCCGGCCCCGACTCCGACGCCAACCCCCACCAGTAACGGCAGCGGCAAGGGAACCGTCGGCAATCCAAACGGAAAGAATTAATATGAAAAAGCTCTTCTCACTTCGCGGGTTCACAGTCTCCGAACTTATCGTGGCTTCGTCCGTGAGCGTCGTCATGGTGGGAATCGGGCTGGTCGCTTCGATTTCCCTGCAACGAAGCTTCAACGCGAGCCTCAAATACGCGAACAGCCAGACGGAACAAGCGCGGGTGCTCGACTATATGGCGGTGGATTTGCGGAGGTCGTTGACGGTTGTAGGCTCCGGGCAGGAGCTCAACTTGACGATTCCGGATTACTACGCCACGGACGGCCAGCCGCGAACGCCGACGGTCGTCAATGGGCTGGCGAAGTACGGAGGCGGGCCGGTCTCCGTGCGGTACTTCCGCTCTGGTTCGTCGATTATTCGGATGGTCGGGACGACGAGGACCACGATCGCGGAGAACGTGGAGGACTTTCAATTTCAGTTCCAAGACTTCGGGCAGGTCATCGAAATCTCGCTGACATACTTGCCGACGTTCAAACAAAAAGCGGATGCAAACTCATCCCGCAACGGGACCAAGACGACCATCCGCACCCTTCTCCGCAACCGCACAGCCTAATGAAAACCATGAACTCTCAAAACTCCATGCGCCGCCTGCGCAACGCCCGGTCCGGCAGCGTGCTCATTTTCTCGACGGGCATCCTCATCACGTTGGCAGTCCTTTCCGGGTTGGTGCTGAACATTCTCGGGACCCGCTACCGGCACTCTTACCACACGGCGGCCTGGCACAATGCCCTGCTCCATGCCGAGAGCGGCGTGGATAAGGCGGTGGTGGAAACGAAGAAGATCATCCGCCGCAGCGCTACCTCGGCAGACGCGCCGTGGGTGGGCTGGACGCGGCTTTCCCCGATTGGGGACGCACCGAAATACGTCCGCCTTTTTACCCGCCCAGATTCAACGGTCCCCGGCGGCGTCTGGACGTGGGCGAAGGTGACGGCGGACCCGATCAATTACGACCCTGCCGAGCCGAATGCAGTGACGTGGTGGCGCGTGCGCTCCATCGGCTACGAGCCGCTCCCCGGCAACAGCGTGCTGGCGGGCGAGTCGAAAGACGTGGCGTTGCGAAAGCTGGACTTGAAGTACGACCGCCGGGAAAGCACGGGGAACGTTCGCGTTCCGGTCCAGAAGCAAATGGCGTCGCGGCTGGTGGAGGTAGTCCTGAAGCCCATCGGTGCGTTCCGTGCGGCGTTGTTCGCGGACAGTCGCATCGACATGAACAACCTGAACATCGTCGTCGACAGCTACGATTCCCGCGACCCGAACAAGTCCACGGGTGGATTTTACGACCCCGCCAAGCGACAGCAGAACGGGGATCTCGTGACGAACGGGACGGTCATCGACGTAGGAAACGCGCACATTTACGGAGATGCCGCCACGAATGGAGGAACGGTGCTGCGTGCAGCAAACGTGACGGGGCAGATCCGTTCCGATTTCTATCAGGAACTCTTCCCGGTCACGCGGCCTGTCATGACGGCGGACTTTGGAAGTCCAACCGCGGTCAATGGAAGCGACGTCCTAACTGCGAAAGCAGGAACCCCGGCGCAGTTTATCCTGAGCAGGATCAATCTCAGCGGATCGAATGTTCTCCGCATCGCAGGGGCCGCCGATGGCTCACCGACTTACGCGCAGATTCTGGTGAACGGAGATGTCAATATGTCCGGGCAAAGCCAGATCACACTGGGCCCGGGAGTGAATGTGCGGATGTTTGTGGTCGGCGACGGAGACTTCACCGGAGGTGGCGTGGCAAACCCGAATAACCCTCTCAGCTTCCAAGTTTACGGAGTGGAACAACTCCCTGACGCCAGCGGCAACGTCGCGCAACGGAATTTCAAAATAGCCGGTAACGGGGGACTCCGGGGCGCTGTCTATGCACCAAACTACCAAATCAATATGGTGGGCGGCGGCTCCAGCGACAGTATTTTCGGAGCGTTTGTCGGCAAGACGATCAACATGACGGGAGGTCAGGCCGTCCACTACGACGAAGCCCTGGCCGACGGCGGGCTTTTCTCGGACTTCAAGATCGTGAGCTGGTTTGAGGACACCCGGTAGGTGTCTCAAGCGATGATGCTCTTTACGACCTTGCACGCCTCGACTCCCGTGAGGCGTTGATCGAGGCCGGAGTATTGGAAGGTGAGCTTCTCGTGGTCGATGCCCATGAGGTGGAGGAGCGTGGCGTGGAAGTCGTGGACGCTCACTTTATCCACGACGGACTTGAAGCCGACATCGTCCGTCGCGCCGTGGTGCACGCCGCCCTTGATGCCCGCGCCTGCAAGCCAGGCGGTGAACGCATGGGGGTTGTGGTCGCGGCCGGGCTTTGCCCCCTTTTGCGAAATGGGCAGCCGCCCGAACTCGCCCGCGCAGACGACGAGCGTGTCTTTTAAAAGGCCGCGCTGTTCGAGGTCGGCAAGGAGCGCGGCGAATGGCTGATCGACTTCGCTGGCAAAGCCGCCGTGATTTCCGACGATGTCGGAGTGTCCATCCCACGAGAGCTGGTTATCCATGCCCCCGCTGTAGATCTGCACGAAGCGGACGCCGCGCTCGACGAGTCTCCGGGCGGTGAGGCACTGGAGGGCCATGTGCTGGCAGTTCGGCTGGTCGAGCCCATACATTTTGCGGATGTGCTCGGGCTCCTTGTTCACATCGAAAGCCTCGGGCGCGGCGGTCTGCATCCGGTAGGCGAGCTCGAAGCTGTTGATGCGGGCGGCCATCTCGCTCTCAGCGGCGGAGCCCGCCATTTGATCGCGGTTGAGGGTGGCGAGAAAGTCGAGCTGTTCGCGCTGGCGCTGGTCCGTTTGGTCGGCGGGGCGCTTCATGTTGGCGATGGGCTCGCCCTGCGGCTTCAGCCAGGTGCCCTGATAGACGCCGGGCAGGAATCCCGCCGTCCAGTTGCTCGCATTTCCTTTGGGGAGCCCGCGGTTTTTCGGGTCGGACATGACCATGAAGCTCGGGAGGTCTTCGCTTTCGGAGCCGAGCCCGTATGTGACCCACGAGCCGACGCTCGGGTGCCCCATGCGCGTCGTGCCGGTGTTCATCATGAAGAGCGCGGGCGAGTGATTGTTGGACTCCGTGAAGCACGAGTGGATGAAGGCCATCTTGTCCACTTGCGCGCACAGTTTGGGGAAGAGGCTGCTGCCCCACGAGCCCGTCTGTCCGTGTTGCTTGAACGCGAAAGGGGACTTCATGAGCCCGCCGACCGCGTCGGGGAAAAAGCCCGTCTTCGGGTCAAAGCCCGGCATGGGCTGGCCGTCGCGCTTTTCGAGCTCGGGCTTGTAATCCCACGTGTCCACATGGCTCGGGCCGCCGTTCATAAACAGCCAGATGATCGACTTCGCCTTCGCGGGAAAATGGCCGGGCTTTGCGGCGAGGGGATTCATCGGCGGGGCGGCAAAGCCCGTCCGCGCGAGCAGCGACTGAAGCGCGATCCAGCCAAAGCCGGCTCCCGCGCGTTGAAACATCTGGCGTCGTGAAAACATCGTGTGAAGCGTACCTCGCGGACTGCGCCGCCTTAGACGGCAATCTTTGGAAACAGCGATGGAGTGTCCACGAAACACACGAACGACACGAAAAAAGGTCTCATGGAGAGGATGCACTCACCCGAAGAGTGAATGCCGAGATTACCGCGAATCCTCGGAGCTTCGTGTTTTTAGTGTCTTTCGTGGACTATCAATCACGTCTTTACCGAAAAATCTTGGGCGCGAATTCCGTGAGATAGCGCCGCCAAACGGGCCACTCGTGACCGCCCTCTGTCTCGGTGTATTCGTGGCGGATGCCCTTCTCTTTGAGCACCGCGTTAAACTCGTGGTTGCGCTGCAAAAGGAAATCCTTCTTCCCGCACCCGATCCACAAAAGCCGCAAATCGCGATTCGTCGCCTCGGCGTTGTCGAGCCCCGCCGCGACACTCTTCACCGGCGGCGGCGCGGAACTGAATGCGCCGACCCAGCCGAACTGATCATGGTGATTCAACGCCACCGTGAGCGCGTGATGACCTCCCATCGAAAGCCCTGCAAAGGCGCGGGCTTCTGGCTTCGCGGTCACTTTATAAGTGCCCTCCACGAGCGGCACGATGTCCTGCAAAAGCTCGCGGCAAAGCGCCTCGCTGTTCGCCGGACCATAGTCCTCAAAGCCCGCCGCGCCCGGCGGGATTGCATGGGCGTCGGGCATCACGATGATCATCGGCACGACTTTCTTCGAGGCGATGAGCGAATCGAGAATCCAGTGCGCCTTTCCATGCACAGTCCACGTCGCCTCATTATCGCTGTATCCATGCGCGAGATAGAGCACCGGCAGCGGCGCATCGCCCGCGCCCGGCGGCGTATAAACAAAGATGCGGCGCGGCTTGCCGAGCGCCTTCGACGCATAGTTGTGCTCGTGAACCACCCCGTGCGGAATATCCTGCCAGTCCCAAGGCGCAGGCGGATTCGCGGGGACGTGCAGGATGCTCGAGCCGGGCCAGCGCTGTGGCTTCAGTGCGGAATTTTGCGGGTCGATGACGTTCATTCCATCCACGGAAAAATGATACTCATGCACCCCCGCAGGCACTTTGGGAATCGTCACGCTCCACACCCCCGCATCGTTCTTCGCAAGAGCCGCCTCCGCACCAAACTGCCCGGACACTTTCACCTCCGCAGCCTTCGGGGCTTTAAAGCGAAACGTAACGCCGCCATCGGGCAGCAACTCCGGCGACACCAGCGGTGCCGGGCGAGGGGACGGCTTGGGCTTCGGCGCATCTTCGGCGTGGATGAATGACATGGCGGCAATGGTGAGAGCAGTGGTGTGGAGAATCAGTTTCACACCCGCCATCGTAAAAGACCTCGCAAATAGCGCCAGCATGAACGTGGCGTTGAGTGGCTGATTCTCCGGCGTTGCCCGAGCGGAGGACGGTGTCGGCGCAGCCACCCCTGACCGCGCCGACACACTCTATCCACACAACAGAATCACGTGTCTCTCAACCGAAGGACCCGCGCCCTGCTGCATTTCCACCCAAGAATGAGCGCAATCCGTCAGAATGCACCACACCCACAATTCACAACGTCCGTGCGGTGGCAGCGGATGCCTGCGAGAGCTTCGACGCGGGCTGGTTCGTCGCAGTGGTCGCAGAGGGAATGGCGCTCTCGGGATGAAATAATGCGTGCGGCGAGCCGTCGGCGGCTATCGTATCCTGCGAATGATGGACGAAAAACCTGGATGGAGAAACGCAGCGGCACTTGCCCTCTGCATCGTTGTGACATTTATCGCGCCCGCGCTCGGCGCATGGGCGATGCCGGGCGAGTGGTATGCTTCGTTGCGGAAGCCGACGTGGAATCCCCCATCGTGGTTGTTTGGTCCTGTGTGGACCGCGCTCTACATCTCCATGGCCACCGCCGCGTGGATGGTATGGCGGCGGGGTGGTTCGCGGCACGCGCTTGTTTTATACGGGGTGCAACTCGCGCTCAATGCCGCGTGGACGCCCATTTTCTTCGGGCTGAAAATGCCCGCGCTCGCGTTCGCGGAAATCTGCCTGCTGCTCGCCGCCGTCGTCACTACCGCGATTGCATTTGGAAAAGTGAGCCGTGTCGCGGGGCTGCTGTTCGTGCCGTATGTCGCATGGGTCGCGTTTGCGGCTTTTCTGAACTTTACGCTTTGGCGGCTCAATCCGTAGCGCTATCCGTCTGCATCAGATGACCATTTTCGAAGCCGTTCAAAACAACATGCTCTCCCCGGCGGTCCTGTTTTTCATACTTGGCGTGGTTGCGGCGCTGGCGAAGACGGACATCAAGTTTCCCGAGCCGCTCTATGCTGCACTCACGATTTATCTCCTCGTTGCCATCGGCTTCAAAGGCGGAGTCGCGGTGTCGGAGGCGGGGCTCGCTGCGGTCTGGCTGCCGGCGCTGGGCGGACTGCTGCTCGGTGCGCTCATTCCGCTGTGGTGCTTCCCCGTGCTTCGCTGGGGGAAATTGTCGGGCGTCGATGCGGCGTCGATTGCGGCGCACTACGGCTCGGTGAGTGCCGTGACTTTTCTTGCTGTGAGCAACTTTCTCAAAGCCTCCGGGGTACCGTTTGAAGGCTTCATGGCAGCGTTGCTCGCGGTGATGGAATCGCCGGCAATCGTCATCGGCATCCTGCTCGGGCGCCGCGCTGCGGGCGGCAATGCGGCTGGTGGAATGGGCAGCGTGTTGCACGAGGCCCTGCTTGGTCGGAGCGTTTTTTTGCTGCTCGGCGGGCTGCTGGTCGGATTTCTCAGCGGGAAGCGCGGCTATGAAGCGACCGCGCCGTTTTTTGTCGCGCCGTTCCAGGGGATTGTCGCTCTGTTCCTGCTGGAGATGGGGTTTGTGGCCGGGCGGCGTGTGGGCGATTTGCGGGCGACGGGGCCTTTCCTTATCGGCTTCGGCATCATCATGCCCATCATCAATGGAGCCGCTGGTGCGCTCGCGGGGACATGGCTCGGACTCAGCCCCGGCGGCACGGCGGTGATGGCCACGCTCGCGGCCAGCGCCAGTTACATCGCTGCGCCCGCTGCGATGCGTCTGTCACTTCCCGAAGCGAAGCCCGCGCTGTCGCTCGGCGCGGCGCTCGCTGTCACATTTCCGTTTAATGTCACCATCGGCATCCCGCTTTACTACGAGATGGCCCAGCTATGCCACCGCCTCCTGAAATGAACCTGCATCCAAAAAAACTCATCACCATCGTGTGCGAAGCGATCGCACGCGAAACCCTCGTCGCCCTGCTGCGTGAATGCGGCGCGAGGGGCTACACTGTCAGCGCCGTCGAGGGCTGGGGGGCAAAGGGCAGCCGCTTTGCCGACATCCCGGAGGATGCAAACATCGAGCTGAAAACCATCGTCGGTTCCGAGCGCGCCACCCGCATTTTGGAACGCCTCAGCGCGGAAGTGATGCCGCGCTTTGCCACCATCGCGTGCGTCACAGACGTGAGCGTTCTTCGCGAGGAAAAGTTCTGAATGCGCGGCGCTTGGATGCGCCAACGCAGTTCTACTTTGCTCCTTTCCGTCCGAAGAGGCGCTGGCCGAGTTTGCCGCGCATGTTGTGGCGAACCATCTGGCGTCGTTGTGCCGAAAGTGTTTTCATCGCGCCGTGAAAACCATGCGCAGAAAAACCGACGCGATTTCCGAATCCAGCAGGCGAGGGGACTTGACTCATCAACACCCTGAAACGCTGCGTCCTCGCCCGTGAAGGTCGGGTTGATTCGCCATTTCCCCGTGGAGCAGGCGATGCCGTCGGGCTGGAAGACTGCGGCGGAACTTCACACGTGGAGGGAGAGCTACGAACTCGCGGGCGTGCGGCACATCGATGCGGATTTGGGAGGAGTCGAGTGGTCGCGTTGCATCGCCAGCACCGTGAGACGCGCAGCGCTCACTGCAAACGCGATTTTCCCCGGCCCCGTCACGCAGACCGACTTGCTTCGCGAGGCGGAGTTCGCCGAGTTCCGCACCGGCGCGCTGTGTCTTCCGGTGCTGATGTGGTATTTCATTTTCCGGTTGTCGTGGATGACAGGCCATCGCTCTCAGCGTGCCTTGCGCGACGCGTTCATGAGACGAATGCATTTGGTCGCGGACGAACTTGAGGCCGGCACGGAGAACACGCTCGTCGTGTCACACGGCGGCATGATGGCATTCCTCAGCGCCGAGTTGCTACGCCGCGGCTTCACCGGCCCGAAGCTCCGCCTCGCAACGCACGCCCGCGTTTATGTGTATGAGAGGGTGTAAATTCGGGCCTTCAGACGGGGCGCGATGTCGGATCTATTCGGCTGGTTTCCAACCGCACCAGTGACAGTCTTTTCGTCCGGGTTTGAGCGAGATTCCGCACTGTCCGCATTCCGGACCGGGAATTGTGTCGGGATACGAGAGTCCATCGATGGCCCGATTCACGGAATCGCTCGAGAAGTCGAACCCGCACTCCGCGCAAAAGCGAGCCAACGGAGGAACTGCGTGTCCCTTCGGGCATCGGCGTGGCCGGCAGATTTGCGGGGCATGAATTGCCGAGTAGAAAATCGTCACCGCCGTTCCGTAGAAAAACATCAGTAATGCCGAACCGGTGCGAACCGAGTGCAAGTCTTCGCTCTGGAGCGCGAGGCGACCCGCGCCTCCGGCCGAAACCATCACATTGATCAGGAAGTACACGAGCAGTCCGTAGTAGCCGTTGCGCATCCATGTTGGGCACCCTGCGTGCGCGACTTTCCGATAGTCCCAGCGGCTGAGAAAGCGGGTCATCTCGGAGGATACCATGAGCGCTGGAATCCAGACGACAATCACGCCCGGGATGAGAGCCCGGAACAGCCAGCCATCGAGCAAACTGATCCCGGCCATCGCTGCAATGTGTGTCAGAAAACACAGCGCAAGACCGATGGATGAAAGCATCATGCAGTGACGAAGGAGCGGTTTCATTGCGTGTTCTATGGTTGGGAAAAGTAGTCAGCAAAAGACCTCACATCCCCTCCGGCCAAGTATCCTGCGGCGCATAGCCGAGCACCTTCGCCGCCACGCCGAGGTCCAGTCGCGCGAGCTTTACGGGCCGGCTCGATCCGTTCACGATCAAAAAGCGCACGTCCGTCGCGGCCTCCACGCAGTGCGCGAAAAACCGCCCGATGTCGCCGGGGCTGAAGTAAACATCCTGCGCCCACTCCGCTGCCGCGATCTCCGCTTCCTGGCCTGGACGCGGGCACCAGCCGAGCCTCGCCACGATTACGCTCATCCCGTGCAGCTCTGCGAAACCACGCCCGATGGATTCCATGAACATCTTCGTCGCCGCATACCATCCGCGCGGCGACACCGGCTCGTCTTCGCGGATCGGGAACGGACCGCGCTGCTGCTGCCACCAGTTCACCTGACCGCTGCTTGCCAGCACGATTCGCCGCACGCCCGCAGCTCGTGCGGATTCCATCACGTTATACAGTCCCGCGATATTGTTGGGCAGCAGGCGGGAGAAAAAATCATCGTCGTCCGGCGTCGCGGCGAGATGCACGAGGCACGTCACCCCCGCCATCGCTTTGTCGATTGCAGCGCGGTCGCCCACGTCCCCGACCACCGTATCCGCAAGCGTCGCCGAGGGTGCGATATCAAATCCCCGCACCTTGTGGTCGCGGCGCAAAAGTTCGGCGACCACAGCGCGGCCCACACGGCCTGAAGATCCGGTAACGAGGACAGTTTCCATAAGCAGCCACTCCTACCCGGAAAAGCCGCCCGATGTCCATCGCGCCGCACAATTGAAAATTGAAAATTGAAAAATGAAAAATGCAAATTGTCCCGCAGCGCACCGCCCCGCGGGAATTTGAAATCTCCAATTTTCAATTCTCAATTTTCAATTGCGCGGACACCACCCACATCCCTCACGCTTGCACCACCGCCGCCGCTCCGATAGCCACTCCGCGCATGACCTGGAACGTCCTCATCACCGCGTCGCCGCTCGCCGACGCCGTCGGCACCACATCCCGCGAACTCCTCGGCACCGCCGACTTCGCCCTCATCCACCCGCCAAAATACGGCCCGCTCACCGAGGCGGAAATCCTCCCGCTCCTCGACGGCATCGACGCCGTCTATGCCAGCGTCGATAAATACACCGCCGCCGTCCTCCACTCCCCGCAAGCCGCCCGCCTCAAAATCATCTCCCGCTGGGGCGTCGGCTATGACTCCATCGACATCGCAGCCGCCACCGCCGCCGGCATCGTCGTCGCATACACTCCCGGCCTCCTCAACGAAGCCGTCGCCGACTACGCCATGGCCCTCCTCCTCGGCGTCGGCCGCCGCATCCACGAAGGCCACCTCTCCATGCGCGCAGGAAAGTGGACGCCCACTTGGGGACACGACATCGCCGGGAAAACCCTCGGCCTCGTCGGCTGCGGACGCATCGGCCAGGCCGTCGCAAAACGCGCCGCCGGATTCGGCATGACCCTCCTCGCCTACGACCCCGCGCCCCAGCCCGAAGCCGCCCAACTCGGCATCCGCTTCGTCACGCTCCACGAGCTCCTCGACCAATCCGACTACGTCTCCCTCCACGCCGCACTCACCCCCGACACCCGCGGCCTCATCGGCGAGCCCGAACTCCGCCGCATGAAACCCAGCGCCTACCTCATCAACACCGCCCGCGGTGCCGTCATCCAGGAGCCCGCACTCCTCCGCGCCCTCCACGAAAACTGGATCGCCGGCGCAGCCATCGACGCCTTCATCACCGAACCCCTCCCTCCCGACCACCCCCTCATCACCGCCCCAAATCTCCTCCTCACCCCGCATCAAGCATCCTTCGGCTTCGACACCGGCCGCCGCGTCTCCGAAGCCGCCGCCCGCGCCATCGTCGAAGCCCACGCCGGCCGCCACCCGCAATGGATCGTCAACCCCCAAGTCCTCACAAAACCCGCACTACGCATCACCAAATGAAAACCAACCCCGTCCGCACCAAACTCAAAAACGGCCAGCCCAGCGTCGGCACCTGGCTCACCCTCGCCGACACCGTCTCCGCCCAACTCATGGCCACATCGGGCTTCGACTGGCTCACCATCGAACTCGAACACTCCCACCTCACCATCGAGCACGCCGCCCGCGCCTGCGCCATCATCTCCGCCACCGGCTGCGTCCCCCTCGTCCGCGTCCCCACCGGCTCCACCGAAAACATCAAGCGCGTCCTCGACACCGGCGCATGGGGCATCGTCGTCCCTTTAGTCAACACCCGCGCCGAATGCGAAGCCGTCGTCCGCGCCGCCCGCTACCGCCCCCTCGGCCAGCGCACCATCGGCGGACAACTCGGCCCCATCAACTTCGCCACCGACCCCGCCACCTACTTCGCCCGCGCCAACGACGAAATCCTCGTCATCATCATGGCCGAAACCCGCGAAGCCGTCGCCAACATCGACGAAATCCTCAGCGTCCCCGGCATCGACGCCGTCTTCGTAGGCCCCAACGACCTCCACGCCTCCCTCGGCGCCGCCCCCGCATTCGACAGCACCCTCCCCGAATTCCACACCGCCCTCGCCACCATCCTCGCCTCCGCCAAAAAACACGGCATCGCCCCCGGCATCCACACCCCCGACGCCGCCAGCGCCGCCCGCCGCATCGCCGAAGGCTGGCAATTCGTCGCCATCTCCAGCGAAGCCGGCCTCATGCTCACAAAGACCGCCGAGATAGTAAAACAGCTCGGCCTCACGCAAACGACCGCCAGCGTGAAATACTGAGCGGTCATCGCCAGCGGCGGTGCGGGTTTCCGCACGATTGAAAATTGCCAATTGAAAATTGAAAAATGCAAATTTCCCCGGTCGCGCACCGCCCCCGGAAATTTGAAATCTGCAATTTTCAAATTGCCTACGGCGTTCTTCGAATCTCAATTTTCAATCACCCGCCCATCGGGAAAAAGCGTGCAGCCCTCGGCAGAAAATGCCACACCATCCGCCCGTATGAGCGATTCCCAAACCAACTGCACCGCCGCGCTTCTCGAAAAATGAGCGCGCCCGCTTCACCGCAGGACACCCCGGGCTCCGGGCAAAAGCGCATCGGCTTTCTCCAGCGATATCGCGGGGCACACCAGATCATACTTGTCGTCATCGCCGCCATCACGGTCAGTCTCGTCCGGGATTGGCGCGCCGGAACAAACGCCATCGCGGCTCACGAAAAGCAGCGATCTGATTTCCGCGACACCGTCCGCTTCGCCAAGGACATCCGTAACAACGCCTTCTTCTTCATCGAGCCCGATGACGACCGCGACTTCACGGCGGTCCTCGGAACCGCTACGAGAATTCTCGCCGCCGACCTCGGCACTGACGCCGAAGGGCTTCACCAAAGATTTGCCAGCGCGCTCCGCGACGCCCCCGGTATGGACGGCGGACTCGCCGCCATCCCGCATCTCCAGTTTGCCCTTGGGGACACCAATGCCCCCCGCCCTTGGTACCGCGCGGGCTTCGCCGAGCGCCGACGCGAGCAAAGCGACCGTACCCAAGCCGACCCCGAAAGACTCATCCTGATCGGCGATTCCGAGTTCGCCGCCAATCCCTCCGTCGCAAGCACAGCTACCTACCTCGCCGTCTGCGAAAGAATCGGTAGTGACCGTAGCGACCTATGGGACCAAGCGCACGTGCGGCTCGCCATCTCCTACGACAGACATTATAACTGGGGAAAGTCCGCCGAAATCTGGCGAGAAATTGTCGCCTATCGCACCAATGATACCCATTCCGAAAGCCGGGGCACCATGATCGCAAAACGCTGGCTTGCCACCATGCTATGGAAGTCAGGCAAACCCGAGGAGGCCGAGCCTCTCATGCGCCAGCCTCCCGTCTTCAATAAACACACATCCCTCCTCGTCCAGCCTCGCAGTCTGAATCATCGCCTGCTGTTCGTTTCCCTACTCGAAGACAACGGATACGAAGACGAGGCCCTCCGCTACGCCGAACAGACGCTCGACAAGTTTCGTAAGTATCGCGAAGACCAGCCCGTGGACTACTCCAAACTATTGGGAGCCATTGGCCGCATCAACTGGCGGCAAGAACGCCGCCCCCTGGCTGAGGGGTACCTGAGAAACGCTCTTTCCATCCTGGAAAAACAAACGTCCTCTGACACGCGCGACCTCGTCTATGCGATCGGCTCCCTCGGCGGGCTCCTCGCAGACATGGGCAAAACCGAAGAGGCCGCCGCCCTTTTTGCACGTGCCCGCGACCTCCACCAAAACGCCCCCGGTGGTCCTCACCCCGATCTGCCCATCGATCTCTACCGTCTCGGCGATGTTCTCCGCGCTCCCGAGCGCCAACAAGAAGCTGGCGACCTCATTCGCCAAGGGATTGAAGGCCTTAAAGACCGCAAAAAATACGACCGATTCTACCTCGCCGAAGCGCACTGGTTTCTCGCCCGCTGGCACCAGCGCAATGAACGTATGGCCGAAGCAAAAGACGAGGCCATCAAAGCCATCGAAATCTCCACCGAAGCTGAAGGTGCCAACCACGGACGCACCCAAAAATATCAGAAGTATCTCGATGGCCTGACGGGTGGGGATGAAAAGGGGGGCAAGAAGTAAAAGAGCTCGGACGACGCTTGCGAAAAGTAGCCCGCGAGTCCCTTCGCGGCTTTGTGACTCTAGCGAAGCGACACTTTTTCTTTCGTGCGGCTTCGCCGGTGATCCAAAGCCGCGAAGGGACTCGCGGACTACTTTCGCAAGCGTGGCGATGGCTGATTTCAGGGATGAAAATATTTCAAAAGAATCGTTGACATCTTTCATCAGACCTGAAATTTTCCTCGCCAGCGCTCTATGAACTCTCTCCTAACAGTTCACGTTTGTCTCCAGCGAAGCCGGGTCCGGCTCCGCTCGCTTTCTTTCCGTCGCCAGTCGCGGCGTAGGCTTTCCCAGTTGTTTATCGGGTGTCGCCACTCGTGCTGCTTTCTTCGCCAGTCGAGCGTCGGCTTGTTCCAGAATTGCGTCGGGCTTCGCCAGTGGGGCGAGGGGAGGTTCCAATGGGGTGTCGGGCGGGTCGGAGAGGGCTTGGACTGTGTCCAATCTGGCGTCGAGCGGCTCCAAATGTCCCATAAATGCATCCAGACGGGCAAAAGTAGGGTGGATGCGTCTCTGGAGACGGTGGACAAAGCTCTGGAGACGGTCGATACGGGTCTGGAGACGGTGGATGGACGAGTGGAGACGGTGGACGCGGGTCTGGAGCGGGTGGACGCGCGAGTGGAGACGGAAGATGCGGGTCTGGAGCGGGTGGATGCGCGAGTGGAGACGGAAGATACGCGTCTGGAGATGGTGGATATGGGGGTGGATGGGGTGGCGGCAGGGATGGCGGTGGTAGAGGGACCGTCCCGGTCCCTTGTGGCGGGAAATGGCACGATGGTTTCTTTTCTGGGTGTGGACTCCTTCGGAGTCTTCGGGGCCGGGACGGCCCCGCTACTTGGAGGGGCTCGGCTGGGGCGGCGGGATGCTCTTTTTCTCTCAACGACAAACAACTAACCTACTACTAATACTATGCCTATTTCAGGAAATGCTTCTTACGGGACGACGGGACAGGAATTTGTGGACCACTGGCAGTCGGCGGATACTAAGCTGGGGGTGGAGGGGCCGATTGTGCTGCCGGGCAAGCCGCTGGGCTGGGCTTTCGATGTGAATTCTTCGGTTCTGGGGGCGCTTTTGGCGGATTGGGATTTGAAGGTTTCGGCGATTCAGAGCGCGGTGAACGGGCTGGAGCTGGGGCGCGGGGAGTTGGTGATTCAGCAGACGGAGATGTTGGATCTTTTGGGGCAGTTTACGGATAAGGTGCGGGGGCTTCTTTCGGGGACGAAGTGGATTAATGCGGTGCCGCTTCAGCCTAGTATCGGAGATGCGCAGTCGCGGTTTTGTGCGCCGCTGGATGATGCGGAGGATTTGTGGGAGCGCATCAATGATGAGCAGGCGCTGGGGGTGGGGAAGGTGCTGATGTTGCAGGACCGGACGGTGGACCCGGTGGTGCCGATGTCGTTTGCGACTTTTGCGACGAAGCTGGCGACGATGAAGGCGCGCTGGCGGGGGAATAGCCGGCTGGAGCTGGATTTGAAGCTGCGGCGGGGGGAGCGGGATGCGATTCAGGCGCGGATGTATCCGATTATGCTGAACTACCGGCTGGTGCTGCCGTCGAATTTCGGTCCGGGGACGCCGATCGGGGACACGCTGCCGCGGTTGACTCCGGAGAAGGGGTCCACGCCGGATGCGGCGGTGGTTACGGGGTCTTACGATCCGGTGAAGGAGAAGGGGGTGGTGTCGGCGGCGATCCCGGCGCAGACGGGGCTGAAAAAGGCGCGTCTATTGTATTCACCGGGTGCGTCGTGGGATGCGGATTCTGCGAGTACGGTGCAGACGATTTTGCTGGCAGGGGTGAATCTGGCGAACCCGGTGGTGTTCGAGACGGATTTCGCGCTTTCGGCATCGGGCTCGCACGCGCTGTTCCGGGTGGAGATCGAGAACGATACGGGGAATGTGGCGCAGAGTAATATTGTGGATGTGGTGAGGCCGTAGGGCGCGGCGGGGCAGAAGATGGTTGGTGACTTGTGACTGGTGAGAAGTGACTTGTCGCAAGGCGTGGGTCAGGACATGGGTAACACATGTGGTTCAGGACATGGGTAACACCTGCCGTGGACTTTGGTTACAGTTTCATGGTTGG
>JAYUSJ010000007.1:0-2941 GCA_043755735.1 Verrucomicrobiaceae bacterium | reverse complement strand
GCCACGTGAATGTATCGACGGGCGTCTCGGTGCCGCGCGCTTTCAGCCCGAAGCTCTTCTGCCGGAATGAGCGCGATGACTGGCCCTGGATGTCGATCTCCGTCGGTTCGATGAATGCAAACGCGCCGCCGGGCTCGAACCATTCCAGCGTGGCGTCGCGCTCCCACGCGCCGCCGCGTTGCGTGTAATTTGCCGGTGTGTGGCCGGTGAGCGGCACGCCGGGATTTGCCGCGACGTATGCGTCGAAAACCGCGCCGAGCATGTAAATGCCGGTGTTGTAGTCGAAGAGTCCCGGACGCGGTGTGATGATGCTCAGCGTAGGCAGCCCGTCGTTGCGCACAGCGTCGCCGCCGACAAAAAACGTGCGCGTGGCGACGGGGCCGGGAATCGCACCGGGCCGCGTGGCGCGGGCGCGCACCGTGTGGCATTTGCGGACTTCGCCCACGGGCGGCTTCCATCCATCGGTGTGCTGATTCGCGGTCGCAGTGCCGCTGATCATCGAGAGCACATTTGCCTGACCCGCAAGACTGGTGAGCGTGAACGGCGCGGAGAACGTCGGCGACGCTTCGACGGGCTCGGCGCTGTCGAGTGTGTAGTGGAGCGTCACGCCTGCTTCAGCGCTGGAGAGGGCGAGCGATTGAGTCGTGGGGTAAAAGCCCGGAGCGAGCGAAAATGCGGGCGCATCAAACACGATGCTGTCGTAGGGCGTCTGCGAGTTGTTCGAGCGCGCGGGAGTCGAAACGGCGTAGTATTTCCACTGCGTGCCGGTGCCGTTTGGTGCGCGGCCATAGCTGATGTCTGCGCGGAGTCGCGGGATGGTGATGTTCGTCGCGTAGAGCGAATCCGGCGAGGTGAGCACGACGAAGTCGCCGCCCGCCGAAAGCTCGAAATTCGTATGCAGCGGAGCACCCGCGATGCGCCGGTCTTCATCCGACGCCCACACGCGCAAATACGTGTGCGGCTGCATCGTGACGGCGGGAAATATCCACTTGAACGGAAGCCCCGCGTTATCGCTCAAGCCCCAGCCCGCCAAGTCCACAGCCACATCGCGACCGTTGAAAATCTCGATCCAGTCCGGCGTATCGCCGTCCTCGTCTTCGAGCGTCGTGTTGATGGACGACACCTCGTTGATGACCATCTCTCCGCCGAGCGGAACGAGCGGTCCGGTGATTGCGTCGATCTGGAAAATGCGCCCGCCCGTCGTGGTCGTGCGCGTAAACTCGATGCGGAAATTCGAGCCGACAATCGCGCCATCCGCGAACAGACGCGTGAACGTGCCGTCGGCTCCATTGTTGTCGAACAGGTCCATCTCGAAGCCATCCACGAGAAACCGCACCAACTCCGTATCGCGATTTGGTGAAGGCCCATCGCCGCTCAGTGCGATGCGGTAACCTGCGAGCGAGAGCGGCTGCGTCGTCTGCCACGCGATGAAGTCCACGGTTTCGCCTCCATCGCCGACGATGAAGTTCCCGTTGTCCGTCACGCCACCGTCGCCGAGGATGAATGACTCCGGCTCCACTGCGCCGTTCTTATTTCCGAACGCATCCTCGACGGTATCCGTGCCGAGTGCGCGGCTGCTCGTGGTGAAGTTCATCGCGAAGCCCGGCGCCTCATCATCGCTGCCCGCTGCTCCGCGTCCGGTGAAAGTATTCGTCGTCGCATTGAAAGCGATGCGGTCGAGAAAAGTGCCCGTCGCCACGCCCGGCGAACCTGTGCCGTCAAACTCCAGCAACCTCGGGCCGCCCGCGCTGAGCCGCGTCAGCTCCAGCCGGAAGGCGCGCACGTTGGTCGTCGTGCCGGTGAGGTTGGAATCGGCCACGAGCATCGGCACATACGGGCTCGGGTTGGGAGCCGACGGCATCGTGCCTGCCGAGACTTGCGAGAAGTTCACGCCGTCCACGCTGGCGAAAACTTTGAACGAACCCACGCCCCGCCCCGTGGTGGCATCGTCTTGTTGCAGCCGCATTTGGAACGCCGTGAGATTGATGGGCGCAGGCGTCTGCCACTCGATAAAATCCGTCGTGCCCGTCGGCGGCCCGTCCTGAAAAATCACATTCGGCGGCTCCACCCAGCCGCTCGTCCCGTTGTAAGCACTCGTCGCAAAACCAAACGCCGAGCGGACGTCCGACTCCCCGCAACACCCCGCGCCGAAGAACCCGCTGTATTGCTGCGACGACGCAATCACCTGCACGCCCGCAGTGATGTCGAACACATCGTTCGTCGCCCCGCTTCCACTCGCCGTCATATAGAGCGGTGCCGCCTGCACTGCGTGGGCGAGCAAACCAAAGACGCAACCTCTGAGAAAAGCGGTCACTTTCTGCGCCGCCGTGCGCGGGGCGCTGCGTAGTGTCTGAGAGCGTTCATCTTGCGGATACTCGCACACAACCCGTGCCGGGCGCTACGCCTTTCCATCCGAATACGGGCATTATCGTCTCAGCTTTTTTGGAACGATTGAATCCACATCTGCACGCCGAAGACGATGATGGCTGTGGCGAAGAACCGTTTGAGCGTGGTGTCGGAAAGCGCCTTGAGCCAGTCCGCTGCGAACCAGCCCACCAGCGCGCCCGCGACTCCCGCGAGGATTGCGGTGCGCCAGTCGATGAATCCGTTTACGTGATTCTTGGCGGTCGTGAATGCCGCCGTCAGGACGATCGCTGCGAGCGACGTAGCCACCGCGGTTTTCTGTCCCATTTTCAGCAACAGCACGAACGCGGGCACCATCACCACGCCGCCGCCCACGCCGCAAAGTGCGGCCATCACGCCGCCGACTGCTCCGATGAGCAGTGTAATAATAATTGGATTCATCGTGTCCTTTTGCATCCCACAGCCCACCGGCGGAAGCGCAAACTGCATTGCCACTCCGTCGCCGTTCCGCCATCACATCCGGACTATGCCTAAAGCCATCGACAACCGCGACCGACTTATTTTCGCCCTCGACGTT
>JAYUSJ010000006.1:0-8798 GCA_043755735.1 Verrucomicrobiaceae bacterium | reverse complement strand
ATGTGGCAGGGGTTGGTGGCGGAGAAGGAGAGCTTCATCGGTGGTCGGTGGTCGGTAGGCAGTTGGCAGTTGGCAGTTGGCAGTTGGCAGTTGGCAGTGGCGCGGACTGACTACTGCCCACTGCCAACTGACTACTGATCACATCGCGTAAAAACGCCCTCCCATTTCACGTGATCATTGTGGGGCCGGCGGACAAGGTCCATCCAGCCGCGATAGGCTCGCCACGGGAGCGGGCTGCGCTGGCGGAGGCAGGCGGGGATGCCGCGGATGGCATCGGCCCACCATGCGGGTTCGCGGAGGGCCCATCCGCGTTTCAGCGCGTAGGTGAGCTGCCGGAATGCGCGGAATGCGGCGACGAGCGGGAGCCAGGGGAAGGGGCAGCGGATGAGGGCGCTCCAGAATTCGTTGCGGGCGTGGCGGTGGTGATTGCGAATCTCGCTGCGCCCGGTGCCGGACCAGTGGTGCCGGACGCGGACGACGGGCTCGAAGCGAACCTGCCAGCCTGCGGCGTGGATGCGGACGGCAAAATCGGGCTCTTCATACATGTGGAAGAAGAAGTCGGTGTAACCGCCGAGTTCGTGAATGAGCCGGCTGCGAAATGCGGCCGCCGCGCCGACAAACGTGCCGCAGAAATGGGCGGGGCCGAATTCGCCGAGGGCGCGCTGGAGCGTCTCGGGGCGCTCGTCGGTGACTTGCGGAAGATCCACCGCGCCGAGCTGCGGGTTGTTTTCAAAGAGGATGCGGAGGGTGGAGACGGCGTCGCTCTCGATGGGGTAGCTGTCGTCGTCGATGGAGACAATGACGTCGCTTTTGGTCATGCGGAAAATGGCGTTGCGGGAAGGGATGCTGCCTCTGCTTTTGTCGTGGACCACCAGCGCGATGCCGGGATGGTTTGCGCGGAGCCACTCGACTGTGCCGTCGTTGCAGCCGTCCGCGGCGATGAGGATTTCGTCGGCGGGCGGCTGGAGCTTCGTGAGGGCGTCGAGAGTGCGACGGAGGTCCGCGAGGCGGTTGTGCGTCGGGATGCAGAATGCGACGGTCAGGCTCATGTCAGTTCGCGAACGACGCGGGCTGGAGTGCCAAGCGCGAGGACGCCGGGCGGGAGGGATTTTGTAACCACGGACCCCGCGCCGACGACCGTGCCATCGCCAATGGTGACGCCTTTTAGGACGGTGACGTTTGCGCCGAGCCAGCAGCGTTTGCCGATACGCGTGGGCTCGGCGACAAGCGGTGCAGCGCCGGGTAAGATGTCGCGCCCGAAAGTGTGGTCGTGGTCGGTGAGGTAGCAGCCGGGGCCGATCATGGTGTCGTCGCCCACGGTGAGCTCCATGTGGGCGTCGAGCATGGTGCGGCGGTTGATATAGACGCGGGCACCGATGGCGATGCGCGCATCATCATTCGTGGCGAGAAGGGTGACGCCGCAGTCGAGCGATGCGCCTTCAGCAAGCGAGATGCAATACGGACGGTCCGGCCATTCGATGCGTTCCAGCCAGACGTTGCCCGATATTTTCATCCCGAGTATTCGGTAGAAAATCTGCCGACCGCGCGAGGCGATGGACTGGAGGAGCTTTTTGATACGGTAGGCTACGGGCATGGTGAAAGCCTTGGTCCTTTCATCAATGGCAGCGTGTGAGTATCGGGCATGGGCGAGCTTGTTTCCAAAGCGAACGATATGCCAGAAGAGTGTCGGAAAAAGCAAACACCCTTCGGTGGCGAACCACCGAAGGGTGTTGTGAATCTTAAACGACTCGCTTTCCGATTTAGAACGCGATCTTCAAGCCACCGGTGAAGGTGACGTCTGTGTCGTCGCCGCCATTGGTCGGGGACGCTGCGTCGCCGAGGTGCATGAACGTTGCGTTGCCATACACGGACCAGTCGCCGAGGCACTCAGGGATGGACCTGAGCGCGTAGGATGCGGTCACGCCGATCGAGGAGTAGCCGTAGGTCTCGTCGCCTGCATAGTAGTCATTCGAGCCGAGGCCGAGCTTGACCGGGACGGAGACCGTCAGGTCGCCGAACGTGCGGCTTGGCTGAATGCCGAGCTCGTAGTAGAGCCCGCCGCTGCCAGCGCCGTTGCCGGACTTGCCGTCCGCCTCGTATTCAACCCAAAGGTAGGGCTGAAGCGAAGCTGCGCCGAGCAGGTCGGAGTCGTTGTAACCGATACGGAGTGCCACTGCGCCAGCGTTGGTGAAGTAGTTACCAGGGCTGGAGTAACGGATATACTTCGGGCTGACGGACCAGTTGCCTTTTACAAAGGTCAGGCCGGCAGTGAAGTCGAACTCGAACCAGTTGTTATTCTGGCCGACGTTTCCGCGACGTGAGTGGAACGAATTCCAGATGCCGATATCGACAGAGACGGAATCAAAGTAGCCGCCCTCGGAAACCTTGAAGTAAAGGTTGCCGTAAGGCTGCAAGATTAATCCCGAACCTTGCTGAAGCAGGCCGTGGAAGTAGTAGTCCGAGGTGATGTCGAGTCCGACGTCGCCTGTGACGCACGATTGAACTGCTGGTGGCGTGACGGTCTTGCTTGCTTTCACTGGCGCTGGGCCTGCGAATGCGGTGGAACCGATCACTGCTGAGACAGCAGCGAGTGTGATGATGCTACGTTTGGTCATGGTGATGATTTAGTTGTTTGGTGTTTAGTTAATGCCTTTCGGCACGATTGGGAATTACCAAAATTCACGAAAACGATGCAACTGTTTTTTTAGCAGAATTGTGAATAAGTTGCCACGCGAGGGGGTTCTACAGAGAAAATTCACCGAGCCTGTTTGTGAATAACTCGAAAAATTTCTCGTTGATGTGAGGGCTTTCTTCGCCTCCATACCCATCCTTCAGCACTCACCCAGTCGCTATCGTCTAGCGGAGTAGGCCCTCTGGTCGAAGAGATGTGGCGCTGTTACACCGCCCCGACGCTCGCATGTCAAATCCGAAAATAAGTGGTGCGCCGATGTAAATTTCCGGCGTGCCCTCCGCTTCGCTTCGTGGCATCGTATCAAAACGTATGAATGCAATCGTCCGCTTTCTGTTTGTTTTTGCCGTTGTTGCCCGCCCGTTCTTGTACGCCGGGGAGGTGTCCAAACCCGAACCGTTCAGTCCCGGCGACCATACGCGCACATTTACCGTCGATGGCGTTTTGCGCACCTACGTCGCACATGTCCCGCCCGGCTACGTCGCCGGGAAACCAACACCGGTCGTGCTCGCACTCCACGGCGCGGCGATGAACGGTCTCATGATGGTCGGCTTTACGGGCATCAATGCCACTGCGGACAAAGCGGGCTTCATCGTCGTCTATCCCAGCGGAACGGGAGTCGGGCCCTTTCGCACATGGAACGCCGGCGGTTTCCCCGGAGGGAGCAACAAAGCAGACGACGTTTCATTCCTCGGTAAAGTCCTCGACGACGTCGCGGAACTCGCCACCGTGGACCCGAAGCGCGTCTTCGCCTGCGGTATGAGCAACGGCGGAATGATGTCGTACCGCCTCGCCGCAGAAATGTCCCACCGCATCGCGGCAATCGCGCCGGTCGCTGGCACGATCGCCATCAATGAAAGCAAGCCGGTGCGGCCTGTTCCCGTGCTCCATTTTCACGGAACGAAAGATACCCTCGTTCCCTACGAGATGCCGCAGCGTCGAAATCCGCAAATCATGCGCCTCAAGAGCGTGGCCGAGTCCATCCAGACGTGGGTGAAACTGAACGGCTGTCAGGAAACGCCCGTCTCCGACGTGCTCACGAAAGACGGCGACAAAATGCGCGTCACCCGCGTGGTCTATAAAGGAGGGAAAAACGGCGCGGAAGTCGGGCTCATTACCATCGAGGGCGGCGGACACACCTGGCCCGGAAAAAAGTCGCCCGTAGCCCTCATTGGCGCCTCCACGCTCGACATCTCGGCGAACGACCTGATGTGGGAGTTCTTTCAGCGACACCCGATGAAGTGACACGCGTGAACTGATTTCGCGATTGGTCATTTACCAACCGCCCGAATTGTCCTATCGGGCGGCATGATTTCCAATACGCCGCAGACACCAGACCGCTGGTCGCTTGAATCCTGGTTTACTGCATTTGGTGCGCCGGACTACGTTGATTTCAAGGCGGCGCTCGTGCGCGATATGAAGGCGATCCGAACGCAGGCTGCCAGCCCCGGCGATGGGACGCATGGAATCGCGTTGAACATCGCGGCTTACGAAGCATTGGGCGAGCGATTGGGGCATTTGTCGGCCTTTCTCGGCTGCATGTCCGCAGACGACGCGAACGATGAAGCCGTGAAGCGCGACGAAGCGTGGGCTTCGACGCTTGATGCGGAGAATGCCAAGCTCAAGGCGACAATACAGGCATCACTCGCATGGCTCAGCGACTTGGAATTCGATCGGGTGCTTCTGGAGCCTTTGCTCGCCGGCGCGTCGCACGCCGTCCGCCGAATGCGCGAAGACGGACGTCACCAAATGACCTCGGAATTGGAATCGCTCGCGGCGGACCTCAATGTGAACGGATTGCACGCGTGGGGCCGACTTTACGATACGCTTTCGGGCAAGATGGAGTTTCCGATGACGTTTCCGGACGGACATACGGAGAATGTCCCGATGGCCCGTCGCCGGGCGCTGATGTCCGAGCCGGATCGCCGGCTCCGCGAGGCTTCGTTTCACTCGGGGCAGAAGCCGTGGAACGACCACGCAGACACACTCGCGGCCGGGCTCAACGGCATCGCGGGCACCCGCCTCAGCCTGTACGGTCGCCGGGGCATCCCGCATTTTCTCGATACACCGCTCTTCGACGGCGCGATGAGTCGGGCCTCGCTGGACGCGATGCTGGAAGCCATCCATGCCAACATCGAACTCCCGCGCCGGGCGCTCCGCAAAGCAGCGCGCCTCCAAGGCACGGGCGCGTTGCACTTTTTCGATCTCGAGGCGCCGCAAATCCCTGCGCCGGATGCAAAGCCGCTCACTTGGGATGAAGCGTGCGGTACTGTGGAACGGGCATTTTCCGCGGCCTATCCAAAGCTCGGTGAATACTTTCGCTCCATTCTCCGGCAGCGCTGGATCGAGGCCCAACCGCGGGCTGGAAAGCGGCCCGGCGCATTTTGTACAGGCTCGCAACTCCGCCGCGAAGAGCGGGTTTACATGACCTGGCATGGCACGGTGCACGACATGGTCACGCTTGCCCATGAGGCCGGCCACGCCTGGCACTCATGCGTGCTGCGTCCCGCCCGTTCTTTCGCGGCAAACTATCCCATGACACTCGCCGAGACCGCTTCGAATTTCGGCGAGATGATCCTCCTGGATGGCCTCATGAGCGATCCGGCCATGACCCCGCAAATGAAGGCCTACCTGCTCGACCAGGAGATGCTCCGCGCGCACGCATATCTTTTAAACATCCCGATGCGATACGAGTTTGAGCGAGCGCTCTACAGCGGACGGGCTGCCGGCGAACTCCCGGTTTCCCGCCTCCGGGAACTCATGTCCGAGGCCCAACAAAAGCTTTATGGAGACACGCTTCTCCCGGACGGCACAGATCCCATGTTTTGGGCTTCAAAGATGCACTTCTTCATCACCAGTGTTTCGTTTTACAATTTCCCTTACGTCTTCGGCTACCTCCTCAGCCAGGCACTTTTTGCCCGTTTCAAAGCCGAAGGCTCCGCATTTTTACCGCACTACGAAGCCTTCCTCGCTGCGACCGGAAGCGCGACTTGCGAAGAAGTCGCCCGACAGACGCTCGACGCCGATCTGACGTCGCCCGAATTCTGGTCCACCGCGCTCCGTGCCATCGTGCCCACACTCGAAGCCTACGAGCGACTGGATTAGCGACATCCGAACCCCCGAGGCGCGACTCTTGAGTGCCCAAGGGCCGCGATTTTGTCGACTTGGGTGAAGCCTTGTAGGTCCGATAAAAAAGGGGGCAATCCTGACACGGGAAAACCAAAGCGCACGTAAGGCTTTCGATTCGCCCGTTGCAGAATCACGACTTCGATTGAGACCGGTCCAATTTCGGTCATCGCGGTAAAGTTTCTCATCGATGTCCGACTTGGTCCTCTCTTTTCCTCGGCCTTTTCCAAGCAAAAAACTTCGCCCATTCCAGAGTCCGGAAAACCTGGGGCTTGTCAGTCGATGGCCCCTTAAACAATCCCGTGTGAAAAAACTTAATTTATCGTTGCAAAAGATCTCGGTCGCTGGCGATGTGGACGAATAACAAATCCCTGGAAGAATAATAGATCCCATGAAGCCAAGTTCACGTAAAGGTCAGCGCCGCGCGAGCGCGAAACGCCCTGCAAAGACCGTCCCTAAACCATCCGCAGGACAGTTTGATTTGGAGCGATTTGAGCCTCGTTTGATGCTGGCTGCGGATCTCACGTTCGCCGCACTGGATACCGCGCCAACGTTTGATACCGCGGGCATTACGGGCTACGCAGCGTCGCTCGTATCGACAAATTTCGTCCTTAAGGCAGAGGATGTCGGTGGATCCGCCCATTGGCGTCTATACGGCACTGGGACCGACCTAGTCCCGATCACGCCCACCGTAGTGCTCGATTACACAATCGCCTCCGCTGGGGATCTCGACGTGAACATTAAACGAAGCGACCTCGGTCTCGTGGACGTGGGTGGCCTCGGATTGAGTTTGAGCGACTTCATCGGCGACAAGCTGACCATCGATCTCGACAGTCTTTCGATCTTGAACGGAAGGTTCGGCGGAACGGCGATCGATATCGATTTTTCCGGTGGGAAGGACGTAAATATCGGTGAGATTCTTGGCGTTGGCGCACTGCCCGTGCCGTTGGCGAACGATCAGTTAATAGTGACCGGCGACGGAGGCACATTGAGTAATCATGGGATTAAAATCCACAGCTCATCGGACATCGTAAACGATGCGACGGGCGTGCAAATTATCGTCGGTAGCGATTTTGAACTCAATTCGGATTCGACGGTTAGAATCGGCTCCGGTTCAACCATCACAGCAGCCAATATTTCTTTGCTGGCGCAGGCAACCGGATCGGCTCTGTTTAAAGGGTTGCTGGCCAACGCGGCTTCCGAGGTCACGGTCAACGGAGCCACACTCACGGCTACGGGCGGCAGGGTCAGCGTCAAGGCCACGGGCAGCGTCGATATGACTGGCACCAGAGCTGAAGACGGCGACACATTCTTCGGCAATAACGTGGCCGGAACTGTGGTGACGAGTTTTTCCAGTGCCTACGTTAATATCGTTGGCGCGACGACGATCACTGCATCCACCTTGGATTTGCTGGCGGACGTCCACACCGACATCGTTGCTACCGTCGCGGACGGCACGGTTAAGATCCTGACCGTTTGGGCAGGAGTGGACCCGCGCGTGACCATCGGCGATGCGGCGATTGCCGGTACGACGAGGATCAATTTGACCGACAAGCTGACTGCAGAGGCGAAGTCCGCGCTCACGATTAATGCGTCGTCCAAGCCCGGTAATGCCAACGACGCATCGCTGGACGCTGCAATCGTGAATGTCAACATCGTCGATGTGGGCGTTCCGGTGCTCGTGCCGGCGGGCTTCACCAGCGGTGCTGACATGATGGTGGGCGGCAATGCGGTGATTTCTGCTGCGAACTCTGCCAGCTTTAAGGGCTCCGATTCAATCACCGTCGCCAACACAGCGGATGGACAGGTCGCCAACACGGCGGGTGCGACGCTCGCCGTGACAGTTGTGGATTCCGACACGAATGCGGGGATCACCGGAAATGCGGCGGTCGCCGCGCCCACGGTGGATGTGCTGGCCTCGACCACAAGAGCGCTCGCGACGACGGCCAAATCGACTCCCGGTGGCAGCGTGGACGACAACAACAATGGCACCACCAATAAGAGCCAGCAGACGTTGGACGACAACGACGCCTCGACCAGCGACGGCGATGTCACCATTGCGGCTGCGGTCGCGATCAGCCACGCCAGCGGTAGTTCCAATGCGTTTATCAATTCAACCGCTGCGACTGCGGTCACTGCGAGCACCGCGCTCAATGTAGGCACGGCTTCAACCGACGCCGCGTCGGCCGTTGCTGACGCGAGCGGTTCCGGTAGTCTTGGGCTGGCAATCTCCGTGGCAATCAACAACGTCGATGTTTTTGACAACGCTTGGATTGGTAGCACTCTCACGACGCTCCGCGCGCCGATAGTAAATGTCAGCGCGACCATGAATGCGGATGATGCATTCAAAGCCGAGGCCACTTCCGGTGCAGGATCATCGGGCGTCGGTGTCGCAGGGGCACTGGCAATCAATGCGGTCGATACATCGGTTCGTGCCTTCGTGAAAGGTGGCACCACCGTGGATTTACAGGACGGCAATCTTTCGTTAAACGCGACAAGCAACACGCAAAGTGTATCCACCGCCAAGCCGGAAGGCAGTGGAGGAATGGGCACGGATTTGGGTGTCGGCGCTTCAGTCGCTTTGAATTTGGTGGACAATCTCACCGAGGCGAGGGTTGAGAATGCTGCGGTTCTTTCGCGGGTGGACAACCTCTCGCTCTTGGCAAATGGCTCGCACAAAATTAGCACGAAAGCGGAAGCAGGAGGTAAGAGTTCGGACGGCACTGGCGTGGGCGGAGCGTTTGCAATCACCGTGGCGGACAACACCAGTTCGGCGACGATCGGCAGCGGCACGTTGCTCGATATCACCGGCAGTTTAAGCGCCACCGCAACGCATCACGGCGACAGCGCAACGACGGCGGACGGCACGGCGCTCGGCGCGGACGCAGCAATCGGCGCGGCGATCGCGCTGGCCTTTGTGGACGACAGCGCCATCGCGACGACCTCGCGCAATATCACAGCGGACAAGTCGGTGACATTCGCC
>JAYUSJ010000005.1:0-2945 GCA_043755735.1 Verrucomicrobiaceae bacterium | reverse complement strand
AAGGTGGAAAAAGCGGTTCACTTTTCGTCGAAACGGACGGCACTTTGGGAAAAATCCCAAAACGATGCAAGGACTTTGTGAAAAATTTCACAAGCCCCCTTTCCGGCGACCCACTATCAAGGTTTCTCGTAAATGAACGAAAACGCGATTGACGAACCCGCGAGCCGTAAGCCACAACCCCGTCATTACCGTGCAAGCCATCCTTTCCGATAGCCTCAAGCAGCATCCTAATTCTACAGGAAGTGTAGTCGCAAATCTCCGTCCCCACGCATCGCATCGGGAACAGACTCAGCAACTCGCTGACGTTTCATCGGGCGGAAAAAGCGAGCGCCTATTTTGCCGTAGCATCACTACCGGGGAGCGGAAGAAATGGACACGGGCCGCGAAGGAGCGTCCCGAGCCATGCAACCGAGGTTTCCTTCCCCGGAAGGCGGATCCCGGTCCATCGAAGCAGCCTTTCGGGCGCTCGAAGCAGTCTTCCAGTTTCACAAATCATCCTCCCGGCAATACGAAGCAGTCTCCCGGAAGCGCGAAGCGGCATCCCCTTTTCTCGAAGCGGCTTACCGGATCATCGAAGCGGCCTTTCCTTTCAGCGAAGGAGCTTACCGGAAATGCGAAGCGACGTTCTTTTTCACGAAGCGGCTTCCCTTTTGACGAAGCGGTTTACCTTCCACCCCGAACAAATCTCCAGAAACAACGAACCATCAGCCACTTGCGTCCAAAACAACAAAAACCGCAGTCTCTCAACTCTCAACCATCAACTCTCAACTAAAAAATGGCACCAAACGAACCCACACCAGCCCCGACACCCGCCGCCGAACCCGCGAAGAAAAAGCGCAAATCGCCGCAAATTATTGACCAAAAGATACAGGACGAACTCGCCATCGGCGAAGCCTGCTTCACCATCCCCGCCGAAGATACCGACATCATGGCCGCCCTCGTAGAACGCCTATGGGAGGGGCACAGTCTGCTTGGCCAATCCCTCGTCCGCTGCCACGAATACGTCGGCGACATCACCGGCAAACGACTCGCCAAACGCACGCAATCCGCCGCCGAACTCGCCGCAAAGAAGGAACTCGGCGTGGCCCTAAACCCCATCATCGTCGCCGCGCGCGACAAATACCCCAAAGGCTCCGCCGAGCGCGCCTCCTACGGCCACGGCGAAGACCTCGAAGGAGCGCCCACCGGCATCCTCCTCGACCTCGTCGCCTACGTCTTCGGGCAACTCAGCGGCACCGCTCCGAAGGACACCCTCCCCGGCCTCAAGCCCGCCGAAATCGCCATCCTCGGCACCCTGCACAAAAAATACAAAGACGCCGATTGGGCACAAACCAAAGCCAAACGCACCGCCGAGAAAGCGCTGGAGTTGCTCAAACTCGAAGTCGAAGACGTCCTCGTCCCCCTCCGCCGCAAGTGCCAAAACAAAGCCGAACTCGCCTTCCCTCACACCGACAAAAAGAACCGCACCACCCGCAAAAGCTTCCACCTCCCGCCCGACAAACGCGCGATAGATTAGCCACGGGAAACTGGATACGGGGGCATGAGACTAAAAACAATGAATACACGCTATGAAGCCGGAATGTTTTCCATTTTTTCGCGTGAGCCCGTTTCCCCATGCCAATGAAAACGAAACCCGTGAAACACTTGATCCATCCGTTTCTGGCTTTTCTCAGCGGTCTGCTTTGCACCTACGGACTTGCGTCTGGGTTGGTGCTCCATGAAGCAGACAAAAGCATGCCGATCTTCATTATTCTTATCCAAGCATCCCGTTGGGCGTTAGCATGCGGCGTTCTTCTTCTAGTTACTGTGCTTTTCAGCCTGTGGAAAAGAACCCAGACGGAATCTCATACGCTCGGGAGTAACCCATACCTCAAATCCGGGCTCGCATTTGTTTGCGGATCGCTACCGACGTTGGCTGCGCTGATATGGAATCATATCCAAAAGTAGAGGAGCATTCTCGACCATGAAAACTCGATCAAAAACCTTGTCATTCAAAATAACCCTGCTTGGTATTCTATCAGGTTTGGCCCCGGCTTTTTGTTATGCACAGTTACCGCCTTCGGAGTGGCAAGTGAGCCTTGTAAAATTCGAATCAAAGGCTTTGGTGCGCCAGTTGGAGTCCATTAAAGGTGTGCCGTTTGCGGTGCATTTTTCCATGTCCCAGACTTTTCAAGGCACAACTAGGGCTGCGGTAGCAGATTTGGATATTTCCATTCCCGGCACGGTGGAGGCTGATGCACAGACCGGCCAGGTCGCGGCGACGGTGCATGTGAAACGACGGGGATTGGGCGAGTCGGACATGCCTCAATCGTTCACTCTTAGGTTCGCGAAGGATGGAGTTTACACAAACGCCCCCAAGGAATCCATGGTGGTAGTGGGGCCTTTCATTGAGGTATGTTTTCCAAATTTTTTGGACGAGAAAAAATACCCGGAAGCAACGCTACGCTCGAATATGAAGAAGGGGGCGCAAGTAGTGGTGATCGATGAGATGTCGATGATTTCATCATTAGGGACTTTGGTCTTCGATGAATTGGATGGGGAATGGGCGAAATTTGAAGCCCGGCCTGCCTGGGAGGGGCCGCTGCCTCCGATGCCGGAGTGGCTGCGCTCTGAAATGAAACGTCCGGAAGTCGGACCGAAATGGCTTGGGAAATATGTCATTTCCACCAAATCCCTGCTTTTGCGCTCCGCAGACTTAACAATGGATGCAGACCCATCGGCCACAGGTGATAATAAACGGATTCTCCACCTTAAACTCGCCCCTTTGAAATGAATTTTGGAAACGGGGGGTATGAACTCGTAAAATGAAATCACCATACGCTATCGCCGCGGGCATAATCGCAAACTTCCGGCGCTTTACCATCTTCGCAGTGAAAAGAAATGGGTTCGGCAGCCTCCGTCAGAGAAGTGGAGAGGATGCGAAACCAACTCCAAAAACTCTATGA
>JAYUSJ010000004.1:0-68667 GCA_043755735.1 Verrucomicrobiaceae bacterium | reverse complement strand
ATGGGGATGAAGACGGCGGACAAGCAGGACAGCCAGGAGATTTGTTTCGTGCCGGGGAATGACTACAAGGCGTTCCTGAAATCGCACATGGGCGAGGGGGAGTTTCACCCCGGGCGAATCCGCGACCGCGAGGGCAAAGACTACGGTCCACACGAGGGGATCGAGATGTTCACCATCGGCCAGCGCAAAGGCCTGCCGGGCGGTTCGGCCTCGCCGCGCTACGTCGTGGATATCGACCCGGAGACTTCGACGGTAATCGTCGGCGGCGCGGAGGATTTGGTGTGCGACGAGTTCACGATCGCAAACTCGATGTGGCACTGCGACGACTCCGCACCTTTCGACGCAACGGTGAAAATCCGCTACGCCGCCCCCGCGGTGGAGGCGACAATCTTCCCCGGCGAACGCGGCGAAGCCCGTGTGAAACTCCACGAACCCCAACGCGCCGTAACGCCCGGTCAAGCCGCCGTCTGCTACCGCGGCGACGAAGTGCTCGGCGGCGGCTGGATCGAGCGGCAAAAGGTCGTGCCGATTTTGCGTCCGCAAATGCCGGCTCCGAAAGCGGATGAGAATTTCGAGGTGGAGCAGGTGGGGTGCGGGGCGAAGCGATGATCGTCGTGCTTCTTTCGACCTTCCCCGACATTGCCGTCGCCCGAACTGCGGTCCGCACACTCGTCGAAGAACGGCTCGTGGCCTGCGGGAACATCATGCCGGGCGTGGAGTCGATCTACCGCTGGCAGGGCGCGGTGGAGACGAGCACGGAAGTGATGGTCATTTTCAAAACGACTGCGGATTCCGCCGAAGCGGCGCAGGCGCGGTTGCGCGAGTTGCATCCTTATGAAGTGCCGGAGATTTTGCGACTGCCCGTGGAGGGCGGCTGGCCGCCGTATCTTGACTGGGTGCGAGAGCAAACGGCTTGAATCGGTTGACGCCCGCGCTGTGCCCGCTACTTTTCCCGCCACATGTCGCCAGACTCGTCGCTGACTGGAATCAGAGGGTGCGTGATTGACGCGCCGGAATACGGAAAATTGCGCGCCTGGCGCGATGGAGCCGTGGTGTTTGGCGGTGGAAAGATTCTGGAGGTGGGCGAGTATCAGCACCTTGGCAAAAAGCCCCGTCAGCAGCCGGTGCGCTGGCTGCACACGGAGCGGGCCGCGATTTTCCCCGGTCTGATCGACATCCACACGCACCTCCCGCAATACCCCGTCGTCGCGCGGGGCCGCGGGCAATTGCTCGACTGGCTGCATCACTCCATTTTTCCGCGGGAGAAAGCCTTCACGGGACCAGCGGGGCAGCGGGAAGCAGCGGCGTTTTTTCCCGAACTGGCGCGCCACGGCACCACGACCGCGATGATTTACGCGGCAATTTTTGAGGACTCGTGCGACGCGGCTTTTCAAGCGGCGGCGAAGAGCGGACTGCGGATTATCATGGGGAAAATGATGATGGACGTGGGCACCTACGGCAACGTCCAGCCGCGCAAGGTGCTCAGCGTTTCCATGCTGGAAAGCGAGCGCCTTTGCCGACATTGGCACGGGAAAAACGAAGGGCTTCTGGAGTATGCGTTCAGCCCGCGATTTGCCCTCGCTTGCAGCGAAAAGCTGATGCGCGAATCAGCCGCCATGGCCGCCCACTATGGCTGCTACATCCAGACGCACCTCGCCGAAAATCGCGAAGAGTGCGAGCGCGTGAAGCACATGTTTCCGTGGGCAAAGGATTACACGGAGGTCTATGAGAAATTCGGCATGCTCGGGCCCAAGACGGTCTTCGGTCATTGCATCCATCTCTCGGAGCGCGAGCGCACCGCGATGGCGGAAGCGGGCGCAAGAATCGCGCACTGCCCGACCGCGAATATTTACCTCGGCAGCGGCATCATGCCCCTCGCCGAACACCGCGCCGCCGGCTTGAAAATCGGCCTCGGCACGGATGTCGCCGCCGGGCCTGAACTCAATCTGTGGCAGGTGATGCGCAGTGCCATCGAGAGCCAGAAAATGCGCGGCTTTTACGAGCAGAATGTCCCCGTTCCGTCGCCTGCGCACGTCCTGCATCTCGCCACGCAAGGCGCGGCCGAGGCTCTCGGGAAGGAGGCGCAAATCGGCACGCTGGAAATCGGCAAGGACGCCGACATGACTGTCATGGACATCGGCACCATGCTCCCTTATCGCGGCAGTGCCACCAAGCCCGACGAACTCACGACCGAAGACATTCTCTCGCTCTGCGTCTATCGCGGCGGCCCGCAGGCCGTGCTGGAAACTTTCGTGCGCGGCCGCAGCGTATATCGGTCCGCGGAGCCGGAATTGTTTTAGCCGAGCAGCCGGTACCAGTTATCCCGGCGGCGTGGCTCGTAGCCGGCTTCGGTGATGAGGCGCTCGATGTTCTCTTTGCTGAGCCGGAATGATGTGCCGGCGCTGGAGACGACATTTTCTTCCATCATCACGCTGCCGAAATCGTTGGCACCATACTTCAGCGCGATCTGTCCGATGCGCGGACCTTGGGTGACCCACGAGCTTTGCAGGTTCTCGATATTGTCTAGGAAGATACGGCTGAGCGCCTGCATCCGGAGATACTCGCTGCTGCCCACGGGCTCCGCGCGGAGCTTTGTGTGCTCGGGCTGGAACGTCCAGCAGATGAACGCGGTGAAGCCGCCGGTCTCATCCTGTGTGTCGCGGAGTCGCTGGAGGTGTTCGATTCGATCTTCGACGGTTTCGACGTGGCCAAACATCATCGTGCAGCTTGAGTTCAACCCCAGTTCATGGGCGATGCGCATGACTTCGAGCCACTGGTCGCTTTTGCATTTGAGCGGCGCAATCCGGTCGCGGACGCTATCGACGAGAATTTCGCCGCCGCCGCCGGGGATGCTGCCGAGCCCGGCTTCGATGAATTTTTTCAGCACTTCGCGGAGGGGCATGTTGAACACAGTGGCAAAATGCTGGAACTCCGGCGGGCTGAATCCGTGGATGTTGATGTGGGGATATTTTTCGCGGATGTGCCGCAGCATGTTGAGGTAGTGGTCGATGCCGAGCTTGGGGTGATGCCCGCCCTGAAGGAGGATTTGCACGCCTCCGATGTCGGTGAGTTCGTCGAGTTTCTGGTCGAGCTGCTCGTGCGTGAGCACATAGTGGTCGTGGTCTTTTTCCGTCCGGTAAAACGCGCAGAACTTGCAGTAAACGTTGCAGACGTTTGTGTAGTTGATGTTGCGGTCCACGATGTAGGTGACGATGTCGCTCCGCTTGCCGCCACGCCGGCGGTTGGCGAGCTCGCCGAGCTCTGCCAGGGGGAGATCATAAAGGGCGCGCGCGTCCTCCGAAGAGATGCGCTCTCCGGCGATGACTTTGTCCACGATGGCTTCGTCGCATTCAGCTGTGATCATGTTCTGCATTAAAAGAGGAACGAGCGGCGGGGTAAAGTGTATGCTTCAAAACACTGCGACGCGCGATCAGCGATAAAACACCTTCGCGAGGAAGAGCCCGTCGGGTGGCGCGGAGTAGCTGGTCTTTTTTCCGCCTGCCAAAATGGACCGCAACCACGCGACATCGCCTCTTCCTTGTGCAACACGAACGAGGCTGCCGGTCAGCAGACGCACCATTTTGTAAAGGAAGCCTTCGCCCTCGAACGTCAATGTGACGAGCGGACCGCGCTTGGTGACGCGAATACCGGTGACATTGCGCACGGTGTCCTTTTCCACCTCGCCGCGATTTGCCGCGAAGCCCGCAAAATCGTGCTTCCCGACGAGCACGGCGGCGGCGGCGCGCAACTTGGCGAGGTCGAGTGGATAGGGGACCATCCACGCGCGGCCGATTTCCATGGGGTGCAAATAGCGCTCGTTCCAGATGCGGTAGATGTAGCGTTTCCCCGTCGCCGAATACCGGGCGTGAAAGCCTTCCTTTCCGCCGGGCATCCGTGTGACTCGGAGGATGCGAATCCCGGGCGGGAGGTTTGCATTCAGCGCGGCCTGCCAGCGCGCGTTGGTGTGCTTTTGATCGGGCTCCTCAAAATGTGCGACCTGGCCGAGCGCGTGGACGCCTGCGTCGGTGCGGCCGGAGCCGTGGATGCGGACGGGCGAGCCCACGATTTTCGCGAGCGCAGATTCGATGTGATCCTGGATTCCGGTGCCCTCGGCCTGGCTCTGCCATCCTGAAAACGGGCGGCCATCGTAAGCGATGAGCAACTTGAGCCGCCGCACGTTCATGTCCCCAACATCGCCTGCGAATCCAGCCATCCCTGCAGGATGATTTGCGCCGCCGCCTGATCGATAATGGCGCGGCTGGACTTCGCGTTGTGACCGGCTTCGTGGAGATTGCGCTGCGCTGCGACCGTGCTTAGCCGCTCGTCCCACATCCGCACAGTGATGCCCGCAGCGCGCAGTTTGTCGGCAAATGCGCGCGCTTTTTCCGCTGCGGTGCCGGTCGTGTTGTCCATGTTCTTCGGCAGACCGATGATGACGATGCCTGCGCTCTTTTCCGCGACAATTTGCACGACGCGGGCGACGGGATCGGTCTCCCGCACATTGATGGTTTCGAACGGGTGCGCAAGCATCCCGAGTTCATCCGACACCGCGACGCCCACACGGGCGTCGCCAAAATCAATTCCCACAGCGCGAGTCATGCACCGCGCGATAGCGGAGCCGGGAGGGAACGGCAAGGTCGTTAAGGACGGAGCGATGGTGAACGGGCAAATGGCAAGGTATGGATTTGCTATAATTACTGACTTGAAAGGATGTGGACAGTCACGCTAAGTGAACTTGCGAAGGGTGCGAAAATTCACCGAAGCCAAGAGTTTCACAAGGAACCATTCGAGCGAGCGCATCCTACTCAAAGCCCATAATAGCCATGCCGCCAATCCCGACACCAACGCCAACGCCAACGCCAACACCAACTCCGACGCCAACGCCAACGCCAACACCGACGCCAACACCGACGCCAACGCCGACACCGACGCCGACCCCAACGCCGACGCCGTCAACGTAGTTGGTGGGCAATCGGATTTTTGTCTCGGTCGCATCTTACAGGGACCGGGATCTAGCAGCGACGATAGCAGATCTCGTGGCGAATGCCGCGCAGCCGGAGCGCCTTGTCATTGCTTTGTTGGAGCAGGACTCCGAGTCCCTTCCCAAGTCGGCGTTTCCGCACGGGGTCACGATCATTCACGACCACTGCAAGCCCGAGGACAGCCTCGGGACTTGTTGGGCGCGTACGCAAATTCAGAAGCGCTTCGAAGACGAGGCGTTTTATTTCCAACTCGACTCGCACCATCGCTTTGCGCCGGGTTGGGACTCCGTCCTGCAGTCGGAGCTCGCGCGATGTCCGTCCGGGCTCCCGGTGCTCAGCGGCTATCTACCGCCCTTTGCAGAAAAGGACGGAGCAGAATGGCGCGCGGATGATACCGGAGGCGCTCTGCACGCATCGCACTTCGACCATGACGGCGTGCTACACATTAAATCCCACCAAATCGCGGGCGATCCGGCACTGCCACCGGTGCGCGGGCACTATGTCTCGGGGCACTTCATTTTCGCCCCCGGTGAATTCGTGAGGCGTGTTCCATACGATCCGGATTTCTACTTTACAGGCGAGGAAGTCAGCATGAGTGTCCGCGCCTTCACCCACGGCTTCGATGTGTATCATCCACGGAAGGCCCCGGCATGGCACCGATATGGGCGCGAAGTAGCGCCCCGCCACTGGAATGATCACCCGGAAGGGTCGGCCAGTTCATGGACGGAAGCGCAGCGCAAGAGCGTGGCGAAATGGACGCGTCTCTTCGGCCCTGCTCCACACATCGCGGATGAAGACGGACTCGGATGGCGACGTTCGCTTGCGGATTTTGAGGCATGGTCGGGCGTGGACTGCCACTGGAGAATCATTCACCCGTCGGCGCTCGCCGCCGCGCCACCGCCCTGCGGCGCACCGCAACCCTGGGCGGTGGGAGCCGGGCAATTGGAATCCGCCACCCTGCACTTGCCTCTGCCGGATCTGGCGGGGCAGCCGTTGGAAAGCGTCTATATTGCGGTGCGGGATTCGACTCCGCGGGATGCATTTGTGCTGCGGGCCGGCGCGGATGACTACTCCGCGCTCCAGTCGCGCGGGATGGAGATCAACGTGCATTACAAAACAGCACCGCTCAATCTCATCGTGCTTCCTTTTGCCAATGGCAAATGGGGGGCCGCCCACGAGAAAAGATTATCCGCGCAATAGGTTGGCATTCGGGGGCAGGTATTTGCTACTCGTTGCGAGGTGCAAGACATTACGCAACTTCTGAGCGCAATCAACGCGGGCGACGACCGGGCCGGCGACGACTTGCTGCCGCTCGTTTACGACGAGTTGCGGAGGATGGCGGCACTTAAGATGAAGGGCGAGCGGCCCGGCCACACCCTTCAAGCTACATCGCTGGTGCATGAAGCCTGGATTCGCCTGGGCGAGGAGGAAGGCGGCAAATTTGAATGCCGGGCACATTTTTTCAGTGCCGCCGCGCAGGCGATGCGGCGCATCCTCGTGGATAGTGCGAGACGCCGCGCGGCTTCGAGGCGCGCCGGCGACTCCGAGCATGTGGACGTGGATAGTGTGGAAATTCTGGCCCCATCCGGGACGGACGACGAGCTTCTCGCAGTCAATGATGCGCTCGACCGGCTCTCGGAGGTCGATGCGAGGAAGGCGGAAGTCGTCAAAATGCGGTATTTTGCGGGGCTGACGTTTGAGGAACTGGCACCACTGCTGGGGATTTCCGTTCCTACCGCGCACCGGGATTGGGCGTATGCGCGGGCCTGGCTCCACCTGGAAATCACGGCCTCGCGCAATTAATTTTTAAAAAAATTGCCCGCGGGTGATAGGTTTTCTCGGATTTTTACGCATGTGTAGGTATGAAAGCCGGCGCTATGCCCGACAAAAATTCGATCTCGGAGGAAGAAATCTTCCTGGTTGCCGCAGCAATGTCTTCAAAGGAGCGAGCTGCGTATGTGAATTCTGCGTGTGACGGTCACCCGACTTTGAAGCAGCGCGTGGAGCGGCTCCTCGCGTCGCACGAATCCGACGGCTTCATGGAGGAAGACGTCTCGCCTTCGATTCAGGCGCGTATCGCCCGACTGGTCCCAGAGGACATAGGCGATAACATCGGGCCTTACCGTCTTCTGCAAGAGATTGGTCATGGCGGATTTGGAGTCGTGTGGATGGTCGAGCAATCGCATCCTGTGCGCCGCCGGGTTGCGCTGAAAATCGTGAAGCTCGGCATGGATACCAAGGAGGTCGTCGCCCGATTTGAGCAGGAACGGCAGGCCCTCGCGGTGATGGATCATCCCAATATCGCACGGGTCTTCGACGCCGGGGTGACGCCCTCTGGACGTCCGTATTTCGTCATGGAACTGGTGCGAGGAACAAAGCTCACCGAATTCTGCGACGAGCACGACCTTTCCACGACCGAGCGGCTGGAGCTCTTCGTCCGCATTTGCCATGCAGTGCATCACGCGCACCAAAAGGGAATCATCCACCGGGATTTAAAGCCTTCGAACATTCTTGTGGGAATGGTGGACGGCGTGCCGATGCCAAAGATTATCGACTTCGGAGTGGCCAAGGCGACGCAATCGCGGATCGGCGAACACTCGCTCTACACCGAGATCGGCCAGATCATCGGAACGCCGCTCTATATGTCGCCCGAGCAGGCGGAGACCACCACGCTCGACATCGACACCCGTAGCGATGTGTACAGTCTCGGCGTCCTCCTTTATGAACTGCTGACCGGACACACGCCCTTCACAAGGGAACAGATGGAGCAGAACGGCGTGGAAGGTATCCGCAAAATTATCCGGGAGCAGGAACCGCAACGCCCCTCGACAGCCTTGGGAACCATCGCGCCGGAGGCCCTCGCAGCCGTCGCCAGACATCGGCACACCGAGGCGCCGCACCTCGTCGGCATCCTGAAGCGCGACCTCGACTGGATCGTCATGCGCGCGATCGAAAAAGACCGCAATCGTCGCTACGATTCCGCCACCGCGATGGCGGAAGACATCGAGCGGCACCTGCGCTCAGAGCCAGTCGTGGCCCGCCCGCCGACCATCGGATATCGCACGAGGCGGCTTGTCATGCGCAACAAAGGCGCGTTCGTCACTGCGGCGATCGTGTCCATGGCTCTCGTGCTGGGTACGGGAGTAAGCGTATGGCAGGCCGTCCGGGCGAATGAAAACGCCCGTCGCGCAAATCAAGCCCTCTCCGACCTGCGCCAGACGGCACCAGCCTTCGCCGCAATGGCACGCGAACTGGCAGCCACGGAATCGTGGAACGCGGCAATCGATAAACTCGACTACGCAATCCGTTTGCAACCCGGCAACGCCTCGTTCCGTCTTTATCGCGCCGACTTGTTTCAGGCCCAAGGCCGGCTCACCGAAGCCGCCGCCGACTATCGAGCCGCACTGGATGCCGCGCCGGATGACCGCCGTGCTCGCAATAACCTCGCGCTTTGTGAAAAGCTCCTTGCGCGGCCGGTCCAGCCCGATGGCAGCCTCTCCCGCGAAACACTCGCGGAGCTTCTGAATGCTGTCTCGGCCGAAAAACGTCCCGCGGCAGAAACAATGCCGCTCGCCCGTCGTCTCGGGCGTGAAAACGAGTTCGCGCTCGCCCATTGGCAGGAGCGTCTCCGTAGCCTGCCCAATCCGACGGAAAAATCGATCGACGCACGAATCGAGGCGCGCTCCGACGGCTTTCTTTCGCTCGACTTGCGGGACACCGGTATTGCGGACCTGAGTCCGCTCCAAGGTATGCCGCTCGGCGAACTGAACCTATCCGGCTGCAATTACGTGCGCGACATCGAAGCCCTGCGCGACGCCCCGCTTCGCGTCCTCAATCTCGAACACACGTCCGTCAGCGACCTTTCCCCGCTCGCCACCACGCGGGCACTTTACTCTCTCAATTTGAACCATACCCCGGCGTCCGACCTCGGTCCCCTCGCCACACTGCCTCTGCGCTTGCTTTGGCTGGTGCATGGCGAGGTTCGCGACCTCACGCCACTCCGTGGTCTTCCGCTCGAGCATCTCGTGCTGGGGAACGCGCGTGGCGTGGGGTCGTTAGCCCCCCTCGCGGAACTGCCGCTCAAGTTGCTCGATTGCTCCTACACGAACATCACCGATTTCTCGCCACTCGCAAAAGTTCCGCTCCGCCAGCTCTGGCTCCAGGGCACCACGGTCGGCGATCTCTCATTTCTTCGCGCCATTCCGCTCGAAACACTCGTGCTCACCAAAGCCCGAAACGTGACCAATTTCGCCGCCCTGTCCGAGGTGAAAACCCTCAAAGAGCTCGCCTTGCCGGAAGGCCTCGCTTCGCTCCCGGAGTCCGAGCTCGACGCAATCGAAGGCTTGCGCAACCACCCCGCGCTTCAACGACTCAGCAGTCAGCTCCCGGAAGGCGAAGTCCCGGCAGCAGCGAAATCGACCGGTGCATTTTGGGCTGCGTGGGATGCCGACACAAGCTGGCAGCGCGCGCTGCGAAAAATGGGCATCAAGGCCAACATCGGCAAACGACCCGACGGCACATGGTCCGTCATGACTCACAGCCAGCCGCTCCCGGACCTCGCCGTTTTCAAAGGCGGCAACATCGGCCTCCTCGACGTCAGTTCGTGCAGCGAAATCTCCGACCTCAGCCCTCTCATCACCATCCCCGTCAAAACCCTTCGCATCGCCAACACCAAAGTCACGGACCTCTCCCCCCTCAAAGGAACCAAGGTCGAAGATCTCTGGATGTCCAACACCGACATCACAGACCTCACCCCCCTCGCGAGCCTCCCCCTCCGCGCCCTCTACATGGATAAAAGCAAGGCCCCCGTGGACTTCGCGCCCCTCGCCAACCTGGAAACGCTGGAGGAGCTAATCCTCCCCGAACATCCCTCCTCCGTCGAAAAACTCCGCGCCCTTCCCCGGTTGCGATACCTCTCCTTCACATTCGACTCCAAGACCTACAGGCCCTCCCGCACCGCTGCCGAATTCTGGGCCGAATGGGACAGTTTCACATGGCTCCCCAAACTGAAGGGGCTCGATTTCACCATCGCCCAACTCAGCAGCGGCATCGCCGTTCTCGTGATCCGCGACCCTGCGTTTCGTGATCTCTCCGTCCTCGCCGACTCAAAAATCAATGCGCTCGACCTGCGCGGCTCCGGAGTCACCGACCTGACTCCCCTCGCCGGAATGTCCACGCTTCGCAACCTCATCATCCCAAAGGATGCGGTAAACGTCGCCGCTCTTCGAAAGAATCCGGCTATCGAGCGAATCTCAGCCACTGGAAATCAAAGGAAATATGAGCCCGCACAAACCGCCGAGGAATTCTGGCGTGAACAGGATGGGAACTGACGCGCAACCGTTTCGGCTACTGCTCGGCTTTCAGCGTGCGGACGGACTCACCGACAGCGCGACGGAGAAGGAATTGGGCGCGGTAGTGTTCGGTAGCCACCGTGAGATAGTCGAGGCGGGCGCGGGTATGGTACGCCGCGACTGGCCTCCTCATTTCGGAACCGCTGCATCACGAAGGCAGCGTGAGCAGTGTGAGCTTCCACCCATCCGGTAAGCGCCTGCTCAGCGTCTCGGAGGGGAATTCGGCGCGGATTTGGGACGTTCCCACTTTCTCCCGGCCGACGCCCGATTGGCTCATCGCTCTCGCAGACATTCTCGCTCTGGAATCCGTCCCGCACGAAGAAGTCGCCATCTATGCCGCAATCGCGAAGTTCAGCTCGCCCGACAAGTGACTCTCGCTGAACCAAAAGACAGCGCTTGGGGCGTGCTCGGGCGGCGGCTGTTTGGAGAGAGCGTTAAGTAAAGGTGCCAATCAGCCCATCACTGCCTCCGCTTCGGGGGCGGGCAGTTTCGCCCACGGCGGCGGAGGAGGAATCGCGCACGGATGTGGATGAGTGGATCGGCGAGGCTGTGGACGCATGTGCAGGATTCGGTACATGCAACGCTGTCAGGTAGAGTAGCCCAGCGATCGTATGGACGAGATATATCCATCAGTGGATGAGCGGTGGATAAAAGCGATTCATTCCTCCGGGAAGAATGCCCGTGATTCACGCCGCAACAGCCGCATTTACAGAAGCGGCGGGACTTTTTCCTCCGCCTGGTACACCGCCCGCTATGGGGCCTGCCCGCGCGACCAATATGCGCTTTTACTTCACCAACAACGTATGACCATTCAAACCAAACTCCAACTCGTTTTTGCCTGCTCCGCCGTCCTCGCACACGCCGCGACGCCTGCGGATTCGATGAACTACAGCATTCTCGACGAAGTCGTGATCACCGCGACGCGCTCGGAGAGCACCGTGCTCGATGCACCCTTCACCGCGCATGTCGTGGATAGCGCGGACTTCCGTGACCGGCGCTCGGTGCGGACGTTTGCAGATGCGCTGAGCACGACGCCGGGCGTGATGCTCCAGCGCACGGGAAACGGCCAGGCCTCGCCGTTCATCCGTGGGTTTACCGGCTTCCGCACGCTCGCGCTCATCGACGGCATCCGGCTGAACAACGCGGTCTTTCGCGAAGGCCCGAACCAATACTGGAGCACGATCGACCCTTACACCATCGACCGGATCGACGTGGTGAAAGGGCCGTCGTCCGTCCTCTACGGCAGCGACGCCATCGGCGGAACGGTGAACGCCATTACTAAAAACCCGCGTCTTCCCGCACGCGCGACGACCGTCCGCGAAGGAAAAGGGACCATCACCCAGGCAGCCGGCGGGACCGAGATCCACGGCAGCACCGAGTACCGCTACGCCAGCGCCGAAGACAGCCACACCGCGCGCGGCGAACTCTCGCTCGGCCTCTCGCCAAACTTCGGAATCATCGGCGGGCTCTCGCTCAAGAGCTACGGCGACCTGCGCGGCGGTAACGTGACGGGCCGCCAGCGCAACAGCGGCTACGACGAGATCGACGGTGATTTGAAGATGCTCTGGAAGCTCAGCGATAGCACCGATTTGACCGTCGCGCTTTACCACTTCGAGCAAAACAATGCCCCGCGCTGGCACTCCACGATTTTCAGCCAGAGCTTCGACGGCACTGCCACCGGCACGGACCTGCGCCGCGACTTCGACCAGACCCGCGACCTCGCCTACGCGAAGCTCGAATCGCGCGACATCGCGCCGTGGCTGAGCAAGGCGACGTTCACGTTATCCTTCCAGCGCCAGACCGAGCAGCAGGACCGCATCCGCGACGGCGGACGCCGCGACATCGACGGCTTTCAGGACGACCAATACGGCTTCAGCGTGAACCTCGAAAGCCCGTCGCCGATCGGCAAGCTCACCTACGGCGTGGAGTACTACCACGACGAAATCCAATCATGGGGCAGTCGCTGGAACCCCGATGGTTCCTTGCGCAACATCAAGCCCCGCGGCCCCGTCGCCGACGATGCGGGCTACGACCTGCTCGGTGTGTATTTGCAGGACGAGATCAAGCTCGGCAGCCGCTTCACCCTCACGCCCGGCGTGCGCTGGACCTATGCCCACATGGACGCCGGCGTGATCGATCCCGACCCCGCCGACGCGCTCGTACTCGAAACGTTCACCGAGGACATGAGCGCCGTGACATTCTCACTGCGCGGGAAATACGACCTCTCGGAAAAGTGGAACGTCTTCTCCGGACTCTCGCAGGGCTTCCGCGCGCCAAATGTGAACGACTTCACTTCGTTCGACATCGCCCGCAGCGGCGAACTCGAGACGCCCACGCGCAATCTCGACCCCGAGCAATATCTCGCGTTTGAGTTCGGCACGAAAGCGAACATCGCCAGCCAGCTCGACGTTTACGCCGCCTATTACCGCACTTGGATCGACGACCAAATCATCCGCTTCCCCACCGGCAACGTCGTGAACGGCGACCCCGAAGTGCAGCGCGTGAACAGCGGCGACGGCTACATCCAGGGCGTGGAGCTCGGCGCATCGTGGAACTTCGCCAAAGGCTGGGTGGCCTCCGGGAACTTCGCATGGAGCGAGGGCGAAGTGGGGCAGTTCAACAACGGTGCAGTCGGCGTCTATCCCGTCTCCCGCATCCACCCGCTCACCGCGCAACTGGGCCTGCGCTGGGAGAGCGAAGATGCGCGGTGGTGGGCGGAAGGCAGCGCCATCCTCGCGCGGCATCAAGACCGCCTCTCGCCCGGCGACATGGGCGACACGCAGCGCATCCCGCCCGGCGGCACGCACGGCTACGCCGTCTATCACCTCCGCGCCGGATGGAAGCCCAGCGAGCATGTGAACATCTTCGCCGCCTGCGAGAACCTCACCGACGAGGACTACCGAATCCACGGCAGCGGCATCAACGAGCCCGGCCGCAACTTCATCCTCGGGGCGAAGTTTGCGTTTTGAGCGGACGGCCTCCTTCGCGGGGAAAAAAGAACGGCCCGCTGCATCACGCAACGGGCCGTTCTCACCAAACACCACCCTAAGGTGGAGAATTTTTCTGTTTAGAAGCTGATGGTCGCTTGCACATAGCCAAAGTCGGCGTCGTCATCAGCGCCGGTATCGCCGAGGTAGCTGCCTGCGAAGAAGTGGCAATACCCTGCTTCGATGACCAGTTCCTTGCGCGCCTGCCAGGTCACGACGAAGTCGATCTCCGAGCCTGCGTAGTTGTCCGCATTGCGGGCGGCGGGGGTCAGCGGACGGACGGCGGTGGTTCCGTTGGCGCGGTACCAGACGTCGTTGGTGTCTGCCAGCCAGAAGGCGTGGAAGTCCAGACGGGTGGTCACGTTTTTGCACGGCTTGGTTTTGTAGCTCACTGCCAGGTCGTGGATGTTCTGCCACGAGAAGGCGTCCATGAAGCCGTAGTAGATGTGGTTCGTCGGGAAGAGATTTTGGAATGTCTCCACGTCGCCATCGGTCGGGTCTCCGTCGCCGGTGGCATAGTTATATTCAAGGCCGATGCGCGAGCTGATCGGGCAGCCGGGGATGGTGTAGCCGACGCCGACGTGACCTGCGAATGCGGTGAGGTCGCGTCCGCGGACGTCGCCGAACTGAAACGCAAACTCCGCATCCCAATCCCACGGGCTGGCGGCTGGCACGGGGCACGCCATGGTTTTGCCATCGTGCTTCAAGCTCTTGCCGTCGTGGTGCATCGGGGCGGGCGCGGCGGGCTTGGATTTCACGCGCGTGCCGAGCGTGAAGAAGTCGGTGTTTCCTGCCTCGTGGAGGTGGAGTGCGTAGAGGTCGGCGTCGGCGATGGCGAAGGCGCGGGTGTTGAAGTAGAGTCCGCTGAAGACCTGCTCCCGGTGCGTTTCGTTGCCGTTGAACGCGTCGGATTGATTGAAGCTGCCGCGGTCTGCCACGACGACGCTGGATGCGAATGCATCGACGGTGTAGTTCGAGCCTTTGTAGGTGACGCGCACGGCGTCGAATGTGCGGGCGAGATTGGTCCATTCGAGCGGCCCGATAAGGCGCTGGTCGCCAAACGCGAGAACCTGACGGCCGATTTTGAGTCCCCATTCATTCATCGAGAGCTCGATGTAGGCCTGACGGAGGTCGAAGGAATCATCCCCTTCCGCCCCGAGCACGCCCGGGATGTCCGCGCGGTCGCTGAGCCATTCGCGGGAGTCCTGCACCTGGGCATAAACCTTGAGCCAGTCGGTGGGTTGCACGCCGATTCCGAGGCGGAAGCGGTTGAGCACCCAGTTGTCGTCGTTGATGGTGCGGACGCCGCTGTTGAAGTCGAAGGCGTTGTCCTTGATTTCCCAGCGGACACGTTCCTGCACGTCCCAAGTGATGAGCTTGCGCTCGGCGGGCTGCGGGACGGGTGCCGGAGGTGGGCCAGCATGGAGCGATGTAGAGAGCACGGCGAGAACCGCCAGCGTTAGTTTGTTGGTCATTTGGTAGTTTGGTTTGGTTGGTTGAGGACATTAGTTGCGGACCTTCGCGGTCCCGGCGAAGTATTCCTGATATTTCGGCCAGCTCCATGTGGCGAGTTCGCGGCCGACCTTCAGGCCGACGTTGTTGTCGATCGGGATATGGTAGCCGCCCATCGCGCGGGATTGCGCCGCCATTTCTGCGGTGCCGCTCCATGTCGGCAGGTCCAGAGTCATCATCTCGCCGCCGCCTTTTTCGGTCAGCTCGCAGTGTTTGCGACGCTCGCAAAAGCCGTATTTGTCGGAGCCGGTAAAGAGCTCGATCACCTTGGCGCAAGCACCGCTGACGGTGGCGTGGCCGCTGGTGTATCCAGGGAATGGAGGCGTGACAAAGACCTGCGGCGAATACGGGTGCCATTCGTCGCCGAGCATCTCTTTCGTGCCGCCATCGGGGCCTGCCCAGCCGGTGATTTTCTGGCCCTTGTAGAAGTGGCGGATGAGCGTCCACGGGCGCGACGAGTCATACACGCGCTTGGTTTCCCAGCAGGAGATGAAGGCGTCGAACGCGGCATTCGCGACGGCGAAGTAAAGCTGCACGTCCTTATCGAGGTCGTGCTTGTCGCGCCGTGAAACATCCTGCGCAAACCGCAGCCAGTGCCCGCTCTGGCCGGTGCTCCGGGGACCGTCCCGCATGAACTCGACGATGGCTTTCTGCTCGTTCGTGAGCTTCGCATTGTACTCGAGCACCTGATCGGTTTCCTTCTTCAGCGTCTCGGGATCTTTCGTGAGCAAAGGCGGCGGACCGGGCCGGAACTGCGCGCTGTTTTCGAGCGCAAACGGCTTCACGCGATACCAGTGCGGCGTGAGGAAGCCGGGCGTGATCTTCGTGCCGTCGGGCTTTGTAAATGTGATGGGCTGCCAGCGGTCGGGGTCGTTGATTTTGTCCGCCGTATTGACCGGTGAGTAAAAGGTGTAGTCCGAGTAAGGCTTCGCGCCGACCGTGCCGGCTTCATCGCCAAACTGGTTGGACCCGTCGTGGCGGCGGTATTCGATGACCGCTGCCGCTGCGAGTTGGCCGATGCCCTCGGGTTTCTTCGCGTCTTTCGAGATAAGTGCCGGATCGTAGCCCATCTTCTTCATCTCACCCTCGAGGAATTCCTTCGATTCCGGGTAAACAAACATCAGCGCGTGATGGCTGGCGTACGCGATGGCTTTTTGTTTGTTGGCGAGCGTCTGCTCTTTTTTCGGACGGCGAAGTGTCCCGCCCAGACGCGTGCCCACCGCCTTCTCGTCATACGCGGCCCAGGCGTCATAGACGGAAGTGGCCCAGATGGCCATCTGGCGGGAAAGCACGGTCGGACGGGCATTGAAGCGGTCCACGTCTTTGGCTGCGGCCTCCTGGCAAATATCGAGCAGCTTGTACGCGAATGAATCCGCTTCGGTAGCGGGCTGGCCGAGCATTTTGTGGATGGGTTTGTCCCCGGCGGGGGCCGCCGGTTTGTCTTGTGCAAAGACGCATGGTTGGACGGCAATGAGCAGGGCGACGCTGGCGAAGAGTGGTTTTAGGTTCATAGGAAGTTGATTGTTTGGAGTGATGAGAAATGGCGGAATACGTTCTACTCCTCAAAGCAGCAACCCGTTTTGTACGAAGGCCCGTTTTCACGGGATGAATCGCAAGGTTCACTGGCTCAATGGGCGGAGCCAGTGCACTTCACAACCCGCCGCCCAGCTCGCAACGCTGAAGTCAAGGCCGGGCGGGATACTTTGCACCGGGCAGCTTCGCCCACACCGCCTTTTCACGCAAGCATCTGCTGGTGCGGCTGGCCGGCTGCGGGCTGCTGCTCGATTGTGTCGTTCCAGGACCAGCGGGGATCATGGACGTAGCGGAGGCTTTCCTCGGTGGTGAGGCCTTGGTTGGCGATGGCGCGGTGGTTTGCGAGGTGGCTCTGCCAGATGCGCTGCTCTTCCGGCGAGGTCTGGTAGCTGCGCCGCCAGGGGACTCGCATGCCGAGGAGCATGACGAGGTAGCCTTCGATGCCGAAGTCGTTCTCCGGGCCGTTGGGGAGGGTGTAGCGGAGGAGGCCGGTGGGGCCGTTTTGGTGATACATCTCCATCATCTCGGCGAGGGGGCTGATGTCGGTCTCGGCGCGGGCGTGCTGCCAGAAGGGGGTGTTAAGCCGGGTGTTGAATTTGTAGTGGAAGGCGAGGAAGTCGCGGATGTTGTCCCACTGGCGGGTGAGGTGCTTGTTGGCGAAGCGGCGCATTGCGGGGCCGAGCTCCATGCCGCTGTGGCTGAGCGACGTTACGATGGTCTCGCATTGGGAGCAGATGACCATGAGGGCGCTGGCTTCGAGGGGCTCGACGAAGCCGCTGGCGTTGCCGACGGCGACGACGTTTTCGCGCCAGACTTCGCGGTAGTTGCCGGAGCGGAATTTGACGATGCGGGGCTCGCGGTTGATGCGCGGGTTTTTGCGCAGGAATTCGGCGCACGCTTCGTCGTCGGTGATGTGGGCGGAGCTGTAAACGTAGCCGCGGTTGATGATTTCTTCGTGCTCGATCTGCCACGCCCACCCGGCGTCCATGGTCTCGGCGGTGGTGAAAGGGAGGATGGGTTCGTCGGGCTGGCGGTCCCACCCGGCGACGATGGCGCGGTCGCAAAAAAGGGCTTTGTCGTAGCTCTGGTAGGGGGTTTCGAGTGTTTTGCCGAGGAGCTCGGAGCGGAAGCCGCTGGCATCGACATACAGGTCGGCCTCAAGGCGGCGTCCGTCTTCGAGGCAGAGTGCGGCGATGCCCTTCGGCCCGCGCTCAGCGTTGCGGACGGTGGCGTCGGTAAACTCGACGCCGTTTTCCCGCGCGACCTTTTCGAGGACTTCGACGAGGAGGGTGTTTTCGAGATGGAAGCCGTGCCACGGCTGGACGTCGGGCGCGCCGTTCTTCTGGCGCGGCCAGGCGAGGTCGCGGTTCATGAGCGCGGAGGCGAGGTGGACGTCGCGAAACTCGTTCTCGCAATAGTAGCCGTTGGGGCGTGGGAGGTTACCGAGGCCGGAATCGAGCTGCGGGCAGAAGGTGTAGTCGAACCGCTCGCGCGGGCCCCAGAGGAAGCGGATGCCGAGCTTCCAGACGGGCCGGGCGTGTTTATAAAACGCGGCGCGGCGCAGCCCGAGGAAGTCGAACAAGTGGCGGCTAAACCCTGGTGTGGTGCCTTCGCCGACGCCGATAACGCCAATCTCCTTGCTCCGCACGACACGGACGCCAAGCTGGGGGAGCTTTGCTTTGATGGAGATCGCGGCGAGCAAGCCTGCGCTGCCGCCACCGAGGACGATGATGTTCTTTACATGAGTCATTCCGCACCATCGACGCCGCGATCCCATTACGCAACGGCCATAGTGTGAACTCCCGAAGACGGTTCACAAACCGGCACAGGGCATGGACCAGCGCCAGATCGACGGGAGGCGAGAATTTCGCGGAATGAACCGCAGGGTGACGGGCATCGTGCATCCGCCGCCCGAGGATCGACGATGTGATTCTATGTTTGACGGCGGGGTGATTTTCTCCTTTCCCTGTTGCGCCATGAAGCTCCTAAACTTACTCGCCGCCCTCCTTCTCACCACCACACTCCAAGCCGCCGACGACATCATCTGGCACATTAAAGCTGTCCATCCCGAAGGCCGTCTCATCGACGTGAAAGCGGTGGACGCCGAGGGAAAACTCCACGCCGTCAAAGCAATCCAGACCCAGGGGAATGCGCACCTTCTCGACATCAAGGCGCTCGTGGGCGACACCAAACTCCCGGTGAAAATCCTCGTGAGTGATGACAAACTGCGGCCCGTGAAAGCCGTGGCTGCGAACGGCACGGTGCTCGGCATCAAAGCCGTATTGCCCGACGGCACGAAGCTCGACGTCAAGGGAGTTTCTTCCGCCGGCAGCATCATCAACATCAAGGCAATCGCCGCCGACGGCACGAACTACGGCATCAAAGCCATCTCGCCCGACGGGCATCTTTACGACGTGAAAGGCATTAAGCTCGGCGCCGACAAAGTCGAGGGCAAGGTGAACGGCGTGGAATTCGCTGCCCACGTGAAAGCACTGCCGCAGGCAGCCGGCGCGAAGTAGGGCGTCGCGCGAAAATATTAAACGCCCGGTCTCCGAATGACCGGGGTTTCGTCCGAAAGAAAGAACGGCCCGCTGCATCGCTGCAACGGGCCGTTCTCACCAAACACCACCATTCGGTGGAGATTCCCTGGCTTCGTGTTTAGAAGCTCATGCGAAGGCCGACGGTCGATGTCCAGCCATCGAAGTCGCCACCATCACCGCCGCCATCCATGTGGTGGTATTCGGTGCCGGCCATGAGTTTGAGTTTGTGGCCGTAGATATAGTAGTTCAGGCCGAGGTAGGCGGCATGATACGTTTCGCCGCGTCCGCCGTCGGTAAGCTCTGGCGCGAGGCGCTCGTAGCGGCTTTGAAGCCGGAGCGCGTCGTGGTCGCCGTTGGCGTATTGGTAGCGCCCGACGACCTGGAGCTTGTCGGTGATATTGTATGCGGGGATGAGGTTCACGCCGAAGACGTCGCCCTGTGTGCCGCGGCCGGTCGCGCCAAGGATTTCTCCGCTGATGAGCCATGCGTCTTTTTGGACGGTGGCGTTGAGCGAGAAGGCATGCTCGAACGCGCCGCCGCCGCCCGCGTTGGTGTCGTCGGTGCCGTATTGGTAGTCGAGGCGGACGAGTGCCTTGTCCAAGCCTGTCTGCTTTTTGAAGTCGTACCCGACGTAGGCCTGGACCACGTTGCCGTCCGAGTCTTCGGTAAACTCGCGGGTCTGGTCGCCGGCGTAGAGTGCTACGCCGTAGAGGAAGCCGTTGGCTTTGCCGCTGACGCGGACGCCGGTAAGCTCACCGGGGAAGATGGCGTTGGAGAGAAGTCCGCGCTCCATGGTGAGGATCTCTTTGGAGGAGATGCCTTGCTCGAGGCCGAAGAAGTTGGCCTTGAATTTACCGAGGCTGATGTTGAAGGAATCGTGGCGCGCCCAGGTGAGGTAGAGATCGTAAATCTGCGAGTAGAACTCGGGGTCGAAGTCGGGGTTGATGTCGATCTGGCCTTCGAGTTTGAAGTCGTGGAACCAAACGGACTTGAAGCCCAGGCGCCAGCGGCGGACTTCGATGGCATCGCCCCAGAGGCGATCGTCGGGCCGATCTTCGGAGCCGTAGCTGCCCTGGTCGGATGACCCAGAGCCGTATTGGAGCTGGATGCGGCCTTGAAGCTCGAACTTCTGAAGGACGGGGTTTTCTTTGTTTTTGTAGAGGACGGGGAGGTCCCAAAGGCGGTCGAAGGCCGATTGTTCCTTGGGTGTTTCCTTCGTGGCGACTGTCGTGTTTCCGGCGAGCGCAGTAGATGCGGCGAGGGCCAGAACGAGTGTGGTCTTTAGCATGTATTTGTTTCTTGGGTTTCTTTGTGTGGTGAGTGCAACGGTAGTGTTGCGTTCATGTGCAGAGTTGCGGACTAATGTTACAATCCCGCGACTCAATTGCGACGCTGGCGTGAACTCTCGTCAGTTTGAAGGCTAAATTGCGGAGAAAATAAGACATTGTGCGAAAAACTCCGTGCTCGAAATGTCCGCAGCGAATCGGTAGTCACGCGTCCAATGAATCAAATCGACGCCCGCAGCCTCCAAGCCCGAGGAGGCACCTCGCTGGTGTTTCGCTTCAGCGCGACGGCATCGATCGTGGTCGTCGTAGCGATGGCGGTCCTCGGGTGGTTTAATTTTCAAGGTAGTAAAAAGCACATCACGGAAACATGGCGGCGCACGCTGGACCACGAGCGGCAGGTGGCTGCGCTGAAGTTCCAAGCGCTGGCTGGTGATGTCGCGCGCGATTCTCTGGTGCTCGCTCGCTCGCAGCCGGTGGTCGATTTTCTCGCGGGCCGCAGCCTCGTTGCGCGGGGACGGGTGGAGTCGGACTTCCGGGCGCTGATGGCCGTGAAGCCGAGCTACATGCAAGTGCGCATCATCACCGCAGGCGGCGACTGGACGGAAATGGTGCGGCTCGATCGCAACGGCGCAATCGTCACCACGATGCCGCAGGAACGGCTCCAGGCAAAAGGCGACCGCGACTATGTGCGCGAGGGTGCGAAGATGGGCGACGGAGAGGTGTACCTCTCGGACATCGATTTGAACCGCGACTTCGGAGGCATCTCGCAGCCCTACATGCCGACAGTCCGCGCCGTGGCGATGGTCCTCGGCGAGCCCGCGATGGTGGTGATCAATGTCGATCTCACTGCGTTTTTTGCCGACCTGAAAAAGGAGCGCGCCGAGCGCACACGGCTCTACGTAGCCAGCGGCACAGGCTCGTGGCTCGTACATCCGCGGGCTGAGGCGCTCTTCGGCGCGGACCTCGGGCACGCGTGGAGCGCGACGAAACCTTCACCCGGAGACACAGCGGAGTTTGCCGCAGATTGGGTATTCTCCGAGGCGACACATCCGCTGCTTCCGGATGGAAAAAGGAGCGTCTTCATCCGCACGGCATCGTCCGGCGAAGTCGAACTGGACGGCCTGCGCGCGGCGCGGAATCGTGCGCTGCTCATCTCCGGATCGGCTGCACTGGCGGGAATCCTCGTGCTTGTCCTGCTCGCACGGTGGACGACGGCGCGGCTGCGAAAAGTAGCCGAAGCCATCGGCGATTTCGGCGCCGGCCGCACGCCGGAACTTCTTCCGGAGACCTCGAACGATGAAGTCGGACTGCTCGCTACGGGCTTCAATTCCATGACGAAAAAGATCGCCGCGCAGGTTGCCGCGATCGAGTCCGCTCACGCCGAGACTGTCGAAGCGTCGCGTGCGAAAGAGGAGTTTTTCGCAGTGATGAGTCACGAAATTCGCACCCCGCTGAATGCAGTGACTGGACTGCTCCGGCTGCTGGAGCGCAACAACCCCGGACCGCATCAAATCCCGGTGCTGCGTTCCATCAACGCGGCCGCGCAGCAATTGACCGCGCTTTTCAACGGCGTGCTCGATTGGTCCAAACTGCGCGCGGGGAAAATGGAGGTTCGCTCCGAGCCATTCGGGCTGCGGCGACTGCTACAGGATATCGCGCTGGTCCACCGGCCGCTCGCCGCGCAGAAAGGGCTGGAATTCATAGAAGACGTCGCGCCGGAAGTGCCGGAATTCGCGATGGGCGACGCGACACGGCTCTCGCAGATTTTGCACAATCTGCTCAACAACGCAGTGAAGTTCACCAGCGAAGGTTCCGTGACCTTGCGCGTGGAATGGTCGGCGGGCCGGTTGCACGGAGCAGTGAGCGACACGGGCATCGGCATCCCGGCAGCGGACCGCGAGCGCATCTTCTCGCCCTTCGACCAGACGTCCAAATCGCAGCGTTTCGGCGGAACAGGCCTCGGCCTCAGCATCACGCGCTCGCTGCTGGAAATGCAGGGCGGGAAAATCCGCGTCGAACCGGGCGTGGTTCGCGGGTCGCGGTTTGTTTTCGAACTCCCGTGTGAAGCGACGGAGACGCCTGCCGGGCAAAAGGAACAAGCCGTGGCGCGACTCGAAGGACGACGCATTTTGTATGTGGAAGACACCGCATCGAATCGCGAAGTGATGTCCGCTTTGATCGAAGAAACGGGCGCTACTCTGGAGATGGCCGAGACCGCCGGCGCAGGGCTGGAGTTGCTTCGCCAGCGCACGTACGACATTGCGCTGTTCGATCTTCAACTGCCCGACATGACAGGCCTCGAGCTCGCCCGCGCCGCGCTCCTCATCCGTCCGGAGTTGCCCATTTTTGCCGTGACCGCGCAGCTCTCCGACGAAGCGCGCAAAGAGTGCATCCGTGCCGGCATGCGCGGTGCCGTGGCAAAGCCCATCGTGCCAGCAATCCTTTTCGCCACGCTCGAATCCTGCACGGTGCCGGCAGCACCGCAGCGCAGCACGCCGCTGCATGAAATGTTCACCGGAGACCGGCTGAAGCGCGTGCTCATTTCCATCGCGACCGAGATGCGAAGGGCGAAGAATGAGATCACCCGCGCAGTGGAAACGAAGGACGCCGAAGCCCTCCGCAAGACGCGCCACCGATTACACTCCGCGATTTCGCAGATGGAACTCGACGCCGTAAACAGGACGATGGAGCGTCTGATTTCCGGCGACTGGACTGCGCTGGAAAACACGCTCGCCGAACTCGAACGCGCCGCAGCCCGATGCGAGCGCGAAGCCTCAGCGCAAAACGGGCAGCCGGGCGAGTAGCGCGTCGCGATACGATTCGCCGACGGGCACCGAGTGTTTGCCCAGCCAGACCGTGTTGCCTTCGATTTTCGTGATGTGCCGGATGTTCACGATGTAAGAGCGATGCGCGCGGATGAACTCCGGCGGCAACTGCGTCTCCAATCGCCCGATCGTCATGAGGCTCAAAATCGACGAATCCTTGCTCACAAACTCCACGTAATTGGCGTCCGCCTTCAGCAGCATCAAATCGTCCATGACCACCCGCACGAGCTTCGTCCCGTCCTTCACAAAAACCTCCCGCAAAGGCGCCGTCCCGCGCGCAGCATCCTTGGCCGCCACCTTCTCGCGAATCCGCGTCACCGCTTGCGCAAACCGCGGGAACGTCAGCGGCTTCACCAAATAATCCGCGACTTGAAACTCGTAACTCTGCGCCGCGAATTCCGCACTCGCGCTGATGAGGACAATCGGAATGTCGCGCGGCAGCGCCCGCAAAACGTCGGGTCCGTTCAACTCCGGCATCTGCAAATCCAAAAACACCCCGTCAATCCCTCCGGCCGAAAGCACCTGCAAAGCCGTGAGTCCATCGCCCACCTTCAGGCAGAACTCGGTATCGTCGAGCCGCTGGAGAAAAGACTCCACCGTCTCGCACACAAGCGGATCATCATCGGCGACCAGATATTTCATTTCGTGGATGCAGAGTAATTCGAAACGGACCGCGCATGAAAGGCTGAAATCACAAGCGCTTCCGATGCAGCTTGCGAAAACCAGAAAGTTGGACGTAGTTGGGGTGTCCGTAACCCGGACACAACACTTGGTGGTGTTTGGTCAGAACGGCCCGTTGCCGAAGGGAAGCGGGCCGTTCTCTTTTTCAGGGAGCAGGAATTATGGAGTGCGGAGGATCAGCCTGAGCGAATCCAAGCGCATCCGCGTGGTGCTAATCGCCGCTTGAAGCGCTGACTTCTGGCTTCTAAGCAGTTCGACTTCCTCGGGGCGGACGTGATCGTTAATCGAGCGGAGCGTCTCCATCCGCTCGATCTCGGAGTCAAGATGCGACGCCATCTCCTTCGATGCGCGTTGGATCAAAGCCGGGAGCTGTTTCGCAGCGATGGCTTGCGCTGCGGAGAGCATTGCGGGAAGCAGTTTCTGTTTCATCGGACCGCGGTCGAGCAGGCGGAAAATGTCGGCCTTTTCGAGCTTTGCAGCGACAAGGCGGGGGTCAGCAGATTGATCGGCCAGCGTGTGATCCACGACGACGCGGATCGGGAACGGCGGCAGAAAGCGATCCATGTGGAGCGCCGCCGGAGCCGTGCATTCCGCGATCGTGAGTATCTCGAGCAGGATGGCCTCGGTGCCGCTGCCCTTCCACACGCCGAATGCGCTGTTCCCGCCGTCTGAGCCGAGTAGCAAATCGAGCGCGCCCGTCATGATCGGATGATCGCCCGACATCAGCACGAGATCCTCCCGGCTCAGCGCACGGGCTCGTTCAAACGTAATTGTGATGCCTTCCTCCGGCAGCGCGGGGAAAGCATCGGTGAGCAAATGCCCCGGCTTCAGCAAGAAGGCCTTCGCGCTGTGGTCCTCGACCTGCACGCCAAAGTGGTCGAACAGATCCACGCAGAATTCCTCGAACGAAGCATCTGCATCCGCCGCGCGAATGTGGCGAATTGTTTGCGCCGCGATCGCGGGCTTGCAGGAATTCAGCTCCAGCAGACGGTCGTTTCCGCGCTCCAGCTTGCGCGTCACTTTCGCATGGAGTTCACGGGTTTTCTTCACCAAAGCAGAGAGCTTTTTCGCCGAGAACGTATCGGCCAGAGCGTCCAGATCCTTGCGCAGCGCGGTGGATATTTCTCCGGCACCGTGCGGGTGATGCTCAAACGCGGCGAGCCCTTCGTGATACCACTTCGCCAGTGCCTCACCATCGGATCCCGCCAAATAGGGGACGTGAATGTGGATGGTCGCGGTTTGTCCGATTCGGTCGAGGCGGCCGATTCGTTGCTCCAGCAACTCCGGGTTCTCCGGCAGATCGAAAAGCACGAGGTGATGCGCGAACTGAAAGTTCCGGCCCTCGCTTCCAATCTCGGAGCAAAGGAGCACTCGTGCGCCATCTTCTTCCGAGAAATATGCCGCGTTTCGATCGCGCTGGAGCAGCGTGAGCCCTTCGTGGAAAACACCCGCATTGACCGCGATTTCGCGCTGAAGACGCTCCGCGATTTCTTCAACGAGCGGGCGTGTTTTGCAAATGAGGAGCACCTTTTCGCGTGCATGTTTTTTCAGAAAGGCAGCGAGCCATTTCACCTTCGCATCCGTGTCTTCGTCGCCCGCGAGTTCCACGAGATGCGCCTTCCTCTTCGGGATGCCGGTCAGCGCAGCGCGCGTATTACGAAACATCACACGACCGGTTCCGAATGCGTCCAGCAGTTCGTTCACGAGTCCTTCGCTCGATCCATCGAGATGGGCTGCGACGCGCGGCGACTGCGAGGAGAAAAGCTTTCGATCCGCCGCACTCAGTGGCTCGCCGGCGAGGAGTCGATCGAGCGCGCGAGCCACCTGCTCGTAGTGCTCGGCTTCCTCCAGAAACTTCGCGAGGTCCGAGTACCGATCAGGATCGAGCAACCGCAGCCGCGCGAAGTGTCCCTCGGGGCCGAGTTGCTGCGGAGTCGCAGTGAGCAGCAGCAATCCGGGCGTGCGCTTCGCCAATTCCTCGACGAGCAAATATTGATCACCTGCCTGCGTCGGCGACCACTCGAGATGATGCGCCTCGTCCACGACGAGCAAGTCCCAGCCTGCATCCACAGCCTGCCGGGCGCGCACTGGATTTTTTGAAAGGAACGCCACGTCACAAAGCACGAGCTGGCTGTCGAGAAACGGATTCGCCTCTCCGTCATGCTCCACAATCGATTCGCAACGGTCCTCATCGAAGATGCTAAAGAGGAGGTTGAACCGCCGCAGCAGCTCCACGAACCATTGGTTCACGAGGGCCTCCGGGAGGAGAATCAAAATCCGCGCCGCCCGTCCTGTGAGGTGAAGACGGTGGAGGATCAAGCCTGCCTCGATGGTCTTTCCGAGGCCCACTTCATCGGCGAGCAACACGCGCGGCACCAAACGCGCGGCAACCTCGGCGGCGATGGACATTTGGTGCGGCAGAAGATCCACGCGACCGCCCACAAAACCCCGCACGGGAGACTGCCGCAGCTCGCACCGCCGCCGGAGCGCACGCACGCGAAGGTCGAAGACATGAAGGTCGTCCACCTGCCCGCAGTAGAGGCGGTCCTCCGGCTTGCTAAAGCTCGTGGCGGCGGAGAGCAGCGCCTCAGGCACCTCGCCGGAAGCCGTGCGATACACGAGAAGCCCCGACTTTTCCTCGACCGCGATCACCACGGCATCCGCGCCGTCGCGCACAGCAATCGTATCACCGACCGCATAGCGAACGCGACGCAACGGGGCAGACTCCGTCGCATACTGTCGCCGCTCGTCCGATGCCGGAAAATAGACCTCCACACGGCCAAACTCACATTTCTCGATCACGCCGAGCCCGAGCTCTGGCTCGCTGTTACTTACCCATCGTTGTCCGCGCGCTGGCAATCCTTGTGTCATAAAATGGGCTGGGACCGTAGCGACGGAGGCCGTGCCGACAAGGTTGATCTCCATCGGGCCGTCGCATACACCCATTCCATGAAGTCGCTCCTGATTCTTGCCTGCCTCACTATTTCCGCGCTCGCCGACGATGTCGCGCTGCTCGAGTTCCGGTTCGCGGGCGAGAAAACCGTGCGCACCGTGGCGATCGAGTTTTATGAGAAAGACGCGCCGCAAGCGGTGGCGAATTTCAAGAAGCTGGCACACGACGGCTTCTACAAAGGATGTGCCATCCATCGCGCTATTCCCGGCGGTCTCGTGCAAATGGGCGATCCGCTCAGCAAGAAAACCGACCGCACAAAAGTGGGCACCGGCGGCCCCGGCTACACGCTCCCGGCGGAGATTCGCAGGAAGCACGGAAAGGGCGCGGTCGCAGCCGGACGCCTCCCGGATAAAATCAACCCGCAACGCCAAAGCAACGGCAGCCAGTTTTTCATCACGCTTGCGCCTCAAGCCGAGTTCGACGGAAAGCACACGGTTTTTGGCAACGTCATCAAGGGAATGGAAGTCCTGGAGCGTGTCGCGGAACTTCCCGCGGATGCGAACGATTACCCGGTGGATCGCGTGGAGCTTCGCCGGGTCCGCATCGTCCCTCGCGACAGCATCTAAGCGGCCTACTTCACCTCGACGCCCGCATCCACGATGGAGCAAATCGCGGCGGCGACATCAGTTGCTTCGATCGCTTTCATGCAACGGAAATCGAGCGGGCAATCCCGCAGGAAACACGGGCTGCATTCCACCTGCTGCCGCATGACGATGTGACCGGGGCCCAGCGGACCGGTCAACTGCGGCTCAGTGCTGCCAAAGATCGATACGGTGCGCAGCCCGATGAGCGTCGCGAGGTGCATAGTGCCGGTGTCGTTGGTGACAAGGACGTGGCAGGTTTTCAGAAGCTCGATCAGCTCTTGCAGAGTCGTAGTTCCGCAAACGTTGTTCACGCCGGAGATCTGCGCAAATTGCTCGATCTCCTCGGCGACAGGACGGTCTTTGGCAGTGCCGACCAGGTACCACTCAGTTTCGTATTCTTCATTCACGGTCCGCATTACTTCAGCGAAACGTTCGGGCAGCCAGCGCTTCGCCGGGCCGTATTCCGCGCCGGGGCAGACGGCGATGCGCACGCGTGGAATGATGACTTTTTCGCTGCTGACGTTTTGCGGAGCGAGTTCGCTCACGAACTCTTCCGGCGCCAATCCCATCTCCGCGCGTCCGCCGATGAAATGGGCGAGTCGCAGGTAATGGTTCACTTGATGAACCGGCGGCGGTGCGGGGCCGTCTTTTTGCTTTCGTTTCTTCTCCTTGAGGACCTGATTCAGCAACGATGCGCGCGGCGAATGACCGGGGAAACCAACGCGACGCGGAATGCCGGCGAGCCATGCCTCCACGGCGGTTCGGATGCTGTTTGGGAAAATGACTGCCGCATCAAACGGCGCGCGCTTTTTGATCAGCCCCGCGACGGTGAATACGTGGAAGATGCCGCGTATCGTTTTGAGCAATCCTTTGCCCGCAGGCGGGTCGAATGGAATGATGTCATCGACCTCCGGAACAAGCCGATAGACGTCTGCGAGTTTTGCGGGTGTGAGGACCGTGACGTGTGCATCGGGCCGCCCACGCTTGATTGCCCGGAGCGCTGGCACCGTCATCACGGCATCGCCGAGCCAGTTCGATGAGCGGATAAGAATCCGGAACGGCTGGAGCGGCGGTGGCTCCGCGACTTTGCGCGCGGCGTAGGCGAAGAGTTCGCCCGCTGCGGCCTCGGGCACGTTTTCCGTGCTCACGGTTCGCTGGTAAACGATGCCGCGTTTGTAGTTTGCGAGGAGGAATTCCGGCTTGGGCGTCTTCCAGCGATTGTGGACCCAGAACCAGTCCGCGGGCACGTCGCGGATTTGCTTTTCGAGAGCAAGGTTGAGCTGCGCAGTGACCGCGCCTGCTTCCTTTTCGGCGGGCACGACGGGTTGCTCGATTACGAGCCGCCATTTGCCGACTCCGTTCGTGTGCATCGCGAGCGGGACAAGCGCGGCCTTGGTCCGCAGCGCGAGCATGGCGGGTAGCGATGTCGTGCTGGCGAGCCGTCCGAAGAGCGGACACCAAACGCCTGCATCGCCCGCGTGTTGATCGAAAAGCACGCCGACACAGCCGCCTTTGCGCAGCATTTCCATCGCCTGCGTGAAGCCTTCCTTGCGCTCGAAGAGAGCGAGTCCGAGCCGGCTGCGGGTCTTGCGCACTTGTGCGTCGATGTAGCGGTTGCCGAGTTGCTGATACACCGACCCGCTCGGGCACTGAAATACCACGGGCCAAATCTGTGAGAGCAATTCCCAGTTCCCGATGTGGCTCACGAGAGCGACGATCCCACGATTTTTTGCGAGCAGACCATCGATGATCTCGCGGCCCTCGATATCCACGATGGCTACGATCTGCTCGCGAGAGAGGCGTCCGATTTTTTCCGCCGCGAATAGATTGCCGATGAGCGTCGCGAAATGAGCGCGCCCCATGGAGCGGAGTTCGCCGGGGGATTTTTCCGGGAAGGCGATGCCGAGATTGCGCAGCGCAATGCGGCGGTATTTGCCGGCGATAAAATATCCGCAGAGCCCGATGAGACGGCCGACGCGAATGACAAAACCGAGCGGCAGTAGGGCGATGACGAAGCTGAGGGTGCGGTAAAGGAGATAGACGAAGAAGTTCATCAAGGCTTCTTCCAATGCAAAGTGCGGAACGGGTGTTCGTCCGTAAGGTTTCCATGCACGCCGCCGAGCCGCTTGTCGTCGTAGAACATGATGACGACGTAGGTGAAGAGCGGGCAGACCACCGCTTCGTTGAGCAGCCTGCTCTCGGCCTCGCGAAAGAAGCCGAACCGTTTCTCGCGGTCCGGCTCGCGTCCGGCAGCGGCGATCAGGTCGTCGTATTGCTTGTCGTTCCAGCCCGTCTCGTTGTTGCCGCTGCTGCCGAGCCACATGTCGAGAAACGTGTTGGGATCCTTGTAGTCGCCAATCCAGGAGGAGCGCGCGAAATCGTAGTCGAGCTTCTTGAGCGAGTCTTGGTAAACGCTCCACTCCTGCTTCGTCAGGTCCACGGAAATGCCGAGTTCCTTTTTAAACATCGACTGGATTTCAACAGCGATTTTGTCGTCCACATCGCTACGATTCGTGTAGAGATAGTGGACTTGCGGGAAGCCTTTTCCGCCTGGGAATCCGGCTTCGGCGAGCAGCTTCCGCGCGCCTTCCACGTCCCGCGCCAAGCCTTTCGGAGAGACATATCCGGCGGTTCCAGCGGGGACGAATTCATTCGTGGCAACCTCGCCGGCTTGCGTGATCTTTTCCGTAAGCAACGGCTTGTCCACGAGCATGGAGAACGCCCGCCGGACCCGCACATCGGTGAACGGCTTTTTCGTCACATTGAACCGCATGAAATAAGTTCCGAGGATGGGCGTCGAATGAAAATCGGGCCGCTTTTTCAGCTCGGCGATGAGCGACGTAGGGACGAGCGATTTGTCGAGGATGAGGTCCGCAACGCCGCTGTGGTAGAAGTTGAACGCCGTGTTCGGGTTGTTCACAGGAAGGATGTCGAGCGTCTGCACGCGCACGTTTGCGGCATCCCAATAACGAGCATTCTTTTCTACGCGGATGCGGTCGTTGAGCCGCCACTCTTTTAGAACAAACGGCCCGTTTCCTACGATCCGGCCGGGGCGCAACCATGACTGGCCGTCTTTTTCAGCAGCCTCGATGCAACCGCGGTGGACGGGAAAGAACGTGTAAAACGCGCAGAGGTCGATGAAGTAAGGCGTCGGGTTGTTGAGCTCGACGACGAATGTTCTGTCGTCCACGGCACGCAGGCCGACAGTGGCTTCATCGGGCGTCTTTTGATCGTCCAGCGCCTTTGCGAAATCCTCGCCACCGCGCAGGTAATACATCTGGTAGCGATACTCCGCGCTCGGCTCCTTCAGCACGCGCAGCCACGACCAGACGAAGTCCTTCGCAGTCAACGGGTCGCCGTTGCTCCACAGCGCCTGGCGCAGGTGAAACGTGTAAGTCCTGCCGTCCGGCGAGAGTTCCCAGCGCTCCGCCATGCCCGGCTCGGTCTCGCCGTTTTCGTTGTAGCGCGTCAGCCCCTCGAAAATGCAGTTTGCGACGCGCCCTTCCGGCTGGCCGGAGATCTTCGCGGGATCGATGGACGCGGGCTCCGCACCGTTGATCACGACAATCTCCGCACGATCCGGCGCACGTCCGCAGCCGAAAAACAGCGCGGCTAAAACAACACAGGTGAATTGGGCAATGCGGGTGAGCACTTCGCGCAGTTTTCAGAAGCGCCCGCCGGATGCAATGCTCTTCACACGATCAACTGTGGATGATGAGCTGGATGTTTTCCGGCAGATGCGACGCGACACGCTCGACAACGTTCCCTTTCAGCAAGCGCGCCATGGCATTTCGGTGTGGCGAGCCGAGCATGAGGTAGTCGGCGCCGAGCGTGGCAGCGAGATCGAGGATCGTGGCTGCCGGGTCCATGCTCACGCAATACACGGGCTGAACGGGGACCCCGACTTCCTCGCCGAGCTTCAGCACCAGGGACATGACTGCGGCAGCCTGCGGGTCATCCTGCCAGCGCTGCTGTTTGCGCACGCCGCTGGTCTGCGCGGCCCCGAGGAAGACGGCGATTTCTTTCACGTAGAGAACGCAAAGTGTGGCGTTGCGGAGCTTGGCTTCATCGAGCGCGAAGCGGAGCACCGGTGTCGGGCCGCGTGCTGCGACCATGATTTTTTGCCCTTCCTTGAGCTGGGGGCGCAGGCGCTCGATCGCTTCGGGGGTAACCATGTCCGCGACTTCCTTCGCGACGGTAAGGGTCTTGATTCCCGTAAGCTTGTGCGAGTAGCCACGAAGCCCGAGCCCGCCTCCGATGACAATGACTGCGAAGAAAAGGGCGGTCGGCTTTGTGTAGGCTATGGTCAGTTCCGCGCCCATGAGGACAAGGAAAGTCAGGCCCATCAGCACCCGCTCGACGATGTGCATCTCGAGTTTCCGGTTCGTAAAGCACGCGCCGAGGTTGACGGCGATGGCTCCCACCACGCTGATCTCATAGAGCTCCGCGAGCGCTTCGAGATTGCTCGTAAAACTGAGGATTAAGACGGGCAGCCCCGCGCCCAGAAATAGCGGGAGATACGGGACGCCATGGGCGTTCAGCTTCGTCAGGCCGCGAGGCATTTCCCCGTCCTGGGCAAGCATGTAGAAGACGCCGACGACGGCATTGATCGCTGTGTTTACGGCGCTGAGAAGCAGCACGCCAAAGACGATACCGACAATCCATGCAAACGTTTTACCCACCACCGGTCCCCACAGGAGCGAGCCGTAGTGCTCGCCGAGAAAACGGAGCATGTAGTCTTTATGCTCTTCCAGACGAGCAACGTTCTCCGGCGTGTCGCGGAGGGAAAGCATCGCCCAACCGAGAATAATGGTCGCCACGATGACTTCGACGGCGACGATGAACAGCGCCTTGCTCGCCGTTTTCCCCACGCGCGGCTTCTCGGGATCGCTACCGGGATCGAGCTTCATGACGCCCGTCATACTGGCGACCGCCTCGACGCCGCTGAGTGCGAGGATGGCCCCGGTGAACCAGATCCACGTCTGCGCAAGCGGGCCGTGGGTCGCCTTCGGATGCGCCGCGAGGAAGGCCGGGTCGGCGAGCGCTTCGGACGGCCATCGGAGCGAACCGGTGGTGAGGAACGGAATGGTGATGCCGAGCAAGAGCACCACGATGATCACGGTCGGCACCGCCATGGCGATGGACATGGTTCCGCTGTGCTTCGGGCCAAACCAATTCACGGCTCCCAGGAAAACGATCGTGCACATTGTCGCGATTGGGATCCATTTCTCCGGCACCCCAAAATAGCTCATCGCCGCCCATCCGCTCAGTGCGGCAGTGACGAGAAAATTCGCAATCAAGAGCAACGCACCGACCGCCGCGAGAAGCCGGCTCGACTGCCGCGCCGCGGAGTAAACGCCGCCGCCATCCGGGAAATTCCGGCAGACGATCGAGTAGTTGTAGCCCACGATGGCGGTGAGTACGCAAACGGCGATGATGACGGGTAGCGATGCAAACCCGGCCGCGACGAAAGCGAGGCCGATGACGTAGGCTTTCGACGTGCCCCAATCTCCGTAGAGCAGCGCGGCTGCCCGTTTCCAATCAACATTACGGGGGCGGTTTACTTCAAGGGATGGACCCATAGGTGTTTCAGTCGCTGCGCGTCAGTTTACGCCCGCCCGAAATGCGGGAGACAATTGAGGGATGTTTGAAAATGCAGCACGGGAGCGGAGAGCTGGCTCAAGACCGGGGCCAGCCCATGGCTGGTCGATGTGAGAATTAGTGTTCAATTGTTCCTTATAATGGAGCCCGGCTCGGTGAACTGTCAAGCGAACCGGAATCGCAGGCCCTCTCATCTCACGCACGAAAGCCATACGCATCGCGCAAAACTTGCATCGTGTGACGAACCTCAATGCCTTGCCCGGACAAGTGCGCACGGAGTTGCGTCATGCAGCCGATATTTCCCGTGGCCACCACCTTCGCGCCGGAATCGATCACTGCTTTCGCTTTCGCCGCGCCGAGGCGAGCGGCGATTTCCGGCTGGTCGATATTGTAAGTCCCGGCGCTGCCGCAGCAAAGATGCGCGTCGGCAATCTCGACGAGCTCCAGCCCCGGGACCGCTCGCAGGAGCTCACGCGGCTCGTCGCGCACGCCTTGAGCATTCGCGAGATGGCAGGCGTCCTGGTAAGCGACGCGGCCCTTTTTTCCGACCGGAAACTCCGCGACCAGCCCGACATCTGCGAGAAATGCGGACACGTCTTTCACCCGATGCCGAAACTGCTCTGCCTGCTCCGCTTCCGGCTCGCCTGCGAGCATGAGGTGGTATTCGTGCAGACCGCTGCCGCAACCCGCAGCGTTGGTGACGATGGCATCCACATCCGGAGGAAATGCACGTAAATTTTGCCGCGCAAACCTCCGCGCACTCTCGATGTCTCCGACATGCCACGATAGCGCGCCGCAGCATCCTTGCGTGGCGGGAACGACGACCTCGATGCCGTTGCGGCAAAGAACGTCGATGGTCGCTGCGTTGATATCCGGCTCCAGCACTTGCTGCGCGCAACCGGCGAGCAGCGCGACGCGTCCGCGACGGGTGCCGATTGCGGGATAAAAACCAGCGAGCGGTTGCGCTGGCGGCAGTTTTTGCGGGAGCAACTCGAGCATCGGGCGCATCGATTTGGGCATCAGCGGGGTGAACTCCTTGCCGATTTTTCCAAGCCACGCAGCCAGTCGGAAACGGCGCGGATACGGCAACGTCGCGGAAATCATCCACCTCCGAATACGCTCCATCAACGGTCGGCGACGGTCTTTTTCTGTGATGGCGCGGAAGGGCGAGATGAGGTCGCGATACTGTACGCCGCTCGGGCACACGGGCTCGCAAGCGAGGCAGCCGAGGCAGGCATCGACATGCGGAAGCGCTCCGGCGACAGGCAGCGTTCCCTCCAGCACCTGCTTCATCAGCACGATGCGACCGCGCGGCGAATCCATCTCCTGGCCCAGTTCCTTGTAAGTCGGGCACGCCGCAAGGCAGAAGCCGCAATGCACGCACGCCTGCACGGCGTCCGCCATGGGCTTTCCGAGGGGACCGTGCGTTTCGGGCTGTATCGTGTGGAGCATTATCGCGCCCCATTCGGGCATCCCGGCGGCAAAAAGACCAGCCTTCACTCGCGCGGATTCTCTTCCCATTCGCGGGCGGTTGCGCTTTTCTCACGCCTCATGCCGAAAAAGACTGCCAAAGCAAAATACAAACGAATTCTGCTGAAGCTCAGCGGAGAAGCTCTGCGCTCAAAGGATTCCATCGAAACGATCTCCCCGGAGATCGTCCAGCGACTGGCCCACGACATCCTCGGGATTTACGAACTTGGCGTGGAAATTGGCATCGTCATCGGTGGTGGAAATATCTGGCGCGGGCTCACCGCGAGCCATCGAGGAATGGAACGCACCACGGCGGACTACATGGGCATGCTCGCGACGGTCATCAACGGCCTCGCCATCCAGTCCACACTAGAAGAACTCGGCGTCCAGACCCGCGTGCAAACCGCCATCCGCATGGATATGGTCGCGGAGCCCTTCATCCGCAGAAAAGCCGTGCGCCATCTGGAGCAGGGGCGCGTCGTGATTTTCGTCGCAGGAACGGGCAATCCCTTCTTCTCCACCGACACCGGTGCGGCCCTCCGGGCCAATGAAATCGGCGCGGAGATCGTACTGAAGGCGACCAAGGTAAACGGCATCTACACCGCAGACCCCAACAAAGATCCCAAAGCAAAAAAGATCGATCAACTCACCCACGGCGAGGCACTGGCGAAACGCTACGGCGTCATGGACGCGACGGCGTTTTCGCTCTGCCAGGAAAACCGGCTGCCCATCATAGTGTTCGACCTTTTCGCCCCGAATGCGCTCAAGGATGTCGTGCTCGGAAAAAAAGTGGGCACACTCGTCGTCCCGGAATAAATTCCCAACAACCTACACACTATTATGGACCCTGATGAAATCTTGATGAACGCCGAGGAGGGCATGGAGAAAGCTGCTGAATACATGAAGCAGGAGTTCTCCGCGATCCGCACCGGCAAAGCCTCTCCAGCCCTCGTGGAGAATATAGACGTGGAGTGCTACGGCACGATGATGAAGCTCAAACAGTGCGCCGCCATCAGCTCGCCCGAGCCCCGGATGCTCGTCGTCGATGCGTTCGATCCCGGCACCGTGCAGGCCATCGAAAAAGCGATCCGCGAAAGCAATATTGGCATCAATCCCGTCGTCGCGGGAAAGGTCATCCGTCTCCCGATCCCTCCGCTCAACGAAGAGCGCCGCCGCGACCTCGTGAAGACCTGCAAAAACATCGCCGAGGAAACACGCGTCCGCATTCGCTCCTGCCGGCGGGAGGCAATGGACGCGCTGAAAAAGGCGGAGAAAGACGGAGGAATCACCGAGGACGATCTGAAGGGATTTGAAAAGGATGTGCAGAAATTCACTGATGATTTCGTGAAGAAAGTGGACGAAACATTCGCCCACAAGGACGCGGAAATCATGAAGGTTTGATGCCGATGAAAACGCTCGCAGCTCTTCTCGTATTCGCATTCGCCGCCGCCGACGCGGCGAGCCCGGTCGTGCGTCCCGCGCCGGACTTTTCTTTCTCAGGGATCGGCGGCATGAAATCATCGCGCAGCCTCCGTGGGCAGCCCGTCGTGGTGATTGTCGCGAAGAGCCCGAAGACCCGCGCATTTCGCAAACAGGTGCAAATCATCGAAGACACCTACCGCGAGCTCGCCAGCCGCGGAACGGTCTTCGTCGTAGCATTCAGCGAGGGAGGAGAAAGTGTGGCGAGCAATGTGCCCTTCGTCGTCGCCAACAACGGACCGGCGGTAGCCGCAGCCTACGGACTGAAAGGCGATATGGTTCTCGGAGTCACAGGGCCGGACGGAAACCTCGACCTTTTCACCAGTGAAGTCACCCGCGGCCTGCGCATCCGGGAAATCATCCAGAACAGTTTCCCTGCACAAAATACCACCCGCCGAGAGCAGCCGAAAGGCCCGCCGCCGCTTTCAGGGCGCTAGAAGTTCCGCGATCGGATCGGTCTTTGTGGACCGCAATCACAACGCAAAAAACCCGGCCACGTTTCCAGTAGCCGGGTCTTTTTTTGATTCGGTTTTTCGCGGCGGGCCTACTTCAGCTTTTTGATGCTGATGTTGCGGAACATCACTGGGTCGCTGTGGCCGGCGAAGCCGAAGAAGCCGCTCTTACGGTCTTTGCCGGGGTGCTCGGATTTTGCCATGAATTCGGTGACCTTGGAGACGTCGCCGTTGAGGATCACAGCGCCGTTGAGTTCGACCTTGATCGTGGAACCTTTGACGGTGACTTCCTCGAAGTTCCATTCGCCAATCGGGTGCTGGTATCCGCGCTCGGCGGCCAGCATTCCGTATGCGGAGCCGTGGGACTGGCGCGGGTCGATGCCTTTGTAGTCGTCGGCGAGGATTTGGTTTTCCATCATGCCGACGTAGGCCGTGTTGCCTTCGCCGGGGTAGCGGATGGCCAGGCCGTTGTTGCCGTTCGGCGGGAGCTTGAATTCGAGGCGTGCGACGAAGTCAGAGTATTCTTCCTTTTTGTAAATGGTGCCGCCCTTGCCTTTGATGCATCGAATCGCGCCATCGACGACTTCATATTGATCCACAGGCCCGCCCCAGCCTTCGAAGTCCTTGCCGTTCCAGATGGATTCAAAACCCTCGCCGCCCTTGCCGGCGACGATCTTGTTGGCTTCTTCGCTGCCGATTTCACGGACGAAAATGTTGCGCCATTTGATGGGTGCGCCGTGGGTTTGCAGGCAGATCGGGCCGCGCGCAGGCACCGGCTTTTTGCGGTCGTAGAAGTTCTCGAGGATGGCGTGATCGACGGTCATTTTGTCGTTGAGCCAGACACTGACTCGCGAGCCGACCATGACGATGCGGAATTTGTTCCACTCGCCAGCCGGCTTGTCTGCGAGGACGAGCGGGTCTTTTCCGAGAGCGTTCGGGCTGTTATTCCAAAGTCCGCCGCTTCCTTTCGTGCGCCCGAGGGCGCCTTTGTCGTCGTCGGTGTGATCCCATATTTGCACTTGCGGGACGTTGCGCAGGTAAATGCCGGAGTCCCCTTTTGGAGCCATGTTGTATTCGACGAGCAGCTCGAAATTGCCGTATTCCTTTTCGGTGGTGGCGTACTTGCCGTGCCCGTCATTGAGCAGCTCACCGCCCTCCGACTTCCAGTGCTTGAGCATGTCGGCGGTCCACTCCTGCTTTTTTGCGTCGGGCATGGCGGCGTAGGCCCGGTGGTCGGCGGTATCGCCGCCGCGCCAGCCAGCGAGGTCTTTTCCGTTGTAGAGCGAGGTGAATCCGGCAGGCGCTTCGTTTTGTGCGAAGGCGCTGGCGGACATTGCGATGAGTGCGGAGAGGAAGACGGTTGTTTTCATAGTGCGATGCGTGGCGTAGCGGCGGAGGATTGTGCGGTCAATCGGACAGACGCGGTAAAACGAATCTTTTTCTTCTAAGCAGGACCAATCAGTGAAATACGACCGCTTGACGGAACGGAAAATGCAGGCAATGTAATGCATCACTTCGACCCATGAGCGACGCCGATAACAATCTACTGAAAGGCTCCCTCCTCTACCGAGAATTTCTCGCGGAACGAAATGCCATTTTGGAACACAAGTGGTTCCTGAGCGAAAACGCGCATCACGATGTAGGCTTTGAAAAAGCACTCTTGAGTTGGATCGTCAACTACCGGGCAAAGTGGCGTCGCGAACGACAGGCTGGCAAACAGACATGAAATAAGTCGCCGCGAGCGCCTTTTAATGCGAACCCGAGAGTTCGCAAAGGACGCAACCATGAATAGTAATCCACCATCACCAACCGCACGTCTCCTCCTCGACGCAACCGCCATTGAGCGGACTCTGCATCGCATTGCCCACGAAATCATCGAGCGCAATAGCGACCTCGGGCGAATAGCCATCATCGGCATCCCAAGCCGAGGCATCGTCATCGCCGAGCGCCTCGCCAGGCTCGTCTCGAACTTCGGCGGCACCGAAGTCGCCAGCGGCGTCATCGACATCTCCATGCACCGCGACGACCTGTCCCGCCGCCCCGTCCCGGAAGTCGTGGCCACAAAGCTGCCGTATGACTTGGAAAACCGGACGCTGATTCTGGCGGACGATGTCGCCTTCACCGGGCGCACCTGCCGCGCTGCGATGGATGCGCTCGCCGACTTTGGCCGCCCCGCGAGAATCCAGTATGCGGTGCTCGTCGACCGTGGCCACCGCGAACTGCCCATCCGCGCAGACTACGTCGGCAAAAATGTCCCGACTTCGCTCGGCGAGCGCGTGTATGTGCGCTTCGCCGTGACGGATCCGCTCAACAAAGACAGCGTCTGGCTCGACGCGCACGTTTCCTAATCCATGAACTGGACCCGCAAAGACCTCACCTCCATCGCCGACCTCAGCGCGGAAGAAATCCGCTTCATCCTCCAGCACGCGTCCAATTTCAAAACCGTGGGCGCGCGCGACATCAAGAAAGTGCCTGCTCTGCGCGGAAAGACGCTTGTCAATTTCTTCGTCGAGCCGAGCACCCGGACGCGCATCAGTTTCGAGCTCGCCGCGTTTCGCCTCAGTGCCGACGTGGTGAACATCAGCGCCTCCACATCCTCGCTCACGAAAGGCGAGACGCTCAAAGACACCGCGCGCAATCTGGAGGCTCTTCTTGCCGACATTATCGTCCTTCGCCACAGCAGCGCGGGAGCCGCGCAATTCCTTGCGGAACGGCTGAATGCGAGCGTCATCAATGCAGGCGACGGAGCGCACGAGCACCCCACGCAGGCGCTGCTCGACACTTACACCATCTGTGAAGCGAAGAAGCGAATGGATGGCGATTTGAGCGGACTCCACGTCGCGATCATCGGCGACATCCAGTTTTCCCGCGTCGCCCGATCGAACATCCACGCGCTCACAAAGCTCGGCGCGAAAGTCACGTTGTGCGGACCTCCCACGCTGGTTCCGCGAACGTTGGAGTCGCTCGGCGTGACCATCACCCACGACCTCGAAAGCATCCTCGAAAGCGTGGATGTCGTGAATCTCCTTCGCATTCAACACGAGCGACAGCGGAAGGAATACTTCCCGTCGCTCGGCGAATACACGTCGCTTTTCGGCCTCACCAAAGAGCGCGCAAGCAGGCTCAAAAGCGACTGCTTGATTATGCACCCCGGCCCGATCAATCGCGGTGTGGAAATCGACAGCGACATCGCGGACAGCGGGCGCAGTGTGATTCTCGACCAGGTGACCAACGGATTGGCGGTGCGAATGGCCGTGCTCTATTTGTGCGCCAGCGTCCCGGCGGCGTAAAATCAGTGCATCTCGACCGCGCACGAGCCGAGGCCGCCGCGGTAGTAGTTGAACTGCACGTTCGGATGATCGGCGAGAAGTGACATCGGCACACACGCGCTCGCGAGTTTCTTGCTGATCATGAATGCCGTGAGGCGCTGACCGAATGGATTGTCGTGGGTGCCCGCTTGCCAGATGGAGACTTTCTTCGCCTTCCATGTTTCCGCAGGACCGACCGTGATGGCCTTGGTCGGCACCATCGAAATATTTCCGCCACCGCTCGTCCGCGCATTCTGAGCAATCGTGAGCGGATGCAGATCGACCACGCGGGTCGGCAGTTTGCGATATTCCTCGGGCGTGGGCGGCTGCGTTTTGTATTTTCCACGACGGGGCAGCGGATCGTTGAACGCCCAGTGTTTCACATCGCCTTGGCCGCCTTGCATCACGGCGCATGTCGCGCCGCTGTCCCAGCTTGCGCGGTATTCGCTCGTGTCGGCTTTTGGGAAATGCAGATTCTTTTCCGGCATCCGCAGCTTTTTGCTGGTGCGATCGAAGCACATCGAACGGTCCGCTTTCTCGAAGCTCAGCGGGTGCGACGCGGGAACTTCCTTGCCCGTCTCCACGTCGAACCATTCGTCCATCCCCCAGAAATGTCCGCTGCGAATATCGAGCCCAAGCTCGTTTACCAGCCGTGCGACGAGCGGGAGTTGCTCGGTCGGGCCGATGGGGCCGCAGATGCCGACGGGATTATCCGCAGTGCTGGATTTCCATGCCGTGATGTATTCAAGCGCTTCGGCGAGGTAGAAGTCCTCCAGCGTGTCATACATCACAACGCGAAAACCGGGCCGGCTGAGTTGCGCGATATCCTTCGGAGAGAGACGCGAAACGTCATTGATGAGGTCGAGCGGAAGGCAGGTGTAATCCCACCAATCGGCGGAGATGCTGGATGGACGAAGTTTCATACGGCGGATTCTAAACTTATGGCGTGCTCAATGGCTGTTGGACGGTTGCGGCGTCGCAAGACGCCCTCCATAAGAGATGCAATCCACACCCGCCCGCCAAGGCTATTTATCAGGGTTCACGGCTCTGAATCGCGGCTGCGCACCGCGCCGTCACTCAAGCGACTTGTCGCGCTGAGCCTGTGGCGAGCCGTGGCAGGTGCCACGGCTCTGTGCGTGGCAAGTCCCGCAACCCACGGCTGGAATCAGTTCCAGCATTCCACGGCGCTTCTCGCAGCGCGCTGACTTGGCCGTTCCTCGGCAGCGGTAGCAGCCAGTCACACAACGCGGAGGTCTTTGCAAAATTGGCGAAGCGCCTGATGATGAGGGTGGCATGGGAGACAGGGCGACTGGATTTTTCCGGTTTCAATGCTGCGAAAGGCAGCTACCGTCAGCGGCGTCATGCGACCACCCATCCACTTCCTCTGCGCCACATTGCTGGCTGCGTTCCTTCTGTTTTCCACCAGCCGTGCGTTGGCTGCGCCGGGTGATCTGGATTCGCTGAATGTGGATGTTGTAGCCAGCGACGGGTATCCAACGGTGTATGCGACGGCGGTGCAGCCGGATGGGAAGATCATCCTCGCGGGGCGCTTCACTTCGGTGCTGGGTGTGCCTCGCAGCAATGTCGCTCGGCTCAATGGGGATGGGACGCTGGACGTTGGCTTTGACCCCAATGTATTCGGCGAGATTCATACGGTGGTGGTGCAGGCGGATGGGCAAATTTTGCTTGGCGGCGCTTTCACGACACTCCAGCCAAACGGCGCGGCCAGCGCGACGGTGCGCAATGGGATCGCTCGGGTGAATGCGGACGGTTCGCTCGAGGTGGGCTTTGATCCGAATGCAAACAGTCACGTCCGATGCTTGGCGGTGCAGGCAGACGGGAAGATTCTGCTCGGCGGCTATTTCACCAAGCTCCAGTCAAACGGCGCTGCGAGCGCGACGATGCGCAAGTATATCGCGCGGGTGAATGTGGACGGGACGCTGGACGCGGGCTTCAGTCCCAGCGTGAGCAGCTACGTCGAATGCGTGGCGGTACAGCCGGACGGGAAAATCCTGTTTGGCGGCTTCTTTACCACACTCCCGCCCACCAGCGCGACGGTGCGGAATGGCGGGGTCAGCCCGTTCAGCGCGACTACGCGCAACTGCGTCGCGCGGTTCAATGTGGACGGCTCGCTCGACGTGGGCTTTAACCCGAATACGAACGGCGGTGTGGAAAGCCTCCTGGTGCAGCCGGACGGGAAGGTTCTGTTCGCGGGCTATTTCACCGCGCTTCAGCCCAATGGCGCGGCGAGCGCGACGACGCGAAACTACTTGGCGCGAGTGAATGCGGACGGGACGCTGGATGTGGGCTTTGTCCCACCTACGAACGATAACATCCACAGCATGGCGCTTCAGGTGAATGGGAGGATTCTGCTCGGAGATAATGTGCGAAACCGAATCGAGCGGATGAATGCCGATGGTTCGCTCGACACGACCTTTAATCCCAGCGCGAACGACCGCGTAAGCAGCGTGGCGTTGCAGGCGGATGGGAAGATTCTCGCGGGCGGCTACTTCACGAGGCTCAACACGACCACGCGCAACCACTTCGCCCGGCTGCTGAACGACCCGGCGACGCAAAGCCTCACAGCGCTGAGCGCTTCGCGGGTGCGCTGGACGCGCGGCGGTAGTGCGCCGGAGCTTGCGAGCGTGACGCTGGACCTGAGCACGGACGGCGGTAGCTCGTGGATGCCGCTGGGTAACCCGACTCGCATGGGCACTTCGGCGGATTGGCTGCTGACCGGGCTCGCGCTCCCGACCACCGGCCAAGTCCGCGCTCGTGGCCGCACGCTGGGCGGCTTTCACGGCTGCGCCTCGGGCATGATCGAGCAAGTCGCGGCCTTCACGGTAAATTCCACGGCGCTCGCGCCGACGCCTACTGCGCCTGCTGCAAACGCGCTCTCGCTCAATCCAATGACGGTTTCTTTCTCCCTTCCTGAAGCCGCGCTGCCGGGCTCGGTGACGCTCACTTTCACCGACACAACCACGACGACGCTCACGCTCGCCGCCTCGCAAGAGACGAGCGGCGCGCACAGCGTTTCTTTTTCCCCAGCCGCTCCGCTGGCTTCGGCGCAGGTGGCGAGTGGCGCGGCGATCCCGGATGGAGTGTATGCGGTGACGCTGAGCTACCAAGACGATGGAGAAAATCCACCAGCCTCGGCCACTCGGGCGGGCGTGATGATTGATACCACGCCGCCGCAAATCTCCGTGCCCGCTGCGACTCGGCAAGCCTTCGAGGGGACGCTCGCAAATTACACCAGCCTCGCAGTGGTGACGGACGCGAGCCCGCGCACGGTGACGCAGTCTCCCGCCATCGGCAGTCCCACCACGGCGGGCCTCCGCACCATCACGCTCACCGCCACGGATGCGGCTGGCAATACGAGCAGCACGACCTTCGACCTCAGCGTGCTCCGCATCCACACCACGCAGCTCACCACTGGCACAGCCGCGCCCGGCATCGGGACGAATGGCATCCCCCCAAACGCAATCATCACGAGCCTCAGCACACCCGCGACCGACGACGCGGGCGACGTGGCATTTCTCGGCAAGTGGACGACCGGGCCGAACGATAAAGGCACCCGGCTTTTCCTCAATAACACAAGCCCCACCCTCATCAACTTAGCCGCCTACAAGAGCTTCACCGACCCCGTAGTGGACGGCGGAATCGTGGCCACCATTGCCGGGCTAAAACCCTCCGGCAGCGTAGTACTGAGCGGCTCCGTGGCACTCAGCGCCATCGCCCAGAGCGGCGACCTCGCGCCGGATGCAGGCGGCGCGAGGTTTAAGAAATTCAAAGCCGTCGCCGTCCGCAGCGGATGCCTCGCCATTTTTGCCCAGCTCAAAGCACCCGCTGCGAGCGACCTCGGCCTTTGGCTCAAAGTCGGCGCAAGCCCGCTGAAGCTGGCCCTGCGCGAAGGCCAAACCATCGAAGGGAAAACCGTGAAGACGCTCATCTCATTCATGCCCGGCAAAGACTCGCCCGGCCAAGGTCGCGGCTGGCTCACAACTACCGGCACCGGCGTCGCATTCGCGCTGACGCTATTCACCGACAAAACGCAAGGCATCGTCGTGGCGAACGCAAACGGCGACACTTCCATCCTCACGAGAAGCGACGCGCCCACGACGATTTTCGACGCCTCTTTGACGGGTGCAAGCTTCGCCAGCTACAGCGTCCCAGCAATTAACGAGAGCGCCAACACCGCCTTCCTCGCCACGCTCAAAATCGGCCCCGGCGGCGTGACGAAAGCAGACGCACGCGGCATCTTCCTCGGCGACGACGACGCGCAATACACCACCATCGCCCGCATCGGCGCAGACTTCAGCACCCTCGGCGACCCCGTGCTCTCCGCAAATAGCAGCGTCGCATTTACCGCCACGCGCAAAGGCAGCACTGCAAAAACGCTCTGGTGGAAACCCGCAGGCCAGCCCCTCCGCCTCCTCGCCCAAACTGGCACCGCCGCTGGCGACCTCCCCGGCTCGCAGTGGGAATCTTTCACCTCCCTCGCCATTACCGACAGAGGCCCCATCTTCGCCGCCCAGCTCGTGCCAAAACGCGGCGTCACCGCCAGCAGCGCCAGCGGCGTGTGGGTGTGCGACTTGGGCGGCAACCCGCGCCTACTCTTCCGCACTGGCGAGACCATTCACGGCAAAACACTCGCCACATTTTCCCTGCTCAAAGTGACCGTCGGCAACGCCGGAGTGACGCGCAGTTTCAACAACACCGCCCTCGTCGTCTGGCTCGCGACCTTCACCGACAAAACCAGCGCCATCATCCGCAGCGAACTGCCGTAGGCGGCCCCGAGATTATCGAAGAATTTTCAAAACGCACCGCCGATACGCCGCTTTCGGAAACAGAGAAGAGGGCGAAAGCCCGACTGCTCCAAAGTAGCGTGCGCGTTGAGTCAGCGGAGAGGCTGGCCTCGGCAGATCGGGCCTTGGGCTTCGCCTCTTTTCACTGCCGTCTCTCTATTTCAGGAAATTGGTTTCGCACAGCCCATTTCCGATAGGGCTGCGAAAAGCCGCATCGGAAATGGGATTCTGGTTGTCCACTGGGAGTTCCACGTAGAAAACACACACGATTTTGAAAACCATCGCCATCATCGGCGGAGGCCCGGCGGGTCTTCGTGCTGCGGAGGTCGCCGCATCTGCGGGCGCTGCCGTCACGCTCTACGACGCGAAGCGCTCGGTCGGCAGGAAGTTCCTCGTCGCGGGGAAGAGTGGGCTAAATCTTACGAATGACGCCGCGTTCGATGCGTTCGTCGCGCGATACTCCGGCGGCGGCGCGGATTTCTGGCGCTCGTGCCTCGCCGAGTTTGATGCGGTTGCGACGCGCGAATGGGCTGCGGGGCTTGGGGTGGAGACGTTTGTGGCGTCAGGAGGGAAGGTTTTTCCCATCACGAAAAAGGCCGCGCCGCTGTTGCGGAGATGGGTCGAGCGGCTGAAGGATCTCGGAGTGCGATTTGCGATGAACCATCGCTGGACTGGCATCGACTCGGACCTTCGCCTTTATTTTTCCGACCAGATTTCCGTCAAATGCGCCGCCGTGATTCTCGCACTCGGCGGCGGGTCCTGGCCGGAGACGGGCTCGGATGGCGGCTGGGTCCGAATCCTTGAAGGGCACGACATTCGAGTCCAGCCGCTCCGATCGGCGAATTGCGGATGGGAATGCGATTGGACCAACGAAACACGCTCCGCAGTCGAAGGACAGCCGCTGCACAATCTCCACGTCCGCGCTGGCGAAACAACGGTTGTCGGCGAGCTCATGCTCACCCGCTACGGCATCGAAGGAACATGCATTTATCAGCTCGGACGCACCCTTCGCGCCATGGCTGCTCCGGAGATCCACATCGACTTCAAACCCACATTTACCCTTGAGCGGCTCGTGGCAAAAATGGAATCGGCCCGCCGCAATTTTCTCGCCGAGGCGCAAGTCCGCTGGAAGCTCCCCGCGCCTGCGTGCGCGGTGCTGGCGCAATATTACGGACCCTTTGACTCCGCGGAATCGCTGGCCCGTGCGGTCAAGGATTGCCGCATCCCGCTCACACAACCGCGGCCCATCGCAGAAGCCATCTCGACTGCCGGGGGCGTCTGCTGGAGCGAGCTCGATTCACAACTCATGCTCAAAAAACTGCCCGGCGTTTTCTGCTGCGGCGAGATGCTGGATTGGGACGCCCCGACCGGCGGCTACCTGATGCAAGGATGCTTCGCCACGGGCACGCGGGCGGGCGCTGCTTCCGCTCGCTGAGAACTTAAATCCCACCAAATCGCCGTTCGCGCGCATGAAACGACGCGATGGCTTCGCGAAGCTCGGCTTTCCCGAAATCCGGCCATAGTTTCGGCGTGATGAAGAACTCCGCGTAGCTGAGCTGCCACAGCAGGAAATTGGAAAGCCTCAGCTCGCCGCTCGTTCGGATCATCAGCTCCGGGTCGGGGTACTCCGCGGTGTAGAGACGAGAGCTGACGGTTTCCGGTGTGATGGTTTCCGGGTCGAGCGTGCCCGCCGCAGCTTCGCGCGCGATGGATCGCGCGGCGTCTGCGATCTCCGTGCGCGAGCTGTAGTTCAGCGCCAGGATGAGCGTCGTCGCGGGATTTTTCGAGGTCGTTTCAATTGCCTGCGCGAGCTTTGCCTGTGTGGATTCCGGAAGTTCGTGAATGCGGCCGATGGCGCGGAGACGAACCCCGTTTTTCATCATCGTGGGCAACTCCATTTCCAGGAAATGCTCCAGCAGCACCCACAACCCGGAGACTTCTTCCTCGGGCCGTTTCCAGTTCTCCGTCGAGAACGCGTAGAGCGTCAAATACTCCACGCCGAGCGCCACGCATTCCTCGGTGATCGCACGCACGCTCTCCGCGCCGCGCTCGTGGCCTTTCAGCCGGGGCAGCCCGCGCTCCTTGGCCCAGCGGCCATTGCCGTCCATGATGATGGCGATGTGGCGCGGCGGCTTCATACGCGTTTCAGCGCGTCCGCACTTACGAAAAGATTGCGTGCACGAAAAGCGGACGGACTATCCATGAGCAGCAGCATTCGACCTTGGTGGGATTTCATCGCAAACCACGGCAATTTCAAAAACCGACGCTCATTCCCCACCCATGCGGGAAAGGAAAAGTGGTGAGCCCTGCACAAATGCTCCGCAACAGCGGCCAGATAAGCGTCGAGCCTCAAACCGTCAGGAACTTTGCCGTCCAAAAACGGCGGTTCATCCACGATCGCTTCGCGGTTCGGGTTTTCAATGAACCCATCAAGAAAATCACGAATCGCATACGAAAATTCTCCGCCTGACAGCGTGAGATTCGCGACCGTCTTCAAGTTTGGGACTCGCTGTGCAACTGCCATGATTCCACCCTAAATCCCGCTCATTATTTCTTCCACAAAGAAACGCGTCTTTGCCGTCAATCGCTCGACGGGATAGTATCGCGCGACAATCGAGAGAACTTCGTCGGAAGATTTTAGCCCGAGGTGTTTCGCGAGAAATTCAACGTCTCCACGGTCGCCCTGAGAATCATATCCTTCCACGCGGGCTGCCATGCACTTCATCGCCAGCAGATAGTCCGCACTTGGTCGGAGGACGCGAAGATTCGGCAAATCGATCGGCATCCCGTCCGACACGTAGTCGTCATTTGCGGACACGAAGCCTTTCACCCCGTCATTCAGCCAGTGTTCCGGCAAAGACAGTTCATCGGCGACAAGTTCTGCCGCGCGACGGACAATCTCCGAAGGGAAAAACACTGCATCCACGTCGCGAGTCGCATCCCGGGCATCAAATGCGAGGACCATCGCGGCACCGCCAAAAACACAGATTTCACCCAACACGCCCTCGGCTTTTGGCCGAACCGAAAGTGCCGCAAGCGCGGCCTCGATCGTGGCGCGATCCAGTTTCACAGCAGAATCGTCTGTTCCCGCCCCGGCCCCACGCTTGCGATGGCGAGCTTCGCTCCGGTGAGCTTCGAGATCGCTTGCAAATATGCGCGGCACTTTGGCGGGAGGTCGTTCCATTTCCGCGCGCCGGTGGTGTCTTTTTTCCAGCCCGGGAATTCTTGATAAATCGGCGTGCATTTCGACAGCGCTTCGATGTCCGACGGCGGATACTCGAGCTTCGCACGGCCGAGCTTGTAGGCGACGCAGACTTTGATGGAGTCCATCGTGTCGAGCCCGTCCGTGTTGGTGATCGCGAGTTCGTCGATGCCGTTGACCATTGCGGCGTAGCGCGTGAAGACCGCGTCGAACCATCCGCAGCGGCGCGCACGCCCTGTGGTTGCGCCGAATTCGCGTCCGAGACCGTGCAGGAAATCGCTGAGTCCCTTGTCCTCGGTCGGGAATGGACCTTCGCCGACGCGGGTCGTGTAGGCCTTCATGGTGCCCACGACTTTATCGATGCGATTTGGCGGCACGCCCGAGCCGGTGCAAGCGCCGCCGGCCGTAGTGTTGCTGCTCGTCACGTAGGGATACGTGCCGAAATCGATGTCGAGGAAAGTCCCCTGCGCGCCTTCAAAGAGCATCTCCTTTTTCGCCCGCACTTGCTCTGCGAGAAAGACGATCGTGTTGCCGAGAAATGGCGCGATGATTTTCGCTGCTTCGAGGTATTCTTCGCGAGCGGCCTTGTTGTCGATCGGCTGCGCCTTCATCGCCTTGAGGACCACATTAGCCTCGTCGATGCGCGTCTTGAGCTTCTCCGCAAAGCGCACCGGCTGGAGCAGTTCGCCCGTCCGCATTCCCACGCGTGAAACTTTGTCCGCATAAGTCGGCCCGATGCCGCGGCCCGTCGTGCCGATCTTCCCTTTTCCTTTCGCAGACTCCTTCGCCTTGTCGAGCGAGCGGTGAAACGGCAGCGTGAGGTGCGCGCTGTCTGAGATCATCAGATTCGCCTTCGTCACCGCGATGCCTTGCTTGCGCAGCCCTACGATTTCCTCCGCGAGCGACACCGCATCGATCACCACGCCATTGCCGATCACACACATCGTGCCCTTCCGCAGGATGCCGCTCGGGATCAAATGGAGGACGTATTTCACTCCGTCCACGATGACCGTGTGGCCCGCGTTATTCCCGCCTTGGGAGCGCACGACGATGTCCGCTCGTTCCGTGAGGAAGTCGATGATTTTGCCTTTGCCTTCGTCGCCCCATTGAGCGCCTACAAGGATGGTATTTGCCATGTCAGTAAATTGCGTAGTTGGTTGCAGTAAGATGCCCGTCGCCGATGCGATGGGGCGCGGGAGAGTAGTCGGCGATTCCCGATCGGCAAGCTCGCCGTTCGGGCCATTTTCCCTGAAACAGGCACCCGGCTGCTCAAAAACCCACACATTCATCGCGAATGTGGCTGGATTCACGGAGCCGCCCTGCGTATCGGAAAGCCTGGTCCTCCGCTGCTTCCCGGCTTGCCTCGTCCCGCCTTCGAACCCATGATTCGCGGTGCCATGACAAAACGCCATCTGATGGATCGCCGCACGTGCCTGAAGGGAATAGGGGCCTCACTCGCCCTGCCGCTTTTGCAAACGATGGGCTGGGCGGAGCCGGGGAAGCGCAATGCCGTCAAACCGCCGGTACGCATCGGCTTCATGTACATGCCGCACGGGGTCATCATGGATCAGTTCTGGCCGGCGAGCCCGGATACTTTCCTGTCGGCACCGCCGCCGGCTTTGGAATCGCTGCGTCCCGTGATCGATCAGTGTTTGCTGGTGAAGGGAATCTCGGGTGTTCCGATCGCTCCGTTTAATGGCGCGCCTCACGCGCTGGAGCTGTCCACGTGGCTCACGGCGATGCTGCCGGATGCCGCCAAACGCAATCAAATCCACATCGGGATTTCTGCGGACCAGATCGCTGCAAACTATCTGGGGGTCGCAACTTCGTTGCCGTCGCTAGAGCTGGCCACGATGCCGCAGACGCACAAGGAAAACCAGGAGGGTCTGAACGAAGGATACTACTCGCACTGCAGCTTTCGCTCGGCCACGCAGGCCGTTCCCGCTGAGATCGATCCGCGTAGCGTGCTGAAGCGGCTTTTTGGAAGGTCGGAGAAGCCCGGACTCATCGGCAAGACGGATGCGCTGGATCGTAAAATGTTGGATTTGGTCATCGGCGGCGCGAAAGATCTGCGACGCAAGTTGCCGCAGGATGACCAACACAAACTCGATGAATACCTCGACAGCGTGCGCTCGGTGGAACGCCGCATCGCCGCGATCGAGCATCGTCAAAAAGAAGCGGCGCTGGAGGCTGCCGGAGTGAGTGTGAGCAAGCGCAATGCTTCCGATTCTCCGCCCATCGAAATCAAGATTCCCGAGGGCGACAAACGCAGCGAATACATGCAGGTGATGTGCGACCTCAACGTGCTCGCATTTCAGACCGACACGACTCGCGTGAGCACCTACATCGGCTCCACGCCAAACGGCGTTTCGTATCCCGAGCTCGGATTCAAGGACGAGCATCACTCTCAGACGCATCACAACAACAAGCCCGAGCAAGTCCGGAAAGTCGCCGCGATCACCGCGTTCAACATCGCGCAGTTCGCCTACATGGTGAAAAAGATGGCGGGCCTGCGCGAAGGCGACGGCACGTTGCTCGACAACTGCATCATGATGTGGGGCTCCGGCCTCGAAGACGGCAACAAACACGCCCGCGAAAACCTTCCATTCATCATCGCCGGAAAAGGTGGCGGCTCCGTCAAAACAGGACGCTTCCTCGCCGATACGAAAGGCAATCAAGGCGACCTGCTCACCACGCTGCTTGCGTGCGCCGGAGTTCCACTGGATCGGCCCGTCGGCATCGCGACGAAGCAGATCCGGGAAATGATGGCCGTTCTTTGAGCCGGGCGAATTTTCGCAGCCCATGAAGAATGCTTCATCGGCGGAGTAAAGGAGCCGGCGCAGACCGCAGGTTTACATTCCGCTTCACAGGAAATCACAAGCGTCCATTATCGCCGCGCAACGCGTTCACTTCAGCATGACCACTTCTCCGTCCATCCCGCGCTGGATGAAACATACGCTCATCGCAGCGGGAATCTACAATCTCGTCTGGGGCGGATTTGCCGTGCTTTTTCCAAACGCGATTTTCCACTGGCTGGCAATGCCGACTCCGAACTATCCGCAGTTTTGGCAGTGCATCGGGATGATCGTCGGCGTGTATGGCCTCGGTTATCTCATCGCGGCTTTCGATCCTGTGCGGCACTGGCCGATCGTGCTCGTGGGGCTTTTGGGGAAAGTGCTGGGCCCGCTCGGAATGGTGGAGGCGCTCTGGACCGACTCGCTGCCGTGGGCTTTCGCGCTGAACTGCGTGACGAATGACCTCATCTGGTGGGTGCCGTTCGCGCTCATTTTGAAGCATGCCTGGTCATGCGAACTCGCAGATCCCAAGGCTCACGATATTCCCGATGAAGCGGTGCTTCTACGCGAAATCAAGACCACGACGGGGCAGAGTCTCGCGGAGATTTCGCAGGGGCAGGCCGTGCTCGTCGTTTTCCTTCGGCACTCGGGCTGTACGTTTTGTCGCGAGGCGCTTGCGGACCTTTCTTCGCGGCGGGCGGAGTTGGAAAAACGCGGGGTCAAACTCGCGCTCGTTCACATGACGACAGCGGAGTCGTTCGCGGCGTTTGCGGGCGGCTATGGGCTGGGCGATGTGCCGGCGATTGCTGATCCCGAGAAGCGGCTCTATCGCGCGATCGGGCTCAAGCGCGGGACGCTTTCGCAGTTGCTTGGATGGTCGGTTTGGGTCCGCGGTGCCGGGGCATTTTTCTCCGGGCATCGTGTGGGAAAACTGGAGGGCGACGGGATGCAGATGCCGGGAACATTTATCATCCGCGATGGTGTCGTCGTGCGCCGCTTCATGAACAAGACCGCCGCCGACCGGCCCGACTACGTGGAGTTCTGCGAGTTGCCTAAGGCGTCCTGAGCAAGGAATATGAAGTCGCAATCCGTTCGGTGGCCCGTCTATTTTGTCCACGTTCGGGAAAATGCCAGCCAACCACCACCACAACGTTTACGTGATTTTGCTCGATGATGCCGTGGCGAAGCATCCGTCCGTGCTCCGGCTGAATCCGAATCGAGATCCGTCGAAGCCGTGCGTCTATGTGGGCATGACGGGCCTGCCGGTGGAGCACCGATTTGAGAACCACAAGCACGGCTACAAGTCCGCATGGACTGTGGAGAAATACGGGATCCGGCTCATGCCCGAGCTCTTCGCGCATTTGAACCCCATGCCGTTCGAGGCCGCGGCGCAAATGGAGAAGGATCTCACGGAGGATCTCCGGGCGCAGGGATACACTGTGACGGGCGGGACGTAGCAGATTCCATTTGCTCCGGCCGCCGCATGAGCCGATACGTTGGACCGTATGACGATTGATCCATCCATCACGATGCAGGAACTGACGGCCCGGTATCCGAGCGCGCAGCGGGCGCTCTTTCGCCGGTATCATGTCGGCGGATGTTCGAGTTGCGGGTTCCGGCCCGATGAGACTCTCGCCGAAGTGTGCGCGCGGAATGAAAATTTGCCGGTCGAAGAAGTCGCGAAAACGATCCTCGAAGCACACGAAGCGGAGGGCGACATCGAAGTCACCGTGCAGCAGGCCGCCGAGCTCGTAAAAGCCGGGAAGGCCCATCTGGTGGACGTTCGCAGTCGCGAAGAGTGGGACGCTGTGCATATCGAGGGGAGCACATTTCTCACGCAAGAAGTCATGCACGAAATCGGGAGCTGGCCGCGCGAGCAGCTCGTTATTTTTGTCTGCCACCACGGCGTGCGCAGTCTCGACGCTGCGGCGTATTTTGCCGGGCACGGGCTGGAAAATGCGAAGAGCATGAAGGGCGGAATCGACGTCTGGAGCTGCGAAATCGACCCTTCACTGCCGCGCTACGACGTCGCCTAAACGCTATGAACGAAGACCTGCATCAAAAAATCCAAGAGACCATCGCCCAGCCCAAAAACCTCGGCGAAATGGAAAACGCCGACGCCGTGGGGACGGTGGGCAGCGCGGATTGCGGCGACATGCTGCGGATGTGGATCAAGTTTCGCGAGGAAGACGGGCGCAAAGTAATCGATCGAGCCAGCTTTCAGACGTTCGGCTGTGAGACGGCCATCGCGGTGGCGAGCCTTGCTACACAGCTCATTCAGGGGAAGACGCCGGAAGAAGCGCTCGCAATGGACGGCGCGGCACTCAGCGCTCCGCTTGGCCCGCTCCCGCCGATGAAGATTCACTGCGCACAGCTCGTCGAAGGCGCGCTACGGCAGGCGCTCGGCGGAGCACCCGCGCCAGCACCGGCAGCAAAACCGGCGGCGATGGCTCCGACGCTGATGGACAGCTTCGGAACGACTGCGCCTGCGAAAAAGACGATCATTCTGAAGTAGGGATCGTAACTATTTCGCAGCGCCGAGTTCGCGGGCTGCGCTCACAATTCCGGCGAGCAATCGCGCCCAGTCGTCGCGCGTCGTTTCCCAGCCTCCGCTGAACCGCAAAGCGCGGCCGGCTTCGCCTTCGGACAGTCCCATCGCAAGCATCACATGCGACGGCTTTTCCTTGCCGCTGGCGCACGCCGAGCCCGTGGAGACCGCGAAGCCAAGACGGTCGAGAACCACGACCCAGCGGCGCCGGCAGTCCGGACTCTCCGGCATAATCGCACAGACGGTGTTCCACAAAACATTGTCCCGACTTCCAAGCAGCCGAACGGCAGGCAGAGCCGAGAGAAGTTCGTTTTCAAACCACACACGATCGTCGGCGGTGCGCGGCTGGCAGGACTCGAGCGCGGCTACCATGGAAAGGATTCCGGGGACGTTTTGAGTGCCCGCACGACGGCGGTCTTCTTGCGGGCCGCCCGCGAGCAACGGGCGGAAGTTGGCCGGACATTTTAGGAAGCCGACGCCGGGCGGGCCGCCGAATTTGTGCGCGCAGCCAGCGACGAAATCGCACGCGCCGAGGCCGGTCGCAGGCATTTTTCCCATCCACTGCGCAGCGTCACAGAAAAACGGAACGCCGCGCTTTTCGCAGAGTGATTGGATGACGGACCACGGCTGAAGAACGCCGGTCTCGTTGTTCGCGGCCATCACGGCTACGAGCGCCGGACGGCTGTTTCGCAGTGCATCGGCGAGGTAATCGAGGTCGATCACTCCATCCGAAGTGACGGGAAGCAACTTGTGCCGGCCCGCGAGCCATTGCTGCGCGGCTTCCAGCACACAGGGATGCTCGACAGCAGAGAGCAACACTTCGCCTTCGGTCTGCGCGGTGTGGTGAAGGACGGCATTGCTCGATTCCGTCGCACCGCTGGTGAAAATAATCGCATCCGCCCCACAGCCGAGATGCCGTGCGAGTGTTGCCCGAGCAGCGTCCAGCGCGGCGTCGGCCCGCTGGCCGGGGCGGTGCTGCGATGACGGATTCGCACCGTGTTTATCCACAGCGTCGAGCCACGCGCTTTTCGCGGCGGCGCTGAGCGGATGTGTGGCGTTGTGGTCGAAATAGAGCACGGAGGGCTTTGATAGCGCCGCAATATCGTGCGCCGCAAGTCGCGATGCGTTGACACCCGCGGGTTGGGGCGGTTACGCACGAAGCGCATGAGCGATCTCGACAAATCACGCAACCGGCTTTTGGAACTCCTAAAGCGCGACTCCGTTTTCCACGGCGACTTCACACTGGCTTCCGGAGCGAAGAGCAACATCTACGTTGACTGCCGCATCACCACGATGAACCCGGAGGCCGCCGTGCTTCTTGGCGAGGTGCTCTACGCGAAGATCCGCCACGCACTGGGTGCGCACAAGCCGGTCGCGGTCGGCGGACTCACCATGGGCGCGGACCCTGTGGCAATGGCCGTAGGCATCGCATCGTGGAATGTGGACGGCGATGCTGGGCTGAAGGTTTTTTGCGTGCGCAAACAGGCGAAGGATCACGGTCAGGGAAAGCGTGTGGAGGGGAATTTCAAAAAGGGCGATCACGTCGTCGTCGTGGACGATGTCATCACGAGCGGTAAATCCACGCTGCAAGCGATCGAGGCCATCGAGGCGGAAGGCGGCATCATCGATCTCGTGGCGTGCCTCGTGGATCGCGAATCCGGTGGACGCGAAAAGTTTGCCGAAAAAGGATTCCAGCTCATCTCCGTATTTTCCAAGGCGGAGGTTTTCGGCAGTTGAGCCCGCGCTCGACATCGACCGATTCGGGCATGTAACTCCCTGCTGATGACCAAAGGGGACGCAATTTTACCGGGCGCCGTACTCGGCGTGATGGGCAGCGGGCAGCTCGGGCGAATGTTCGCCATCGATGCGCGCAAGATGGGCTACCGTGTCCATACGCTTTCGCCGGACAGAGACTCGCCGACCGGACAGATCGCGGATCGCGAAGTGACTGCCAGCTACGACGACGAGGCCGCCGTGCGCGATTTTGCGAAGGGCATTTCTGTGCTGACGTTTGAGTTTGAAAACGTTCCCTCACGAACCATCGAGTGGGCTGCGGAGCATTGTATCGTCAGGCCTGCGGGACGCGTCCTCCACATCTGCCAGCATCGGTTGCGCGAGAAGGAATTTCTCGCCGGAGCCGGGCTTCCGGTTGCGCCGTTTCGCAAGGTCAACACCGCTGCCGGGCTCATCGCCGCAGCATCGGAAATCGGGCTGCCGGGCGTGCTAAAGACGGCGGCGTTTGGCTACGACGGCAAGGGCCAGCGCAAGCTGATGCCGGGCGATGATCTCCCCGAAGCGTGGGTTCCGTTCGAGGGAGCGCCTGCGGTTTTGGAAGGGTTTGTTCGATTTGAACGCGAAATTTCCGTCCTCGTCTGCCGCGGCGTGGACGGCGCTCTGGCGACCTGGCCCGTGTGCGAAAACGAGCACGCCAACCATATCCTCGACATCACTTATTGCCCCGCGCGAATCCCGGAAAGCGTGGCTTCCGAGGCGCGCGCCCTGGCAGGGCGCGCGGCTCTGGCGCTTGATTTGGTCGGCGTTCTGGCGGTGGAGATGTTTCTTTTGGCCGACGGCTCGCTAGTCATTAACGAACTCGCACCGCGGCCCCACAACAGCGGGCATTTCAGCTTCGACGCAAGCGTGACCTCGCAGTTTGCGCAGCAGGTCCGGACGATCTGCGGGCTTCCGCTCGGCAGCACGGATTCGATGATGCCTTCCGCCATGTCGAATCTGCTTGGCGACGTGTGGCTCGACAGCCGCACCGGCACGCCGGACTGGGCTGCGGCTCTCGCCATCCCCGGCGTCCACCTTCATCTCTACGGAAAAGCGGAGCCCAAGCGGGGCCGGAAAATGGGCCACATCACCGTGACTGCGAGCGATGTTGAAACGGCTGCGATGAATGCGAGACTGGCACGCGCCGCGCTTGTTGCGTGAGCAACATTCACCACCATGCAGACTACCGTAGCTTCAGCACTTTCACCCGCCGCACTCGCCCAAGTCACCGAGCCGGCGGTGAGCCTGCTTCAGGCCGGCTACCCCGTCGCACTGCCCTCGGAGACCGTTTACGGACTCGCTGCGGATGCGCTGAATGTGAACGCCGTCCTGCGGATTTTTCAGTGCAAGGAGCGTCCGCTTTTTGATCCGCTGATCGTTCACATTCCGACGCTCGACTGGCTGAATCAGCTTACATCGATCCCCGATGAAGACTGGCCGCTGGTGGAGAAACTCATCGGCAAGTTCTGGCCTGGGCCGCTCACCATTGTCCTGCCGCGCCAGCCGCACGTGCCCGATGTCGTGACTTCCGGATTGGAAACCGTGGCCGTGCGAATGAGCGCGCATCCCGTGTTCTCGCACATCGTGAAGGCCTTCGGCAAGCCGCTCGCCGCCCCCAGCGCGAATCGCTTTGGGCGGATCAGCCCGACTTGCGCTGCAGACGTGAAAGAGGAACTCGATGGACGCATCCACCTCATCGTGGACGGCGGTCGGACCAGCCTTGGGATCGAGAGCACCATCGTGCTCATCAAGCGGCAGAAGATGTATATCCTGCGCAGCGGCCCGATCGCCATCGACGAACTCGGCCGCATCGGCGAAGTCGCACAGATCGGCTCCGGGATGAAGCCGCTCGCGCCTGGGCAAATGAAGAGCCACTATGCGCCCAGAACTCCGATGGAACTCCTTCCGCCGGACTCGCTCCCGTGGTGGGAGGGAGAGGGAAAAGCGGGGCTGCTCGCGTGGTGCAGCGCCGACGATGTCGGTGCGTTTCGCAATGTCGAGGTCCTCAGTCCGACAGGCAGCCTTCAGGAAGCTGCGGCCACTCTTTTTCAAAAACTTCGGCGCCTCGATTCGTTTGGCCTCGACCGTATCGTTGCGGAGTCGGTCCCGGAAATCGGCATCGGCATTGCCATCATGGACCGCCTGAGAAAAGCTTCCGCGAATGGCTGAAGAGGCCTCCGAGATAGCAAAGCAGGCCCGGCGCACCGGCAAAGCCACCGCGATCGTCGGAATCGCGGTGATGTGCTCGCGAGTGCTCGGACTGATTCGCGAAATCGCACTGACGACGCTCTTCGGACCCGTGGTCCTTAAATTTTTTACCGCTGCGTTTCGTATCCCAAATTTGCTGCGTGACCTCTTCGCCGAGGGCGCTCTTTCCACCGCATTCATCACGGTCTTTTCCCGGAAAATCGCGACGGAAGGCGACGCCTCGGCGTGGCGGCTCGCGCATCGAATCGGCACGCTCACGCTGATCGTGATGGGCCTGATTACTCTGCTCGGCATGGTAATGTCGCCCTTCCTCGTGGGGATGATTGCGGGCGGCTTTACGGGTGACGACGCAGTGCTCACCGCGCAGCTCACGATGACGATGTTTCCTTTCATCCTCATGGTTTCGCTGGCAGCGCAGATCATGGGAATGTTGAACGCGAAGCACGTGTTCGGCTGGCCCGCAATGGCGTCTGCGTTCTTCAATATCGGAAGCATTGCCGGTGGTCTCACGATCGGCTGGTTTCTCGATCATGACTTCGGACGGCGCGCGCTGTTCGGGCTCGCCTACGGCACGCTCATCGGTGGCTTCATGCAGCTCGCCGTTCAGTTTCCATCGCTGCGACGCGCGGGCTATCGACCGCGACTCGATTTCAATTTCAAGGACCCCGCCGTGATGGAAGTGCTCCGAATCATGGCACCGGCAGTCGTCGCAGCAAGCGCGGTGCAGGTGAACGTCATGGTGAACACCAGCTTCGCCACCCACCTCGCGGACCAGCCGGGTGCGGTGGTTTGGCTGAGCAACGCATTCCGCCTCATGCAGCTTCCGCTCGGCGTGTTCGGCGTAGCCGTGGCGACTGTGACTCTCCCGCTTCTCAGCAAAAATGCGGCCCTCGGAAATCGCGATGAATTCCGCGCGAATCTCGCCCGCGGAATCCGGCTCGTCTTTTTCCTCACGCTTCCGGCGAGCGTCGGGCTATGGCTGCTGGGCGAGCCGATCATGAGCATCATTTTCGAGCACGGGAAAAAGGTCGCCCGGCTGGACATTATCGAAATGGCGCGCGCGCTCCGCTGGTATGCACTCGGCCTCGCAGCCTACGCCGGGATGAAAGTGCTGGCGCCCGCATTCTACGCCATTGAGCGCCGCAAGATTCCGATGTACGTGAGCTTTTTCTCCATCGCTCTGAACTACGGGCTCAACTCGCTTTTTGTCAGCCTCGGCTGGGGTCATGAGGGCCTGGCGATGAGCACCGGCTGCGTCGCGCTGACAACCTTCGCGCTTCTCTACTGGTTCATGCGCAGGTCGATAGGGCATCTCCAGACGAATCAATTGATCGTCACCCTCGTGAAAGTCTTTCTCGCGACCGATGCACTCGCGCTCGTTTGCGTTGGTTGCGACTGGCTGTTCTTGTCGAAATGGCTGGAGATGAGCTTTTTCATCCGCCTCTTGAGTCTGGGTATGACGATTTTTCTGGCCATCGCGGCATTTGTGGCCGTCGCCAATATGCTCAGGCTGCGGGAAATGCGGGATATTATTGATGTCGTGAATCGCAGACTTTCACGCAGGCGCACCCGCGCATGACCGGTGCAATTGACCGCGGGCAGGGCGATACCCGCATTCAATCGCACGCTTGGTCATGGGCGATTCAGCCGTGACTTGTCGCGAAACGGGAACCGGGCAGTTCGCACCGGCGAGGGGTGCGAAACCGCCGGGGGACGCAACGCGGTCTATTCGGGATGACTTGGTTTGCCCGGATTCTCAGGAATACAAATTGCCGGGGGAAAAGACGCTCTTGCGCGTTTAATAAAAATGTTTTTCCGATGTCATCTTTGCTTCCGTCACCCGTCGGCGGCGAATCTCACTCATTGATGGATATATCAGTTACTTGAACTTTCACGGACTGTGGAAAACACTGTAAATCCTATGGGAAACCACTGATTCCCGACTGGGAAAACACCGGAAAAGTATTTATCGTGATATTGCAATATTTTAAGCTGAAATCTCACTTGTCAAAAACCCTTTCCGGGTGCCAATCCTGCTTTGCAGAGGAGTTCTTGCAGCCCATAGCTGTGAGAATCTAGGAAAGATCAGAATTCAAATGCCTTCACCATCGGAGCAGCCTTCGCAGACAACTGCGGAACGCACCAGTATCATGCTGGTGGACGATCACACGTCCATCCGCCAGATGCTGGCATTCGTGATCCCGCGCGAGGGCCCTTACGACATCGTCGCCCAGGTGTCTTCCGGTTTTGAGGCGCTCCATGTTTGCAAGACTCTCCGGCCCAAGGTCATGATTCTCGACATCATGCTGCCGGAGTTGAGCGGTATCGAAATCATCCGGCGCATTCACTCGGAAGGCTGCCAGACCCGCACTCTGATCTACTCGGGCACCAACAACGCCGATATCATCGCAGAGGTGATGCAGTGCAAGCCGCACGGTTTTGTGCACAAAGAGGACAGCCTCGACACACTACGCCACGCGCTCAAAGCCGTGTGCAATGGCGGCAGCTACATCACCGCATGCGCCATGGGCGTGGAGGCAAATCTGGCCTCGGACATGAAGAGTATTCTCAACGACAGTGAGATCGTTGTTTTGCAAATGATCGCGGAAGGCCATCCGCAAAAAGCCATCGCCCAGCGGATGGGGGTCACCCTTCGAACCGTCGAGTATTACCGCTCCAGCCTCGCGAACAAACTCGGAATTCACGACATCCCCGGCCTGACAAAATACGCGATTCGGCACGGACTCACGTCGCCGTAGTTCAGCGATTCCAGCGGCGGAGCCGCTCCGCGATCACGACGACGGCCGCGGTAACGACGATGAAGAGCGAAGACACGGCGTTGAGCATGGGATTCAAGCCCTTCTTCACATGGTCGTAAATCTCCAGCGGCAGCGTTTTGGATTCCGGACCGTTCACGAAGTAGGTCACCAGCACTTCGTCCATGGATAGCGTGAAAGACATCAACGCGCCGGAGATAATCGCGGGCATCATGTAAGGGACCATGACCTTCACGAACGCCTGAAACGGAGTGGCTCCAAGATCCATCGCAGCCTCTTCCAGCGACGGGTCCACATCCGCCAGTCGCGCCTGTACGGCTACGAGAACAAACGGAAAACAGAATGTGACGTGCGAGATGACGACGGTGAGAAAACCAAGCCCGAATCGCGGGGACTCCGGCACGCCGAACACCGAATTGAGCGCCTCATTGAGAGGACGATTGACAGCGCTGAAAAGGATGAGAAGCGACACGCCCATGATGATTTCCGGAATCGCCATCGGGATGAAAAGGAGCGTCTCCCAGAGCCGCTTGAAGCGATACTTGTAACGATAGAGCAGCCAGGCTCCCGTCGTTCCAAGCGCCACCGCGATCACCGTCGCCCACGCCGCGACTTTCACACTGTTTCCAAGTGCACGGCGAATCTGATCGTTGGCCCACATCTCGCGATACCACTGGAGCGTGAAGCCTTCGAAATTCACATTCAACCGCGAGGTATTGAATGAATAGATGACGAGAAGGAGAATAGGAATGTAGAGGAACGCAAAGACCACGACGGTCCACCACCCGCAAAGCAGGTTTACCATTCGCATTCCCGACGGCAGTCGCATGAGTGCGTGATGCTTCATCTTCAGCGCCAACGCAATCCCTACGTCGCCAACCGCGCCATATAAAATCCGTCGCCGCCGTTGTCGCCAGCGTGCAGCCGCGATTCAGCCTCCAACTTCCAGGCCGGATTCTCCTCCAGAAATGCATCCACCTGCCGCTCACCTTCCGAGGGCAGGATGCTGCATGTAGCATACACGAGCTTCCCGCCCGGCTTCACGAAGCGGCTGTAGGCCCGCAGCAACTCTGCCTGCAGGGATTGCAGCCGGTGCAGTTCGTCCCGCGTGAGCTTCCACTTAATGTCTGGATTCCGCCGCACGACGCCGAGGCCCGAGCAAGGGACGTCGATCAAAACCCGATCCGCAGACCCGTGAAAACGCTTCAATATTTTTGAGTCGGCAATCACATGCGTCTCGATCGTATCCGCGCCCGCTCTTGCAGCTCGGCGCCTAAGCTCCTCGAGCTTCGGAGCGGCGACATCCAGCGCCACGATGCGGCCCTTGTTTTGCATCAGCGCCGCGAGGTGCAGGGTCTTCCCTCCAGCACCGGCACAGGCATCGATCACGCGCATCCCAGGCTGCGCACCGACGAATGGCGCAACTCTCTGTGAATTGGCATCCTGGACCTCGATCCATCCATTCTTGAACGGCAGCGTGTCATAAAAATCCCGCCGTCCCGTCACACGCAGCGCGCCCGGAAACGCCGTCGCCTCGCATGAATGTGGTGAGTTCTTAAACGCTGCGAGGACAGCGGCAGGCTGTGTGCGAAGGGTGTTCACTCGCAGAAAAAGATCGGCCGCTTCGTCCATCGACGCACGAACACGCAGCCAGTCGTCGGGCAGTTCCACTCGTCCGACGCCGTTCAGCCAATCCGGCACATTGCAGCCGCGCCTTGGAATCCTGTTGCCGGCAAAGAGCATGCAGATTTTTTGGAAACGCTGCTTTGTGAACGCCATCGGGTTCAGAAAAATGCCGTCGTCAAATCCCGCGCTGTTCCACACGTCGCGCCATGATCGCACCAGCGCATGAATCGCCGTCACAAATGCTCCGCGCTCCTTCGGGTCCCAGCTTCGCCGCTCCCGGAGGATCGTCGTCACCACGCGGTCGAGTGTGAGTTTTTCTACAAACACCGCGCGCAATGCATCCATGCAGGCAGCCTGGAGTTCCGAGCCCTCCGACTCGTTGCGTCTCCCGTGTCTGCGTGCCGGCGCTCCCATCGTCCGCAAAAAAACCGGCTGCAGGTTGCGTAGTCAAACTGAATGCATCACGCGCGGCCGGAATCGAGCGTCAGGACCCGTGCGCTTGACGCCTCGGGCATCCAGTCGAGGTGTGTAGTGGTGATCACTTTCTGCGCCGAGGCAGGCAATGCAGCGAGCAGCGCGTTGCGGCGACCGGGGTCGAGTTCACCAAAAATGTCGTCGAGCAAAAGCAGCGGAGCCCCCCCGAAATGCCGCTCCAGCAATCGCGTCGCACCGAGCTTCAGCGCGAGGACAAGGGTGCGCTGCTGTCCCTCGCTCGCGTCGTCCGCGGGTAGTTGGTTGAGAGAAAAGCGGACGTCATCGCGGTGCGGCCCGACGGTCGTCTGGCGAAGCCGCGCATCCTCCGCGCGGGCGGCCGGGAGCGCTGCGGCGAAGTTCCCCTGATCGCCCGGAACGTACTCCAGCCGCAGGCTTTCACGATGTCCGCTAATGGCGAAGTGCGCGGCGTCCGCGTCGGCTTGCAGCTCGGCAAGAAGGTTGTGCCGCACCGTGCGGACGTAGTCGCCATGCTGAATCAGCGGCCCGTCGAACGCTGCAATCTCACGCCATCGGGGCGACGGTTGCTTGAGCAAATGATTGCGCGAACGCAGCGCGTGCTCAAACGCGCGGAGCGATGTGCGATATTCCGCATCCCGCTGCGCGCCGATAAAATCGAGAAACTTCCGCCTCTTGTCCGCAGACCCGCGAACGAGCTCGATATCCTCATTGCCGAACCAAACGACGCGCCCGAGCTGGAGCCATTCCTTGCCATTCGTCTGTTCGACGCCGTCGAGAGCCAGTTTTTTCTTTTGCGTGCTGTAGTAAAACTGAAGGTGCCGCTGCGCAAAAAAACCATCCACGACAAATCCCCGCTTTCCGTGCTGCACGACCCGGGCGAGCGACGCGACCCGCGGCGATTGCAGCCGGAGCAAAATGCACGCGGACTCGAGCAGCGAAGTTTTGCCGTGTGCGTTGGGGCCGATGATGAAATTCAGCCCGCTCCCAAGCTCCCACTCAAACTGCTCGAAACAGCGAAAATGCCGGACCTTGATCTTCGTGAGCATTGCTCAATCCGCGACTCGCGGAAGGTCCGGCTCCGGTGCGGCACGCTTGCTTTTCCGCGGGGCCTCCACGGGCAGCGGCGGAAGTTTTTTCGCAGGCGTCTCGCGATTGCGATCCATCCGCCAGTCGGTGAGGTCCTGCGGTTTGGGCTCTTCTTTTTTTCCGCCTTTCACGGTTCCCAGAACCGGGAACTGGTTCTTCAGTACGAGCATTTCGATGTCGGTGATCCCCGTGGGGATCGTGACGATCCCGTCGGTGATCGGGCGGTCGATGACCATATCGACGACCTGATGCACGCCCTGCTTCGTGCCGATGAGCGCGATGATTGCAGACCCTCGATTATCACTGCTCAGCGTCTCCAGACGGATGCGCCCGCTGTCGTTCAGCTTGAATGCACAGCCCCATTTTCCGTCAGCGTTCTTCCAGGGGAAAATGGCTTTAATGTTGCGCTCGGAAAAATCAGGGACCTTGTTGATAAATGCCTCGCGGTTCGCGTAGTGAAGCTTCACAGGCGAGGCGAAACTGCTCGAATCATTCCGGTTGGTCTCGGAATGGAAGCGAACGGTCACCTTGGGTTTACCCGACATGCCGAGTGATGCGGCGGCGAAAAGGACAAGCGCGAAACGGACGGAAACTCTCATATCGGAGAGCATGGCGTGCCAAATGCGATTTGCAACCCACCATCGGAGGGCCCACAGTCACGTCATGTATCTGCGTATTCTTACCATCGCCGTCGTCGCTTTTTCAGCAGGCTGCTCCACACCCGCGCAACAACCCGCGCGGAAGCCGGGGTTTCTCGAGCGGGCCTGGACGAGCACCCGGAAAGGAACGAGTGCCGTATGGGAAACGACCAAGTCCGGCGCGGACAAGGGCTGGCACTCGACGAAGAACCTCGTGAGCGCTCCGTTTTCGGGCTCCAAATCGAAGAGCACCGGCTCGAAATACCGGCAGTTGGAGACCTCCATCCAGATCAAGCCGGACGTCATCTATGTTGCCAGCACACGCTCCATCGAGGCAACGGTGCTCGTTACCAATAAAGCCGCGCAGAGCTTGCAATTCAACTTTCCCACGAGCCAGCACATCGAGGTCGTTGTGAAAACGGAGGACGGCAAAGTCATTCAACGTTGGTCCGAAGACCAGCGCATCGAGCGCGAAGCGAGCTTCGTCGTGATCAATCCAAACGAACGTCTGGAATACTCCACCACCGTTTCCACGCGAAACATGAAAGCAGGGAAAACCTACGTCATCGAGGCGTCTGTTCCTGGCTACGACGCCGTTTTCGCCCGCAAAGTCGTCGTGCCTCAAGGCTAGCCGTGCTGGCGATTCTGCTTCATGCCCACCTGCCGTATGTCCGGCACCCGGAGCATGAACACTTTCTGGAAGAGGACTGGCTCTTTGAGGCGATCTCCGAGACGTATCTGCCGCTCGTGGAAATGCTCTTCCGCCTCGCAGAGGAAGGTGTGCCATTCCGGCTGGCGATGACGGTGACGCCGACGCTCGGCCACATGTTGCGCGATCCCTTGCTCGTCAGGCGATACGACCAGCACCTCGCGCGGCTTGTAGCGCTCACCGAGAGTGAAGTGCGGCGCATGGCCGGCAAGCCCGGCGCAGAGGCCGCACGGTTTCATCTCCTGTGGCTGTTTCGTATTCGCGAATGCTGGGAGCTTATCGAGCGCGATATCGTTGGCGCGCTTCGAAGGCTGCAGGATCACGGACTCGAACTGGTCGCCTGCGCCGCCACCCATGGATTTCTGCCGCTCATGGCGATGCCGGGCTCGGTGGAGGCACAAGTCCGGCTGGGCGTGGCGGCGCACCGCGAAATGTTCGCCCGCGAACCCGCTGGATTCTGGCTGCCGGAATGTGCTTACACGCCCGGGCTCGACGATGTGCTCGCCGCGCACGGCCTGCGCTGGACCGCGCTCGATTCGCACGGCATCGCACGCGCGAAGCCGACGCCGCTGTACGCCGTCTGGGCTCCCGTCTTTATGCCTTCGGGCGTCGCTGCGTTTGGGCGCGACCGCGCATCCGCGAGGCAGGTCTGGAGCGCCACAGACGGATATCCGGGCGACCCTGCCTACCGGGAATTTTACCGGGACGCCGGATGGGATGCGCTGCTCGACGCGCTGCATCCGTTTCTTCCCGGAGGCACCCGGAAATTTACCGGGCTGAAGCTCCACCGCATCACCGGCGGCGAGCCCAAGGAATACTACGACCGCTCCTCCGCGATGCTCGCCGTGGAGCGGCACGCCGCGCATTTCGTGGAAGCTTGCGCCGCACAATTGCGCACGTTGCGCACACAAATGAACGTTCCTCCCGTCATCTTCGCTCCGTTTGACGCAGAGCTCTTCGGACATTGGTGGTTCGAGGGACCGGAGTGGCTGGAGGCGGTTCTGCGTCGATGTGCGGGCTCGCAGGATGTGCCGCTCACCACGCCGGCACATTACCTCGCGAAATACGATCGCCATCAAGTTGTCCAGCCCGCTGCATCGAGTTGGGGCGACAACGGGCACTGGGCCGTGTGGCTCGATCCCCACAATGCATGGATCTATCCCCTGCTCCACACCGCCGAACAGCGAATGGCAGAACTTTCGCAAATCGAGGAGCCACCGGCGCTCATCGATCGTGCTCTCCGCCAGCTCGCCCGCGAACTCCTCCTCGCGCAATCCAGCGACTGGGCCTTCCTCATGCGCGCCGGCACCGCGCGTGAATACTCCACTGCCCGGACACGCACGCATCTCCGCCGCTTTGAGACACTCGCAAATGAAATCGCCAGCGGGAAAGTGAACGAATCAACGCTCGCCGCGAGTGAAGCCTGCGACAACCTGATGCCTGCTCTCGACTGGCGCGTCTTTGGAAAAAACCGCCATCAAACCGCGCACTCGTTCCAGCAATAGGCGAGCATCCGCGGCAGGTGAAACGGGCCTTTGAACATGTTGCCCTTTGCGCGCTGTGAAACGGTGCCATCGCGGTGGAGGTAGCCGTACCACTCGCCGTGCTCGCGGTCGGGGAAGTGTGCGAAACTCCAGTCGTGGACTTGCGCGTGCATCGCGGCGTAGCGTGGCTCTCCGGTGAGCTTCCACGCGAGCAGCGTCGCGATGATGGCTTCGCAATGCGGCCACCAGAACTTCATGTCGTGCCAATACTCCTGCACGGGTTTGCCGAGGACATCGGTGAAATAAAGCAGCCCGCCGTGCTCCTTGTCCCAGCCACGCGCCCACATCCAGTCGAGGATTTTGGCGCCGAGTGCGATGAGGCGCTGGTCTTTGCGATACCGACCTTCGTGCATGATAAACCACGCGCACTCGATGGCATGGCCGGGGTTCAGGGTGCGACCATCGATATGGTCGATAACCGAGCCATTCGGCGCGACGACTTCCATCAATGCTTCGTGCTCGGGCTTTAGAAAGTCGCGTTCGATTTCCGCGATGCTCGCTGAAATCCACTCGCTGCACGTTTTCCCCGACACCACGATATCGCCGAGGTTCGCGCGGATTTCCTGCGCGGTGACCATTCCGATCATGTGTGCGCCGATTCCTTTCGTCGGGCGAGTCGGCTCAAACTTCGGCAGCATCGCGCCGGGCTCAAAGCTGTAGCGCAGATACGTCGCAAACGTTTTCACCGCATCCTCGGCAGAGCGCGAATCGCCCGTCGCCTTTGCGTGTGCGGCAAACGCAATCGCCGCAAACGACTCGCTGAAAACATACCGCCGCATCCTCAGCGGACGTCCATCCCGCGTGACGGTGAACCACATTTTTCCCTCCGGCGAAAAACAGTGCGCGCGCAAAAACTCCACACAACTCCGCGAAACGTCGAGCCACTCGGGGCTTTGCTCCACCGTGTTGTAGAGCGATCCAAACATCCAACCCGCGCGGCCTTGGAACCACACGCTTTTGTCCGAGTCGATGAGCGTGCCGTCGCGGTCGAGCGCGGTGAGCATTCCGCCATGCTCGCGGTCAAAGCCGTGTCGCAGCCAGAACGGGATCACGTCATCGAGCAACGTAGCGCGGTAGATTGCGCCGTAGCGCGGGAGGTCGATGCTCATTTTACCCAATCGAAAAAGCCCATCGTCTCCAGTTCGCCGCGCAGCTTCGCCGTTTGCTCGGGCGCGAGCGAATTGTTCGGCAGACGCGCAGGTCCGACATCCACCCCGAGCATCGCCATCGCAGCCTTCGCCGCGCCCATGTAGCCGTAGCTCACGAAAAGCTGGATGAGCCGAACGCCACGAAACTGCTCCTCGCGAGCGCCGTCGAGATCGCCGCGCTCAAACGCCGCAATCAGCCGGTTGTAAATCGGCGCTGCGAAATTGAACCCGCTGCCGACCGCGCCTTTTGCGCCCATCGCCAGGGCACCGAGCATGTGTTCGTCGATTCCCCACGGCACGTCCCATCGTCCGCCATCGGCGCGCAGGCAGAGCTGATACGCCATCATGTCGGGATTTGTGAACTTCAGGCCAGCGAGTGTCGGCAAACGGTCCTTCGCCACTGCGAGAAAATCGGGCATCGAAAGCGACACGCCGGTCAGCGCCGGGATGTCGTAAAAATAGAACGGAATCTCCCGGGCATCGCGCACGATTTCCTCACAGCACTCGACCAGCATCGCGACCGAGCGCGGCTTGAAATACGAAGGACACAGCGCAGAAATCGCAGCGGCACCGAGCTTCTGTGCCTGCGCTGCGAGAGCGCGTGCATCGCCGAGACAATTCGCCCCGACATGCACCACGAGCCGCATCGAAGAACCGCGCATGACCTCCGCCCAACGTTCGCACAGTGCGAGCCGTTCTTTCAGCGCAAGCGATGAACTTTCGCCGGTACTGCCGCCAATGAATACAGTCCCGACGCCAGTCTTTTGCAAATGCGTGGCCTGCTTTTCGACTGCGTCAAGATTGAGCGAGCCGTCGGCGTGAAACGGAGTGTGAGTTGCGGCAACAAGGCCGGTGAGTGGTGTGCGTGTCATATAGATTTTTCTACGAAAGGCTGCGCCAGACGCCGACATCTTCGTATCGCGCGTCCGCCGACATGCTGAGAAATGCAGCAAGGTCTTCGCTCGCAGTCACGGTGAGCAAGTCAATCGGCGCGACCTGCTCGCCGTCCGTGAGCACATTCTCGCCATGCGCATCGAACGCCGCGACGCCATCGGAGGCGCGGAAAAACGAAGCCGAATCTCGCCGACCAGCGATAACGTTTTGCAGAACGGAAAATCCGAGCTGCGCCATCCAGTGAATAATTTCCTCGGGAGTCGCCGAGCGTCCGCGAACCACCGGCTGGCTGGTGACGATTGCCTCGCGTTCGCCCTTGATGATGCCTTCGAGCCGGATGTCGTCGGCAAAAACGTCGTTCACCAAAGCCAACCGCTCCAAGTATTCGAGCGGAGTCGCATCGCGGACGAAAGGCACGCCTAGATATTTTTGCGTGCGCTTCCCCATGCGGAACGAAGTGCCAATGGTGAGCCCGAATCGGCGCGTGATTTTAAAAACTCGGTGTTCCTTCGGCTCGATGAACACCTCGTGCTCAGCACCGCCGCCGGTGACGCGATCTAGATAGCTTTTGCCATCAAGGATGAGTCCGCTACCGGCTGCCCAGTTGATAAGGGCGTCACGTTCGCGGGCGAGATTTTCTCGGAGCGCTCCTGGACTTCCCGGCGGACACTCTCCATCTGCTGTTGGAATTCCTCGGAGGACATGAAGGGCTGATTCAAGCGCCATTGGCGAAGTTTTTCTAAAGTGGCCTTTTGTTCTGGCGTCATGGTCGAAAGGTAGCGGAAATTCGCTCATCGCGCGAGTGGAAACTTCGCGAGTGTCGGCGACGGAACAAAAGTGGAATTCTCGCCGGAACAAAAGTGGACAGCGAATTACAGAGTAAAAGCGGCTAAAACTGGTGGCCAAATGTCCTTTGG
>JAYUSJ010000003.1:0-2960 GCA_043755735.1 Verrucomicrobiaceae bacterium | reverse complement strand
CAGTCGAAGGGCTTGAAGCCAATCTGAGTCGCAGGCGACCCGGCGCGCAGGGTGAAGTCGCCTTTCTCCACATCGGCGAACATCGGGTCGGCGATGAGCCCCTCGGCGTCGAAGCCCCACAGACGCCAGTCGTCCCACGTCTTCCCGGCGAAGTCGAACGGCTTGCCGCCGGTCTTCCAGTAGAGGTTCCGATTCACGGCGACGCGTCCGTCGAACCAGTTTTTGTCCACGTGACCAAAGAGCCGCCCTTCTTTGAACACGACGATGTTTTGCTCGAACGAAAACGCGAGGAAGTCCTCAGGCTTGCTGCGGCGAATTTGCACCTCGCGCTGGTTAGCGAAGATGTTGTTGCGGATGATATTTCCGCGCCCGTAGTGCTGGTGGTAGCCGCCGTCCTGTGTGTCGTGGACGAGGTTGTTTTCCCACACGATGCCCGTGCTGCCTTCGTCGTTGTAAAGGCCCCATCCGCCGTAGCTGAGACAGCCGATGTCATGGACCCAGCAATCGCGGATGACCGTGCCGGGCTGCGGCCCGAGCCTATAGACCGCAGCGAGGTCGGACATCTCCGCCCAGCCGAGATGATGCAGTTTGCAATGCTCCACGACGTTGCGCGCGCAGGCCGTTTGCTTGTAGCCCCACGTCCAGCCGATGCTCACCGCGCTGTAGAAAAAGTCCCCGATGTCGCAATGCCGCAACGTCGTGTCGCTCGCGTGGAAAATCGTCGCGCCGATTCCGCCGGGGAAGTGCCGCCCTCCGCCGGAGATGATCGTATTTTCCACGAGCACATGGTGCGTGTGCTCCGGCCCGGCTTGCGAAATCGCCGGGTCACCGACCTTCACACCGCCTGCGCCGAGGTCGTGGATGTGGCATTTGCGAAGCGTGATTTCGCTGCACCCGCGCCGGAACCACACCGCCGTCGTGAGCGTGTGGCCGAACTCGCAATCCTCGAACAACACGTCGCGCGCGCCGTCCGCTTCGATGGCCGAGATCAGGCTGTTTTCCGCCTGGCCAAAGAACGCGCCGCCCTTCGGCAGCGTCCAGCCCTGATGCCGGAACGCGAGCCCGCGAAACGTGAGCCCTTTCACCAGCTTGTCCGCCTTTGCATCGCCGCGAATGATGAGCCACTGCGGCGCGACGGGCGCGACGGCTTCCTTCGGCTCATCGCCCATGGTGCTGAGCGTGCCGTCGCGAGCGAGGAACCACTCGCCCTTCTCATCGAGCGCGGCGCGGTAGTTTTCCAGCCGCATATTGTGAAACGGCGCGAGCGAAAAGAACGGCCCGCGCAGGGGCCCGGTGAATTGCAAAGTGCCGTCTGCCTTTGCCGCAGCGAGGCGGTGGCGGTTCATGTCCCAGTTGAAATAGACGAGGACATTCACATCGTTCGCCTCATCGCCCTTCAGCGCAGCGAGCGGCGCGGCAAACTCCGGCGCGACTGCGAGCAGCGTGCTCCCGGCCTCGCCGGTGCTCGTGACAATCGGCGAAGTCGGCTGCCCCATCGCTTGGATGAATCCCTTGTTCGGCGTGCGCGCGCGCTGGGCGCGCTGGCCATTGATCCACAGCGCATCGAACTGCAGGTCCGTCTTCGTCGTCCAAAGCGCGCCGTCCTTCTTCCAACCGCCAATCTTTTTCCCGCCGGAAAAAACCGGCCTCGCCCCCGGCGCAGCTTCGTAGCTCACGCCACCATCGCGGGGCTCGAAAACAACGGCCTCCGTGATTGCATACGTCCCCTCCCCCACGATCACACGCGCCGGAGAAGCATCGCCCTTTTCCCGCGCCGCGCGGACGGCATCGCGGGCAGCGGCGAGCGATGGAATCGGGCCATCCGGTGCAACGCGGATTTCAAGTGCGAGAGCGGACGAGGCGGTGAGCAGGAAGATGAGCGAGCGCATGACCAGACGGTGTATCGTGCGTCGCCATTCGCTGGGGAGCAAAAAAGACCCCGCACTCTCTGCGCGGTCGAGCTGCACTGTCTGTTGTGCCCTGGGAGCGCGAGATTTTTACCGCACGGAGCTTACGAAGTCTTGATTCTGGCTCGTCGAGCCGACACGGTGCTCGCCTATATGGAAGACATTCGCATCATCATTAATACAGACAAAGGCAGCATCGAAGGAACGCTCTACGCGAGCAAAGTCCCGATGACGGCAGCCAATTTCCTCAACCTCGCCAAGCGCGGTTATTACAATGGAATCAAGTTCCACCGCGTCATCGCCAACTTCATGATTCAGGGCGGCGACCCGACAGGCACAGGCGCAGGCGGGCCAGGCTACAAGTTCGGCGACGAATTTGACCGCTCACTACGCCACTCGACCCCAGGAGTTTTCTCGATGGCAAATGCGGGGCCCGCCACGAACGGCAGCCAGTTTTTCATCACCCACGGGCCGACGCCCCATCTCGACGGCAAGCACTCCGTTTTCGGCAACGTGACGAAGGGCCAGAACGTCGTGGATACCATCGCGCAGGGCGATAAAATCAAAAGCATCGAGGTGCTGGATTCGACGGACGATCTGTTCGCCGCTCAAAAGGCGAACCTCGATAAGTGGAATAAGATTCTCGGCTAAATAGAATACCCGATGCGTAAGACAAAGATCGTGGTGACGCTGGGCCCGGCCACCGAATCACCAGAAGTGCTCCGCTCGCTCATCGCGGCGGGAGTATCGGTCTTCCGCATCAACATGAGTCACGCAAAGCACGAGACCGTCCGGGCACTCGTGCCTCGCATCCGTCAACTCGCGGAGGAGGCGGGCGTGGTCGTGGGCATCCTGCTGGATACCCAAGGGCCGGCGATTCGCACCGGCGACGTCCCTGCAAAGCTTACGCTAAAGCGCGGAGACATTTTCGAGTTCACCGTGCGCGGTGCTGCGGCGACGGAGACGATGAGCGTAGGAGTGAATTACGATCACCTCGTCGAGGATTTGCACGTCGGCAATTTAGTGATCGTGGATAACGGCCTCATCCACATG
>JAYUSJ010000002.1:0-2963 GCA_043755735.1 Verrucomicrobiaceae bacterium | reverse complement strand
CCGGCAAAGTCCCCACGACGCTCGATTGGGAGAAGTGGCTATCCCAGTCGCCCGACGACGTTTATTCGGACAACGTCCACACGTTCAAATGGCGCGGCTTCCTCGAGTATGGAGCGGGCGCGTTTGGCGACATGGGCTGCCATCTCATGGATGCGCCGTTCGTCGCTTGCGGGCTGAAAGTGCCGAGCTTCGTCACCGCGACGCAGGTGGACGACCTCACCGAAATCGCCTGGCCGACCGGCTCCGTCGTGAAGCTCGAATTCACCAACGTCGCAGGACACGGCGACGTTCCATTTACATGGTATGAAGGCAAAAAGCCGGACGGCTCGCCGTATCTCCCCGAGTTCCCGTCGTCCATAGATATGGCCGAGGCATTTGGCGGCAAAATCAGCGCGGGCGGATGGATGATCATCGGCACCGAGGGCGTCATTTTGAACAAAAACGACCAGGCCAAAGACATGCAGCTCTGGCCGAAAAGCCGCCGCGACGCATTCCCTGCGGACAAAATCCCGAAGACCGAAACCCGCAGCGTGCGTGAGGGAAACCCACAGCAGGAATGGGCCGAGGCGATTCGCAACGGCAAGGAATTTGAAACGATGGGACACTTCGACTACTCCATCCCGCTTACCGAAACGACGCTCATCGGCGGCCTCGCCATGCGCTTCCCCGGCAAGCGCCTCGCATGGGATAGCGCCGCGCTCAAAGTCACGAACAACGAAGACGCGAACAAGTTCATCAAGCGCGCGAAATACCGCGCCGGCTGGGAATACAGCGCCGCGAAAGTCTAACCGACCCGCACAAGAAACTCACAAAAGCCGGGGGCCAAAAGCTCCCGGCTTTTTTGTGGGCCTGTGAGTTGGTGTGACTTCGGTTTCATTTGTTTGTTGTCGCCTGACCGAAATCGCACACAGCCAGCATTGATGATCTCGGACGAGAACTTGGTGGGGATGAAGGCGAATGGAGTGGCCTGCTCCCCGGGAACTGAACCAGATGGGCCTGATACTTGTTGCGCGTAATTTCGTTCCGGCTATCTAAATTAGGCGTGGCTAAGAATAATTCAAAAAAAGACGCAGGAGCTGGATGAACTGGCTCACTCCCTTCCACTACGACTACATGCTCACGGCGATGTGGACGAGCACGCTCATCGGCTGCGTCTGCGGCGTGCTCTCCGGCTTCGTCACGCTCAAGGGCTGGTCGCTCATGGGCGATGCGCTCAGCCACGCCGTCGTCCCCGGCGTGACTATCGCTTATCTCGTCGGCTTTCCGTTTGCCGTGGGCGCATTTGCCAGCGGGCTCATCGCGGCGGGGGCGATGGCCTTTATAAAAATCAAGACGCCCGTGCGAGAGGATGCCGTCATCGGCATCGTCTTCACCTCCTTCTTCGCGTTCGGGCTGCTGCTCATCTCGCTCTATCCCACGCGCGTAGATTTGAAGACCATCATCCTTGGCAACATCCTCGGCATCGCAGCGGGCGATGTCGTCCAGCTCGTCATCGTCTCCCTCATCTGCCTCGCCATCATCCTCCTCAAATGGCGCGACCTCATGCTTTTTTGCTTCGATGCGAATCAAGCTCGCGCGCTCGGGATGCGGGTCGGCGCGCTGCACGTCCTTCTTCTCCTCCTGCTCTCCGCCACCGCTGTCGCCGCGCTCCAGGCCGTCGGCGCGTGCCTCGTCGTCGCCATGCTCGTCACGCCCGGCGCGACCGCATACCTGCTCACGGACCGCTTCAGCACGATGCTCATCCTCGGTGCGATCTTCGGCTCCGTCACCGCATTCATCGGCGCGTATGCCAGCTACTTTGTGAACGGCGCGACCGGCGGCTGCATCGTCACGCTGCAAGCCGTGCTCTTCCTCATCGCCCTCGCATTCGCGCCGAAGCACGGACTCATCGCAACTCGGAGGGCGCGGGCATAAAAATGCACACACTCCTCGAACCATTCCACTACGACTTCATGCTTCGGGCCTTCGCCATCGGCGGGCTCATCGCGGCAGTCGGCGCGGTGCTTTCGTGCTTCCTCGTATTGCGTGGATGGTCGCTGATGGGCGACGCCATTTCTCACGCCGTCCTCCCCGGTATCGTTCTCGCCTACATCGCGGGGATACCGCTCATCATCGGCGCGTTTGCCAGCGGGCTTTTTTGCGCGGTGGCGACTGGGTGGATCAAAGCGAACAGCCGTATTAAAGAGGACACCGTGATGGGTGTCGTGTTCACCGGGATGTTTGCATTTGGCCTCGTCATCTTCTCCCGCACGCCGACGGAGCTTCATCTGGATCACATTCTCTACGGGCATATCCTCGGCCTCACCCCGGCGCTCATCGTGGAGACAGCGAGCATCTCCATCATCGTCCTCATCGTCGTCCTCGCGCTGCGCCGCGACCTGCTGCTCGTGTGCTTCGACCCGACCCACGCCAAAGCCCTCGGCCTCCATGTGCGCGGGCTTACTTACCTGCTCCTCGTCCTCCTCTCGCTCACCATCGTGGCCACCATGCAAGCCGTCGGCGTCATCCTCGTCGTCGCCGCGCTCATCACACCCGGCGCGACTGCTTTGCTGCTCACAAAGCGCTTCGACCGGATGCTCGCCATCGCAGTTTGCACCGCCGTTAGCTCCGCGTGGATTGGCGTCTATTTCAGCTTTAAGGCAAACGCCTCTCCTGCTGCCTGCATCGTCCTCGCACAAACCGCCGTTTTCATCTGCGCCCTTCTTTTCTCGCCAAACTGCGGGCTTTTGATGCGCCGGACAAAGCTCCCGGCTTAACGAGTCTGGCCTTCGAGTTGCGGGGGGAGTTCTTCGATGGTCACTTTGGCTTTGCCGGGTTTCCCAGCGCGGAGGATTTCGATTTCGATAGTCGCGCCGACTTCGAGCTTCGCGAGGATCGTGCGGAGAGTCTGGAAGTCTTCAATGACTTTGCCATCAATGCTGCGGACGACATCTTCGGGGAGGAGTCCGGCGCGGGCGGCGGGC
>JAYUSJ010000001.1:0-8883 GCA_043755735.1 Verrucomicrobiaceae bacterium | reverse complement strand
CGATGTTTGGCGAGCCGGGCACGGGGCCTGGGCAATTTAATACGCCGCACGGAATCTGGATGGATAATCGTCCGGGGCGCGAGGCTTCGGTGGTCGTGACGGACCGCGCCAACAAACGCCTGCAATGGTTCACGTTGGAGGGAAAACATATCAAGACGCTCGACGGGTTTATCCTGCCAGCAAATGCGGATTCGCACGGTGATGTGCTGCTCGTGCCGGACCTGAGCGCGCGGGTGACGCTGCTGGGCAAGGACGACAAAGTGCTCGTCCACCTCGGCGAAGACGCGGCTTGGCGGGAGCAAGTAACGAAGGACGGAAACAAGATGCGACGCAGCAAGACCGGCGAGGAGTGGGTGTCGGGCAAGTTTCTGCACCCGCACGACGCTTGTTTCGATGCGGCGGGGAACATCCTTGTAGCGGAGTGGGTGGATACGGGACGCATCACGAAATTGCGCAAGGTATAAAGGTCAACTTTTTCCTGCCAATCGGGTAACCGTTTGCTAAACAACTACGTCAATACGGAGGCGGCTGGGATGAAAAATGCTCGTTCGCCCGCCCGTTTGACTCATCTCACTATCCAGAAAATTTATGAACCTGACACTTAACAGAGCCCTTATCCCGGTCACCGCGCTCGCGGTCTCCTGGTCATTCGTCGCGTGCGACAAGCCCGCGGATAAAACCGCTGAACAACCCGCGAAACCAGCATCAGAGCAGGTGGCAAAGGCTGCCGATGCCACGAAAGCCGCTGTGGACAAGGTCGCTTCGGCTGTCACGGCGGCGGTGGCTCCGGCGGTGGATGCGTCCAAACTCAGCGAGACCTACGGGTTCGTTGCGCGGTTGCCCAAGGATGTAGAGATGTTCTCATCGGCCTATCGGATGCACGACCTATGGCTCTCCATCGCGAACAGCAAGTGGGGCGCTGCGGTGGTCGATTTGATGAAAAAGGACCCGCAAAGCCAGCAGATGCTCGAGCAGTGGCAAGGCGATCCGGGCATGCAGAAGGGGAAGGAATTCGCCGAGGCTTTCCTCGGAAACGAGTATTTCTCCGTTGGCGCGGCAGGTTTCACGCAGAAGCTGGAGCCTTGGATGGACTTGGTGCAGTCGTTCGGCGGAATGTTCTCCGAGGCGGCTCTCACGGGCGGAATGGTGGGCGGATCCCCCGCTGATACCGAAAAGGCGATGATGCGGATCATGAAGGACAACGCCGCCGCTCTTCTGCCGAAGGCCGTGAAACTCGAACTCCCGCCGATGTTGATGGGGTTCAAGGCTGGTAAGGTCCGCGCTGAATTCGACGACTTTATTAAGAAGGGTCTGGAATCCGCGCAATTGCCTCCCGGCGTGGAAAGCAACAAGTTCAAAGTGAGCGACAAGTACGAATTTCAGTCGCTCAGCGTGATGGTCCGCAAGGTCATTCCCGCAACGCAGGAAGAAGCATTTGTGGCCCAGATCAAGGAAATGGTGGGTGATGAAGCCGCTGCGAAAAAGCATGTGGAGGCACTGATGGCGAAGCGCTTTGAAGTATCGTGGGGCTGGGTGGAAGACTATCTCATCGTCTCGATCGGAAGCGACCACTCTCATGTAAGGCTCTCCACAGGAGTCGCGGACAGCGCACTTGCAATTCCCGATGTCGCGGCGCGTGCGGCGATGTTCGCAGGGAAGAAGCCCATCGGCCTCGGTTATGTGGACAAGGCGTTCTTCGACAAGCTCGCCAAGCCAATGCAGCTCGCAGCTCCATTTGCAAAAATGACGGAGTCGCTTCAGGGCATGATCGCCCCGGACGCGGTTGCTGGGATGACGGCGGACGTGAAGAAGCTTGAGGGCCGGGTGCAGGAACTTTTCAAGACTGTGAACAGCTCGCAGGTGACCGTGTCGTATCTCGACGGCGGCATGCGTGCAGACAGCTTTGGCGGGCCCCGCTCGGCAAATGCGACCGCTTCACAGCCGCTCACATTTTCCAGCCTCAGCACACCGGCGACCGTGATGTCGATGGTGAGCCACAGCGACTCTGCGAATAGCGCCCAGACCACCGAACTCGTTGAGGAAGCTGCCGGGATGGTGTGGGGCTGGTATGAAAAATTCGGCCGCAAAATGTTGCCCGCCGACGGGCAGCAGAATGCTGCGACGATGGAGGCGATGGCGGTCCCGATGGTGAAGGATTTCTGGAAATCCTGCCGCCTGCTGGGGACGGCCTTTGGCGACAACTCGGCGATGCTCGTGGACCTGAACGGCAAGATGCCGCCAATCCCCGGTGCACCGAAGGTAGCAGTCGAGGGTGGAAAGATTCCGCGGATTGCAATCGCGATCGAGCTCAAGAATCGCGCCGCGCTGAGCGAGGCGTGGAAGGGCTTCGATAAGCTCGTGAAGCAAGCGATTGCATTGATCCCGCGCGGGGCGGATGCGCCGCCGATTCCCGAGGCGCAGATGCGGAAAGAGGGAGATGTGGAGATTCACTTCATCGAACTTCCGGTGCCGACGGGTGACATGCTCCCGCACATCGCGATTTCAAAGGACAAGTGGATAATGAGCACTTCGCCGAGCTTTAGTGCGGAACTCGCGAAACAGGTAGCCACAGGCTCTGCGAAGCAGGACATGGAGATGCGGATGGAGTTTGGAGCGGTGGCCGATTTTGCAACTCACTGGTTGAAACTCGCGGCATCGAATCCGACGGAATTCTTCGAAGGAAACGCCAGCTCGGCCGAGGAGTTTCAAAAGGCGAAACCGATGATTGAAACGGCGATCGGGCTCATTCGTTCGATTAAGTCTGCAAGCGTCCAGATGGGCGAAGAGTCAGGCAAGGCCCACATGACGATGTCGATCCTCGTCGAAGACCTGAAGTAAATATCATCCGACTCATTCCAAGCGAGCCCGGGGCCAACCGCCCCGGGCTCGTTTGTTTTTGGGGAACTAGCGTTGCCACTCTGCGGGAGATGAGCTAAAGCTCCAGCCGTGAAACGTCGTAATCTCATTCTCGCCGCTGTCCTTTTTCCGCTTATGAATCTCCAATCCGCCGAACCCGCCGCCACTCAGTCTGTAGTCGTGGGAGGCGGTTGTTTTTGGTGCGTCGAAGCCGTGCTCCAACGCGTTCCCGGTGTGAAAAAAATCGTCTCGGGATACTCGGGCGGAACCGTCAAGAACCCGACTTACGAGCAAATCTGCACCGGTACGACCGGGCACGCTGAAGTGGTGCGTGTGGACTTTGATCCCTCTGTGGTGAAGCTCGGCACAGTTCTGGATGTGTTCTTTGTTTCGCATGACCCGACCACGCTCAATCAGCAGGGGGCCGATCGCGGCACGCAATACCGCTCGGTGGTTTTTTTCGTGAACGATGAGCAGAAAAAAGCTGCCGACGAGGCCGTGGTGCGCGCAAAAAAGGAGTGGTCCGATCCGATTGTGACCGAGATTTCGCCGCTGAAAGAGTTCTTCTCCGCTGAGGCGTATCACCAGAATTATTACAACCTGAATAAGGATAAGAACCCGTATTGCTCGGTCGTGATCGGCCCGAAGATCGCGAAAATGGTGAAGAAGGGTGTAATCAAGGCGGAGTAGCGGCCCCACTGCTTGCGGGCCTTACTCCGGGCCGATGCAATACACGTTGCCGTCGTTCGCTCCGATGACGATGAGGCCCTTTGCAATGGCGGGGCTGGATGCGATGTCGCTGCCGATTTCGTAGCGCCAGCGTTCTTTGCCAGTGCCGCTTTCCACGCAATAGACCCGGCCATCCATGCTGCCGAAGACAAGCGCTCCGTCTTTGCAAAGAACCGGAGAGCTGTCCACGTCGCCTTTGGTTGCAAACGTCCAGCGGGCTTCGCCGGTCTTGCGGTCGAGGGCGTGGACGCGTTTATCGCGCGCGCCAATCATGACGAGTTCGCTGCTGAGAGCAGGCGACGAGAAGTAGGAGAAGTTGCGGTCGCGATAGGTCCAGACCGGCTTTTCATTCGTCACGTCGAAGGCGTACACCTTTTTGGAATCGCTGCCGAAGTAAGCCATCTTCCCGTCCACTGCGGCGCTTGCGGGGACATAGGCCTCGGCGTCGAGTTTGAGGATTTCCTTCTGCTCTTTTAGCGAGACGACGTGCATGAGCGCGTCGCATCCGCCGAAGAGCGCGAGTCCGTCGGCAGTAATGGCGGGGGTGCTATTGATGAAATTCTCGGTCTCGACTTTCCAGACCTGTTTCCCTGTTGCCGCATCGATGGCGTAAAAGCTGAAATCGTAGCTGCCCACGAGCACCCATTTCTTATCGGAGGTCGGATCCTTCGCCCAACTGGCGCTGGCGAGAATCTTGTCGCCGGTTTCAAAGGGTTCCCACTTCTTCTTTCCCGTCATCGCGTCGAGCGCATAGAGGCGTCCGTCGGCTGCGCCGATGTAGCATGTGCCGTCGAGGATGAGAGGGATGGCTTCGACAGCGCTCTCGGTTTTCAGCGACCAGATTTCTTTGCCGTCGGTAAGTCCGATGCAATAGATGACGCCCGCGTTGTCGCCGAAATAGACACGATCGCCGGCAATGGATGCGCCGCCGACGACGGGCTTGCCCGCTTTAAATGTCCACTTCAACGTGGGCTTGGCCGGGGCTGCACTTTCGGAGCGTCCTTGAAGCATCGGGCTGCCGCGGTGCATGGGCCAGTCGTCGGCAAATGTGGCGGTCGTCAGGGCGATTGTGAGGAAGAGCGTCTTCAAAGTGTGGATGCGTAGAGTTTCGCGAAGTCATCGGCGACGATGGTTCGGGGATTAAATGTGGCGGTCCACTGGCGGGCTGCTTCCTCGGCAAGTGCGGGGATATTTTCCAGCGTCACGCCGAACGAGCGCAGCGGCTGGCTGAGGCCCGAAAGCGCGAGGATGCGCTCGATGGTCACTGCGAGTTCCTCCGGATTCGCAAGGCCGTTAGCGCAAAGGAAGTCGTCGTAAATGCCGGGGATGTTTGCGTTGAACCGAACGACCGCGGGGAGGACGATACCGACCGCCTGCCCATGCACGACGCCGTGGTGAGCGGTGAGGGGATTCGCCATGCTGTGCGCGGCGCCGAGCATCGAACACTCGATGGCAAGCCCCGCGTATGCCGCGCCGAGTTGCATTCGCCCGCGCGCGGCGAGGTCGGCAGGGTTGGCGATGACTTGCGGCAGCGCTTTCGCGCAAAGGCGGAAAGCTTCCTGCGAAAAGACGGTGCTGAGAGCCGTGCGCTTGCGGGTGACGGCAGTCTCGACAGCGTGTGCGATGGCGTCGATGCCCGTGCATGCGGTGACTCGCGGCGGCTGGCTGAGCGTGAGGACGGGGTCGAGAATCGCGATGCGTGCGGCCGCTTTCGGATCGAGGCACGCCATCTTTTGATGCGTCGTGTCGTCGGCGATGAGCGCGGCGCTCTGGCACTCACTGCCGGTGCCCGCGGTCGTCGGGATGGCGATGAGCGGGAGCATGGGCTTGGTGGCTTTTCCGACGCCCCAGTAGTCCCTCATTTCGCCGCCGTTTGTCAGGATGAAATTCGCGCCTTTCGCAGTGTCCATGCTGCTTCCGCCGCCGAGCCCGATGAAGATATCCGCATCGCGTGCGGCTTCGACGCAGCGAGCGACATCGGCCGTGGTGGGGTTCTCGCGGACGCCGTCGAACACGGACACGGACAGGCCGGCCTTCTTCAAGAAGTCGCAGGTTTTCTCTGCGTGTCCTGCCGCGATGATGCCGGGGTCTGTGACTACGAGCGCGTGCCGGCCCAGCTCTGTCGCAAGCTCGCCGACCCGCGCGAGGCTTCCGGCGCCAGCTACGATGCGGGTGCGAAGCTGCCAATCAAAGGCGGACGAGTCGTGTGAATTGGTTTGTTGCATCGGATAAGGTTCAAGCTGGAAGTGCGCGTAATCCTTAGCGGTGACAATCTGAAATGATGCCGTTTTATTTTTGGGCTGGGGATGATTGTGAACGATGTTTGAGCCTCTTGAGCGGAAAATGTGGTTTACATCCAACGATGCCCGCTTACCATCTTCCCCCCGCGACTGCCTTTTGGTGTAACGGTAGCACAAACGACTCTGACTCGTTTTGTCTAGGTTCGAATCCTAGAGAGGCAACGCTTTCGCGGTTACAGCAGCCAGTCGGATGCTGAAGTTTCGATCCAGTTTCGCAGATCCGGGCTTTTCCACGAGAGCAGCGCGGCGACCAGAACCAGAAATAATGCGGCGACTTCCCTGCGTCCAAAGCGGTCGTTTTTCCCCCGGCGGCGTACGAAATTGAGCACGGCCCCGGTGGGGCATCCGTAGTGGCAGTAGGCCATGGGCACAAACAACGAGGCAATCAACCCGAGGACCGCGATTGTGAGCGTTGCCCACCCGGCGCTCTTCAAAAGATATGCGTCGAATGGCTCCACGCCCGCGAGATCAGCGGGCAAAGCGAGGAGCGCAATGACGAAAATGCAGACGATCGTGAGAGATGGAAGCCAGCGCAAACCTGCCGCGATACTTTGTGGCAGATGGACGCGCCAGCGCTTCGGCACGACACGCGAAAGGAGTTCCTGCGCGTGACCATGCGGGCATACGTGCTGGCAATAGAGCGGTTTGCCGGTGGTCCACGGAATGATCAGCGCGGTCGCGAGTAGAAGGATGAGTCCCGGCGCGTGGGGAATGCCGTTTTGCGCCCAGCCGACCATCAGTGATTGTGCAAGCAGGTCGCCATTCCAAAGGCCGACGTAGCCGATGGCGATGACTTGTAAAACCACGCGCACCCAGCGCCGTCCGTGAGTGCCGCGAAATGCGAGCCAGATTGCCGCCACGAGGAACGCGATCATGCCGATATCCCGAGCACTGAGCTTCCAGGGCAGCGGCGGTCTCGCGAGGGCAGAATCCGCAGACTGGAGTCGGCGCATGATTCCTTCCGCCATTGCGAGGCTGGTCATCGTTGCGCCGCTGACACCCTCGATCCCTGCGTCGGCGGGAGTCTGGCCTGCTACCTGGTCCCACGGTTTGCCATTCCATGTTTTCATGAAATATGGATCTCCCTTCACATCGCCGACGTGATCCGTGGTATCCTGGCTGGCGCGAATACGGACGCCGATGACGTGTAGCGCGGAGTCGAAAACGATGAGCGAATTTGTCCAGCCGCGGTAGCCGATGATGCTGTTGGACGCCGGTGCCGTTTGCAGCACGTAGCCGATTTTCGCGCCCGCTGCGTCGAGCACGTCTGCGCCGTCGCGCTCGGATGCATCAGGCTTTAGCGCGGTCGCCTTCGGGAGCACTGCGCGAACTTCCTCGATAGTCACCGGGAGAAATCCCTCAAAACGCACTCGAACCGCGTGCTCCCGCAAAATCCACGCGATCGCTACCAGAATTGTGAGCCGATAGAGCGAGAGGAGCATCGTCAGGGACGCGCGTTGAAGCGCATGAAAGAGTAGTTCATTTGCATACGTCGGCTACAGCGCGGGCGATTGCGGAGATGGCGGCGTCGAGTTGCGCATCCGTGATGCAGTAAGGAGGCATGATGACCACGGTGTCGCGGATAGGGCGCGTGAGCAGACCGTATTTCCTCGCCGCGATGCAGACTTTCGCGCCATTTGCTGCGACGTCGATGCCCGTTATAAAGCCGCACTGCCGCACGGCAACTATCCCCGATTGATTCTGTAAATCAGCGAGCAATGTCGTGAGGCGCGTGATCTTCCCTGCGAGCGAAAGGAGCACATTTTCCTCGGAGAAAATCGCGAGGTTTTCCAGCGCCACGGCGCATCCCAGTTGATTCCCACAATAGCTGTGGCCGTAGTAAAGCGTCTGCTCCGGACCTCCGAGAAATGCTTCGTACACGCGCTCCGTGGTCAGCGTGGCGGCAAGCGGGAGATAGCCGCCGGTGAGCCCTTTCGCGAGTGCGACAAAGTCCGGTACGACGCTTTCCCGTTCGCACGCAAACATCGTCCCGGTCCGCCCAAAGCCCGTCATGACTTCGTCCGCGATGAGCAGTGCGCCGTGGGCGTCACACCAAGCCCTCAGAGCTGCGAGCATTCCGGCGGGCCACAAGCGCATCCCGGCGGCGCCCTGAATGAGAGGCTCAATGCACACGGCCGCGACTTTCTTTCCGTCGAGTTGCGCGAGCTCGTCCATCCCGCCGACATGCGTCACCGGGAAGCGCCACGATCCCCGGAAAGTGGAGATGCCGCCGAGCGATGCCGCGCCCACGGTGTCGCCATGGTATGCTCCGCCAAACGCCACAAACTCCCGACGCTCCTCGCCGCGCATCTGCCAGAATTGCGTCGTCATTTTCAAGGCCACCTCGATCGCTGTGGAACCGTCGTCGGTAAAAAAGCAGCGCGTCAGTTTTCCTCCGGCCCAAAGTTCGCAAAGCTTTGCGGCCAGTTCCGCGGCGGGCGGGTTCGTGAAACCAAGAAACGACGTGTGCGCCACCCGGTCAATTTGGCGGCGAAGCGCGGCGTCGAGGCGCGGATGACGATGTCCGTGGAGGTTTGTCCAAATCGAAGAGTTCCCGTCGATATACTCGCGGCCCTTGTCGTCGCGGAGAATCGCGCCTTCGCCTTCCGAAAGCACCAGCGGCTCGTGGCCCGGTGCGCACCAATCCCGCATCTGCGTAAAAGGGTGCCAGCCGTGGCGTTGATCGAGAGCGATGGCGTCGGTTGGGGGGGATGACGAATGACAATTGACGAATGACGAACGCAAGCGTGAAGGCTGCGCCGCCTCGTCATTCGTCCTCAATTTATCGGGTTCATTCGTCATTCGTCATTCGCCTCTTCCTCCCAGCTCCCGCCGCGCTCACGGATCATCTGCTCAACGGCAGCCACATCCTCCCAGGCGAGGTGCTTGCGTTGATATTTGTTAAAGAGCACGCGGCGGAGTTCGAGGAGATCCTCCAGCTCCGGGACGTCGTGGTAAGTCCACTTCTCGTCGTGTTTTAGCTTCGATTGAAGTTTCC